>NZ_JBJNRH010000003.1:37038-342854 GCF_045809185.1 Nocardiopsis yanglingensis | reverse complement strand
AAGCTGCGGCCACGGCCAGGATTGATTCGTACCATCGGCAGGCCTGCTTCATGCAGCGCATCCAGTGCCTTTTGCTCGTAGCCGCCACTGGCCTCAAGCACGACCTGCTTGGCTGGCCACTGCTGCAACCACCGGATCAGGCTATTCCAGCCACGTTTGCTGTTCTTGAACTGGCGAAAGGCCTGTTCATGGACGGCAACATCCAGGTTCTCACCACTGACATCGATCCCGATCCCAAACATGAGGTAACTCCGCTAGGCTGACAGGGCCGAGAGCTCCCCCCGCTTGCCCAGTCTTATCAGTGCGAGCGCCAACTCGATCAACTGTTCGGGCGGATCAGGGAGAAACCGGCGCGGAGATCCTTGCTACAGAGCGATCGAAAAGACCTAGAGCCGAACGGTCGTCCGCGCCGGGCTCTCGGCACCTAAGGTGCCAGAGTCGGAAGAGATAAGAGCCGAGCCCATGCTCGGCTGCTTCTGGCTTCTGCGCGAAGAGCAGCCGAGCATGGGCTCGGCTCTACAGTAGCGCCACAACTCGAGCGGATCCGCCAGCCCTACTGCGCCACGCCCTGCCAGGCGATCATCATCGGTACGATCAACATGCCTAGACAGCTCAGGCACAGCACGGTGGTGGAGATGTGGCAGAGCCAGAAAACGCGCGGCCTGTCGGCACGCCAGACTTTCCTGCCGTGGTTGACGCCCCAGATCGTAAAGCCATCGGCGATGCCACCCAGGAAGAAGCAAAGGGTGGCCAGTGCCCATAGCACCCAGATCAGCGCCATCGCCAGATTGCGTACGTCGCCACGCAGAGAGGACCACAGCACCAGCGTCGCCAGCGCCAATAGGCCTCCCAGCAGAAACGTGATCATCCAGAGCCGATACCAGATGCCCGGCTTTTCCATGCGGGTGCCCCCTCCGTTTGGCCGAGCATAGCCAGTCCGGTGGTCCTTACACCATCCCGCCATTGGCGCGCAGCACCTGGCCATTGATCCACCCGCCATCGGTGCCTGCCAGGAACGCAACCGCACCGGCGATGTCATCTGGCGTACCCAGCCGCTCCAGGGGGTTCATCTTCGCCAGCCGCTCGATCAGTTCCGGTGACTTGCCGTCCAGGAACAGGTCGGTGGCTGTCGGGCCGGGGGCCACTGCGTTCACGGTGATGTTGCGCCCTCGCAGCTCCTTGCTGAGGATCGCGCCCATCGTCTCCACCGCTGCCTTGCTGGCCGCGTACACGCTGTAGTTCTCCAGCTTGATACCGACCACGCTGGTGGACAGGGTGATCAGCCGGCCACCGTCGCGCACCCGTCGCGCGCTTTCGCGCAGCACGTTGAAGGCTCCCTTGAGGTTGATGCCGATCACCCGCTCGAACAATGCGTCGTCGGTGTCGGCCAGCGGCGCCAGCTGCAATACGCCGGCGCTGTTGACCACCACGTCGATGCCGCCGAAACGGGCCTCGATGGCGTCGAACAGCTCGGGGACCGCCTGCGAATCGGCCACATCGGCCTGCAACGCGATGGCCTGCGCACCGGCTGCGTTGAGTTCGGCCGCCAAGGCTTCGGCGTCGTCGCGGCGCCCCGCATAGTTGATGGCGACCGCGTGGCCATCGGCGGCAAGGCGGCGGGAGATGACCGCGCCGATGCCACGGGAACCGCCGGTGACCAGGGCGACAGAGCGGGCGGGGGAGAGGGTCATGGTGGCTTCCAGCAGGGCACGCCGGAGTGGCGCAGGGCCATCTTCGCCACATCCATGTTCCGGATAATCATGCATAATCCGCCAACATCATCCGGATAGCCGAATAATGGATCGCTTCACGGCCATGCGCGCTTTCGTCCGTATCGTCGAGCGCCGCAGCTTCACCCGGGCCTCCGAGGACCTCGGCCTGCCGCGGGCCACAGTGACCGACGCGATCAAGGCGCTGGAGAATCGGCTGGGCGTGCGCCTGCTGCACCGGACCACGCGGTTGGTGGTGCCGACCCTGGAAGGCGAGGCCTTCTATGGCCGCTGCCTGCGCTTGATCGCCGACATGGACGATGCCGAGGCGGCGTTCCGTGACGCGCCGCCACGCGGCCCGTTGCGTATCGAAGTCCACGGCACGCTGGGCCGGCACCTGCTGTTTCCGCACCTGGCGGAATTCCTGCAGCGCTACCCGGAGATCGAGCTGGACGTCAGCGAAGGCGACCGCTATGTCGATCTGCTGCGCGAAGGCGTGGATGTGGCGTTGCGGGTGGGGACGCTGGCTGATAGCGATCTGGCGGCGCGCCGGTTGACGATGCTGCGCGAGGTCACGGTGGCCTCGCCGGGCTACCTGCAGGCCAGAGGCGTACCGGACAGCATCGATGCCCTGCAGGACGGCCACCAGATGGTCGGCTACCGCTCCAGCGCCACCGGCCAGCTGATTCCTCTGGAGTTCCAGCAGGGCGGGCAGGTGCGCTACGTGCCGCTGCCGGCGCGGGTGCGTGTGTCCGGCGCGGACGCGTTCCTTGGTGCCGCGCTGGCGGGCCTCGGTATCATCCAGGCGCCGCGTTACCGGATGGACCCATACATCGCGCGCGGGCAGTTGGTGGAGCTGTTGCCCGAGACGCCGCCGACGCCGAGTCCACTGAGCCTGGTCTACCCGCGCAACCGCACGCCATCGCCGCGGCTGCGGGTGTTCATCGATTGGGTGGCCGGCGTGTTCGACCAGATGAGGTAGTGCCGGCCGCTGGCCGGCAACTGCAACATGCGTGATATGCCAAGGTTGCCGGCCAGCGGCCGGCACTACCGTGCGGCCACGCTCGGCAGCACCAGCTCGAACAGGGTGCCGGTGTCATCCGACACAACACTCACGCTGCCGCCGTGCGCCTGTGCAATCGCGCGGGTGATCGCCAGGCCCAGTCCGGCACCTTCGTGGCGGCCACGTTCGCCGCGGTAGAAGCGATCGAACAGGCGCGGCAGCGCTTCGGCGGCGATCGGCGTGCCAAGGTTGTGCACGCTGACCCTGCACACGCCATCGGCCTCGACCAGCCGCACCCGCACTTCGCTGCCCACGGCTGCGTACTTCAACGCGTTGGACAGCAGGTTGGCAATCGCCCGGTGCAGCATCAAGCGGTTGCCTTCCACGCTCGCCACCCCTTCGCGGCGCAGGGTCAACTGCCGGTCCTCGGCCAGCAGGTCGTAGAACTCCAGCAGCGAATCCACCACCGCATCCAGCGCCACCGGCTCGCGCGAGGGCAGTGCACCCGGCGCTTCGGCCTGCGCCAGGTACAGCAGGTCGCCCACGGTCTGCGCCAGCTGTTGCAGTTCCTCGGCGCATGACGCCAGCGTCTCGCGGTAGGCCTCGTTGCTGCGTGGGTGCGCCAGCACCACCTGCACCTGGGTCAGCATGTTCGTTACCGGCGTGCGCAGCTCGTGGGCGAGATCACCGGAGAACTCGGTCAGCCGCGCGAAGTCCTGCTGCAGGCGCGCCAGCATGCCGTTGAGTGTCTGTGCCAGTTGCTCCAGTTCGGCTGGTGCACTGCGCGCGCTCAGGCGGCGCTGCAATCGGCCAGCGGTGATCTGCCGGGCCTCATCGGCCAGCGTGCGCAGCGGCCGCAGCGTGCGCCGCACCACATAGCCGCCGAGCAGGCTGCTGGCCACGGCGGCGCCGATGATCGCGATCGCCAGCAGATGGCGGAACCGCTGCAGGAAATCGGCATGGCGGTTGTCGTCGATGGCCAGCAGGATGACCAGCTGGCTGCCGTCGGCCAGCGTCTGGCGCAGGTGCAGGGCATGCATGCAGCGGCCATCAGCGAGGATCCAGTCGTGCCGCCGTGGCGCGGTGTCGATGGGCTGGCTGCGTGCATGCTCGCGCAGCAGTGCCGGTGCGGTGGAGAACAGCACCGCGCCGCTCCCATCAACAATGTGGAAGGCGATATCCGGATGGTGGCCCAGCGCCTCTGCCAACCGCTGCCCGCGTGCGGATGCAGGTCCATTGCCGGCCAGGTCACGGATCAACGCAACCTTGTTCTCCAGTTCGCTGAAGTCCTGGGCCACCAGGTCGTGGCGGGCGCTGACATAGATCGCCACCCCCAATGCGGCCAATACCAGCGTGGCCACGGTGGCGAACAGCAGCGTCAGCCGTACCGCGATGGAGCGACGCAGGCTCATCCGCTGTGCACTGCACCGTCGTCCGGCGCCTCCAGCACATAGCCCATGCCGCGTACGGTGACGATCAGCTTGGCGTCGAAGTCGTCGTCGATCTTCGCGCGCAGGCGGCGGATCGCCACGTCGATCACGTTGGTGTCGCTGTCGAAGTTCATGTCCCATACCTGCGAGGCGATCAGCGAGCGCGGCAACACTTCGCCACGGCGGCGCGCCAGCAGCTCCAGCAGGGTGTACTCCTTCTGGCTGAGGGAGATGCGCTGGCCGCCGCGTTCCACCCGGCGGCGCAGGGTATCCACCACCAGGTCGGCAATGACGATGCGTTCGGCCTGCGGCACGGCCTGGCCGCGACGCAGCAGGGTGCGCACGCGCGCCAGCAGTTCGGCAAAGGCGAACGGCTTGGCCAGGTAGTCATCCGCGCCCAGCTCCAGGCCCTGAACGCGGTCGGCGATGCTGCTGCGCGCGGTCAGGAATAGCACCGGCACCTGCCATCCGGCCTCGCGCAGCTGTGATAGCACGTTCCAGCCATCCAGGCCGGGCAGCATCACGTCGAGGATGACCAGCTGGTACTCGCCGCTGCCGGCCAGGTGCAGCCCGTCGACGCCGTTGCAGGCGAGATCGACCACGTAGCCGGCTTCGATCAGGCCCTGGCGCAGGTAGTTGCCGGTCTTGGGTTCGTCTTCGACGATCAGCAGTTTCATGGTGTGCCCATCATCGCAGCTTGGGCCCGTGCTGGAACGGATGAGTCATGCCAATGGGTCCAGCGTGCCGAGCACCGCCACGCAGGCCAGCACCAGCAGCGCCAGCACCGATTCGCAGGCCAGGCTGTGGCGAAGTGAGCGCAGCGGCCTGGGTTGCCAGCCGCCGCGGATGGAGACCGCCAGCGCCGGCACCAGCCGCCAGCGATGCAGCGCGGCCAGCCCCAGCATGCCACCCACCAGCGCCAGCTTGAGCAGCAGCCAACGCCCATGTGCGGTGTTGGTCAAGGTCTGCAGGGAGCCGCCGAGATCGACATAGGTATAGGTGCCGGTCATTGCCAGCAGGGCGACGATGATCGTGCCGGGCAGGGCGAAGCGGTGCGCGGCCTGCCACAGTTCATGGGTGCGTTCGCGCAGGCGCAGGCCCTGTGGACGCAGCGCCAGCTGCAGGATGGCGGCGATCGCACCGACCCAGGCGCCGGCGGCCAGCAGGTGTACGATGCCGGCCGCCAGCCGCAACGTCCCGCCGAATCCATCACCGGCGGCAGCGTGACCATTCCAGGCGAGGCTGGCCAGAGTTGCCGCCGCGAGTGCCAGCAGCGCCAGACGGCGCAGGCCCTTCACCGGGCGATTGACTGCCAGCAGCGGCAGTATTGCCAGCAGGGCCAGGATGCGCAGCAACCCCGCCTCACCCACCGGCGTACCGGTAAGAAACCAACGCGCCGTCTCGCCATCGATGTCGAGCGGTGATATGCCAAGCACGCTGGACAATCGGGTCACCGTATCGGTGCCGACCAGCACCAGCGCAACCACGGCGAGCGCCAGCGATACGCCACGCGGCAGTCCGGGGCGGACGAACAGCATCCGCCCGAACAGCAGCATCAGCACCAGGTACAACGCCAGCCGCAGCGCGTACGGTGAGAGCTCGGCCACGACCGTCGTCCTACTTCACGGTGAAGCGGTAGCTGCCGGTGATCGGATGACTGTCCTGACCGACCGCGCGCCATTGCAGTGCGTAACTGCCTGCGGGCAGCGGCTTGGCGAAACGCGCGCGCAACGTGTGGCCATCTTCGGAAATGTCCTGTGCGGTGGTGGGCATGGCCATCTTCATGCGGCCATGGTCCATGCTCAGTTCGATGCGGGTGGCACGCGGCATCACCTTCTCACTGAACTGCAGTTCGATCTGGCTGGCCGGGGCCACGCTGGCATCGGCCGCTGGCGTCGAACGCACCAGGCTGGGATGGGCCAGCGCCAGCGGCGCAACCGCGAGGCCGGACAGCAGCAGGGCGAGCGACGCGGGGCGGAGCAGGGAGCGGGTCATGTGCGGGAACGCCTGTCGGGAAGTTGCCCTCAGGGTGGTGCAGCGCGCCTTTCGCTGCCCTGACGCGAACATTACCGGTCTGTAATGTTGGCTGCCGGCCCGCGGCCGGCGCTACCGGGCTCGTGACTGCGCGATCCAGGCTGACGGCGAACAACCGACCACACGCCGGAATGCCGCGCTGAACTTGCTGGGATTGGCGTAGCCACTGGCCAACGCAACCTCGGTGACGCTGCATCCCTGGGCCAGTGCCCCGCGTGCCCATTGCATGCGGCGTCGGGTCAGGAACGCATAGGGCGGCAGGCCGGTGGCGGCGCGCAGCGCACGACCGAACGTGGACGGGCCCATCTGCACCGCAGCGGCCAACTGTGCGACTTCAAGAGGCTGGCCGTGCTGTGCATCGATGTAGGCCTCTAGTTGCTGCAGCCGCCGCGTGGACAGTGCCGTGTCCCTGCCGCGTTCCGTGCAGGCAAGCCCGGCAAGCTGGCCCAGGCGATGCAGCAGGACCTGGGCGCCATGCTCCAGGAAGCCGGGCAGGCAAACATCGGCCTGCGCGCTGCACCACAACGCCTGCAGTACCGAAGTGATCACCGGGTCGTGGTGCAGCCACGCCGCCAGCGGCTGCAGGTGTTGCAACCGCTGCGGATCCTGCGGATGCAGGCGGGTATCGATGGCGATGCCGAGCAGATCGACCGCGGGGCTGGCATAGGTGCCGGTGTCTCCCGGCAGCACCAGGTTGAACTGGCCTGGCCGCCATGGTGCCTGCAGCAGGCCGTTGAGGGTGCGCTGCTGCAGCCGTCCGCCGCCGCCCACGGCCAGGCCCAGGCGAAGCTGGTGCGGATGGCCCATCTGGCCTTCGCTGGCCTCGAAGCGATGGCGCAGCAGCACCACCGCCCCGTCATCGCTGACGTGGGCAGCAGGGGCCTGCGACCGGGTTTCCTGCAGCAACTGGTCGGCGAGGGCAGGCATCACGGATCCGGGAATGGAGCGGCGCTGCCGGAAATGGAGTGGCGGCGGGGCGCTAATGTTACAGGATAACACTCTTGTCCCGCGCTGCCGCCGCCCGCGCGTCCGCCACTCCATCCGTCGAGGTTCCCGCTTTGAAGTCGTCCACGCCTGCCGCCGCGCTCATCGCAGCATCCCTGCTCGTTCCTGCCTTGCCCGCCCTTGCCCAGCAGGCCGACCCGACCACGCTCGACGGTGTCCGCGTCACCGGTTCCAAGCGCGATACCCCTTACCTGAAGAGCGATCTGTCGGTGACGGTGCTCGATCGGCAGGCGCTGAAAGAAGCGGGCGTCACCGAGTTCCGTGACCTCGACAAGCTCGCGCCGAACGTCAAGTTCAATGCGATGGGCCAGCTCAGCAACATGTTCATCTCGATCCGCGGCATCGAGTCCAATCCATTCCTGGTCAACCGCGCCTCGGTCTACATCGATGGCATTCCGTTCCGCGAACTGAGCAATGCCGTGCTCAACCAGGTCGAGTCGGTGGAGGTGCTGCGCGGCCCGCAGGGCACGTTGTATGGCGCCAACAGCGAATCCGGCCTGGTGCTGGTGCGTACGCGTGGTCCTGCGGATAAGCGAGAAGGCGAGGTCAACCTGCGCAGCACCTGGTTCGGCAACGGCAACGGCACCGCCATCGATGGCTTCCTCGCCGGGCCACTGAGCCGGGACGGCAGCCTGTCCGGCTCGGTGGCGTTCATGGGCTCCGATGAGGACGCCTATCTGAAGAACCTCACGCCTTCCGGGGCGCACGGCAAGGTCGGCGAAGGCTACCTGCAGGGCAAGCTGCGCTGGCGGCCCAGCGACTATGTCTCGGTGAACGCGCTGGCCTACCACCTGCGCACCCGCGCGCCGGGCATGTTCGAGTATGAATACCTGCCGCTGGATACCGGCCTCTATAACCGCACCTACGGCACCTCGCTCAATGGCGGGCGCCGTGCCGGTGACTTCACCTACATCAACGACGCGCCCAAGCGCACCGAAAAGGACGAAACGGTGGCCGGCCTCAGTGCGCAGTGGCAGCTGCAGGCCGGCACACTGGACGTGGCCGCTTCCTGGCGGGACGAGGAGGTGACCTCGGCCGGCTACGACTTCGACATGACCAACAGCCCGGCACTGGCCGGCCGCATCTACGACAGGAAGAAGGAATGGACGGCCGAGGCGCGCTTCAGTTCGCCCAGTGACCAGCCCCTGACCTGGATGGCCGGTGTGTCCACCTACCGCAACAGCAAGGATTCGATCCTGGGTACGTTCGTCGGCCCTGCGCTGCATGGGCTGGACAGCTACAACCTGGCACCGCGGCAGACCTCCAAGGGCGAGGACTACAGCGTGTTCGCCACCGCCAGCTACACCTTCCCCGCGCTGCCCAGGCTGACCGCCAGTGCCGGCCTGCGCCATGAACAGGCGCGGCGTTCCACCGAGCAGCGCGCCGGTGCGCTGGACCTGGGCGCTGGTGGCCGCGTGCTGTATCGCGATGCCGCGCTGGCGCATACCTTCTCGGCCACGCTGCCGCGGGTGTCGCTGCGCTACGACGCCACCGACGACCTGTCCTTCTACGCGGCTTCGGCCAAGGGCTACATTCCGGGCGGCTTCAATCTGGCAGCCGCGCAGAGCGATGTGGTCAACGACAAGGTGCTGCGCTACGAGTCCGAACGCATGTGGAGCCATGAGCTCGGCTTCAAGATGAACCTGGCCGGTGGTCGTGGCCACATCGGCGGGGCACTTTTCCACATCACATCGGACAACTGGCAGGAGATCCAGGTGGCCACCGATGCCAACGGCCGCCCGATTTCGTCGGACTACGTGGGATCTGACGCCTCGATCCGGTCACGGGGTGCAGAACTGGAGGGTGTGTTCGAAGTAGTGCCTGGCTTCACGCTGATGGCGAATGTGGGCTACGTCGATGCGACGTACACCAAACTGTGGGTCAGCGTGGACGAGAATCTGGATGGCAAGCGGGTCAAGCTGACCCCGCACTACACTGGCTATCTGGCGGCGCGCTATCAGTTCGACTCGGGCATTTATGCACGACTGGAATCGCAGTTCACCGGCTCCAGTGCACTGGATGAACGTAACCGCGCGTTCCAGCCGGCCGTGGCCGTGCTCGGTGCGCAGCTGGGCTACGAGACCGGGCCGTGGAGCGCGCGGGTGTTCGTGCAGAACCTGACCAACAAGCGCCGAATCAACGGCCTGATCTTCGACAACCTGGCCTTCGGGCGCGATGGCAACTACTACGGCCCGGTGGACAGCCCGCGGTTCTTCGGCGCGGAAGTGGGCTACCGCTTCTGAGCAAAGGTAGTGCCGGCCGCTGGCCGGCATCTGCGGGGCGCCGGCCAGTGGCCGGCGCTACCGGTAGACGTGCAATGCCCGCCGGTTGCCGATGTGCGCGCATGCCAGCAGCACGCCACCGCAGGCGGTGGCCACGCCATGCCACAGCAGCGATTCCTTCAGCGGCAGGTACAGCGAGGCCGACAGCAGCAGGATGGCGCCGGTGCAGGCCAGCTGCACAGGCCGCCAGCGCCCATGCCGGTGCACCCCGGCCGAGGTACTCGCCAATGCCAGCGACGAGGCCAGCAGCGCGAACAGCCATTCCCAGCGCGACATCATCAGCAGCAATGTCATCGCGCCATGGCCGGGATGCTGAAACGAGCGCAGCGCCATCATCGCTGCCGGCACGAAGGCCAGCAGCAGGGGCAGGGCGATGCAATGGGCGGCGCAGGCCAGGGACAGCCAGGCACCGGCAAGATCGAAGCGGGGATGCCAGCGTGCCGAAGTTGGCGGCTGGGCCAGGGCCCTTGCGGGCGTCGTGGGGATATGGTCCATAATGTTACATAGTAACAATTGGAGACTCCCCCATGAAGCTTCCTGCTGCTCTTTTCCTGCTGCTGGCTGCCAGCGTCGCGCAGGCCCACGACATCCGCCAGCACGCACCGCACGTGCATGGCCAGGCGACCGTCGATGTTGCGCTTGACCAGCAAACCCTGGAATTCGCCCTTCAGGCCCCCGGCATAGGCATCCTCGATTACGAGCGGCCGCCGGCCAATGCAGCCGAGCAGGCCGCGCTGGCACGGGCGACGTCATTGCTGAAGGGCGGCAGCTGGGTCACCTTGCCCACCGCTGCAGGGTGCCGTTTGACCACCAGCAAAGCCGATGCAGAGGGCTTCGACGCGACGGCCGCCGCGCCGCCGCCGGGACAGCACCTGCACGCAGGTTTCAGCGCAACGTTGCAGTACCACTGTGCCAAACCTGCCGAGCTGCGTGCCATCGTCATGCGCCTGCCCGTACTGTTCCCGGGCCTGCACGAAGTCATCGTCAACAGTGCAACCGCCAATGGCCAGGATCGCAGTGTGCTCACGCCCGACAACCTGCGCGTGGTGCTGGCACCGTGAGCGCGGCACCGGTGATCTCGCTGGAAGACGTGCAGTTCGGATACGGCATGCAGCTGGTGCTGGATATTCCGCGGTTGTGGGTCGAGCAGGGCAGCAGCGTGTTGCTGCGCGGAATCAGCGGCGGTGGCAAAAGTACGCTGCTGGGCCTGTTGGCCGGTGTGCTGCTGCCCGGCAAGGGCCGTGTCGAAGTGGCCGGCCAGGCACTGCAGAACATGGGAGGTGCGGCGCGGGATCGTTTCCGTGCCGATCAGCTGGGCGTGATTTTCCAGCAGTTCAATCTGCTGCCGTTCCTCACCGTGCGCGACAACATCGCGCTGGGCCTGCGTTTTTCGCGTCTGCGTAGCGCGCGCATCAGTGGGCCACTGGATGCCGAGATCGCCCGTCTGCTGCAGGCCCTGCAGCTCAATCCTGAGCTGATGCAGCGGCGCGCGGGTACGCTCAGTGTTGGCCAGCAACAACGCGTGGCGGCAGCACGCGCCCTGATCGGTCGGCCGGCGTTGCTGCTGGCCGATGAGCCCACCTCGGCGCTCGACCGCGAAGCAGCGACCGCCTTCCTGCAGCTGATGTCCGCGCAGTGCCAGGCGGCCGGCACCACGGTGCTGGTGGTCAGCCATGACGACAGCCTGCAGCCGTTGTTCGACCGCACGATTTCACTGTCCGAGATCAACCAGGCAGGTGCCGGCCATGTTTGAGCTTGCCTGGGCCAGCCTGCGCAGCCGCGCGTTGAGTGTGGGCCTGACCGTGCTGGTCATCACCCTCAGCGTGGTGCTGCTGCTGGGCGTCGAGCGTGTACGCACGCAGGCGCACGAGGGGTTCGCCAGCACCGTATCGGGCACCGACCTGATCGTCGGTGCGCGCTCGGGACCGGTGAACCTGCTGCTGTACTCGGTGTTCCATATCGGCGACCCGACCAACAACGTGTCCTGGCAGTCCTACCAGGAGCTCTCCGCATTGCCGCAGGTGAAGTGGTCGGTGCCGTTGTCGCTGGGTGATTCCTGGCGCGGCTACCGGGTAGTGGGTACCACTGGCGGCTACTTTGAACACTATCGCTATGGTTCCGGTCACGAGCTGGCCTTTGCACAGGGGCGGCCCTTCGATGATCTGTATGACGCGGTAATCGGTGCAGAAGTGGCACGCGCGCAGAAGGTCGGCCTCGGCGATGAGATCGTGCTGGCGCACGGCACCGGTGCGGTCACGCTGGCCACGCATGCCGACAAGCCGTTCCGTATCGCCGGCATCCTGCAGCGCACCGGCACGCCTGTGGATTCGTCGCTGCTGGTCTCGCTGCCGGCCATCGAGGCGATCCATGTCGACTGGCGATCGGGCGTGCAGCTGCGCAGCCAGAGCGTCAGCGCCGAGCAGGCGCGCCACCTGGACCTGACCCCGACCAGCATCACTGCCTTCATGCTCGGCCTGAATTCGCGCATCGCCACGTTCTCGGTACAGCGCAGGATCAACGAGTATCCGGACGAGGCGATGCTGGCGATCCTGCCCGGCGTCACGCTGCAACAGCTGTGGCAGTCACTGGGCACCGCCGAGCGGGCGTTGCAGCTGATCAGTGCAATGGTGGTGCTGCTGGGCATGGTCTCGTTGGTGGCGCTGCTGGTCTCGACCCTGCAGGAGCGGCGGCGTGAGATGGCCATTCTGCGTGCCACCGGTGCGCGGCCGGGCTACATCGCTGGCCTGCTCGTGGTGGAAGCGGTGGCGACCAGTGCGGTGGCCTGCGTGCTGGCCCTGTCGCTGTTGGTGGTCGCCAGCATTGCCGGGCGCGGCTGGGTACTGGCCACCTTCGGTCTGTCGATCACCCATGTCTGGCCGGATGGCCGTGAACTGGCATGGGTTGCGGGTGTGCTGCTGGTCAGCGCGGTAGCGGGGCTGGTGCCGGCGTTGCTTGCTTACCGGCGCACCTTGGCCGATGGCCTTTCACCGGGAGGCTGAGCATGCGATGGATGCGGGTAGTACCGATGGTGCTGGCGCTGGCTGCCTGTGAACGGCCGGTGGATACCGGCGTGCAGGCCTTGCCGCCCTCGCCGGTTGTTGACCGCGATGACCCTGCAGACGCGGCGGAGCAGGAACTGGACTGGCTGCAGATGATGCCGAAGGATGAGCTGGCCGCACTGGAGCGGGGCGAGGGCCCGGAGGTCGAGCACAACGGCAACCGGCGCATGCCGCAGTTCGGCACCTTCCGCACGGTGGACACGGTGCTGCAGCGGCCGGTGCGCCTGCCGGGCTACGTGGTACCACTGGCCAACGCGCAGGACGGGCGGCTGACCGAATTCCTGTTCGTGCCGTACTACGGCGCCTGCATCCACGTGCCACCACCACCACCGAACCAGATCGTGCACGTGGTGCTGCCACGCCCGATCGAGATGCCGGACATGTACTCGCCGTTCTTCCTGGCGGGCACCCTGCGCGCCGAACGGTTGGATGACGATCTGGCCGGTTCGGCCTACACCATGCATGACGCACAGCTGAGGCCCTATGAACCGTAATCACCTGTTGCTGGCGTTGGGTTGCCTGTGGTTGGTGGGCTGTACGGCGCCTGGCGGCGATGCCGTGGCGGTCACGCCGCAGGACAAACCGGCGCCCTCCGCCACGGCCGAAGCCCCCATCGACCGCTGGGACGCGTTGCGACCCGACGAAGTGACCTACCAGCGCCCGCCCCCGCAGATCGGCCTGTCACGCAATGGCATGGAGGGCGTGGGTGGCCTGATTGACGACACCGGCTCGGGCACGCCACCGGGGCTGGAGATCGACCATTCCAGCCCGGACCGCGCCAAGCAGTTCGGCTCTTCGCAGGTGGTTGATGCTGCCGATGGTCGTGCCGTGGACCTGGATGGCTACGTGGTGCCGCTGGGTACCAACGATGCCGGCCTGGTCGATGAACTGCTGTTCGTGCCGTTCTACGGTGCGTGCATCCATGTGCCGCCGCCGCCACCGAACCAGATCA
Source organism: Nocardiopsis yanglingensis (assembly GCF_045809185.1). Taxonomy (NCBI): domain Bacteria; kingdom Bacillati; phylum Actinomycetota; class Actinomycetes; order Streptosporangiales; family Nocardiopsidaceae; genus Nocardiopsis; species Nocardiopsis yanglingensis. The sequence goes on along the minus strand of NZ_JBJNRH010000003.1, from coordinate 329,380 downwards.
TCCACGTGACCCTGGCCACGCCGATCGCACTGGGCGACCTGTGGGATCCGTACCGGTTGGCCGGCCGCCTGCAGGTGAAGCGTTTCGACGCGGACATTGCCAGCGCGTCCTACGATGCCGCGGCGGCGACGCTGACGGCGATCCGCAACTGATGCGCGCGCGCTGGATCATCGCTGCGGTGGTGTTGGCGGCAGCAGGCGTGGCGCTGGCGGTGTGCTGGCAGCGGCGCGCCGCAGTCCCAGAGCCTCCAGCGGTCGCGTTTCCGGCACCGGCAGCCGATGCCAGCCAGCGCATCGAACAGCGCCTGGGTGACGACCACGCGTTCCGCAACGACGTGCTGTTCCTGCTCGCGGCAACATTGCGCGACCGCTGCCAGGCGGCGCAGGCGGGACTGCTGGCGCGCATGGCCAATCGTGCATCGCTGCCGGTGCTGGCCGCGGTCAGTGCGGTGACCCAGCAGGATCCAATGCTGGACCGGCCGATCTACCAGTACATCCAGCTTCGCGCCGATGCCACGCGCTGTGGCCAGCCGCTGCAGATGCCGTTGGCTGGTGGGCGCAGCATGGAGGTGGACATCGAGCAGTACGCGCGCACCTTCCCGGACAGCTACTTCGACCCGCAACGCAGCAGCGAACCGCGGGATTTCGGTGGACTGCCGCTACAGCAGCGCGCCGGCAACGCCTGCAACAGCGTGGTGTATTCGGTGCTGCCGTTGGGGGGTACTGACTGGAGGTGCAGCAGCCTGCGCGCGAATGCCCGTGCGCGGGTGCGCGGCCTGTGCGAGGACGAGCTGCGGCGCCAGCATGGGGGCATCGGTGGCGAGCTGGACGCCGCCGTCGGGCGGGGCATGCAGGCGGCGGTGGTATCGGCGATTGCGGCGCTGCCGGAAGACTGCCGGTGATGATCCCTGACACCGGCCACAACCCGGCGTGAGGGGCGCTGCAACATGAACATTGCCCGGGCCCCAATCTGAACCGGCGGCGCTGTCCTCATAACTATACAGGACATCCTGTATATTTATGGCCGTACTCCGCCCCCATCAGGTTCTCCCATGGCTTTGTCCCAGCCCTTGGCCGGTGCTCCGGCCCTGTCGCGTGCCCGTCGCTGGGCACTGTTGTTCACCGTCGCCGCTGGCCTGCTGCTGGTTACGCTCGACAACTCCGTGCTCTATACCGCGCTGCCCACCCTGACCGAGGAACTCTCGGCCAGTGCCGGCCAGGCGCTGTGGATCATCAACGCCTATCCGCTGGTGATGGCCGGCCTGCTGCTGGGCGCCGGCACGCTGGGCGACCGCATCGGTCACCGGCGCATGTTCCTGATCGGCCTGGTGGTGTTCGGCGTCGCCTCGCTCGCAGCGGCGTTCGCCGACACCGCAACGCAGCTGATTGCCGCGCGCGCATTCCTGGCGATCGGTGCCGCAGCGATGATGCCGGCCACGTTGGCGTTGATCGGACTGAGCTTCCACGAAGAACGCGAACGCAACATCGCCATCGCGATCTGGGGTTCGGTGGCCATTGTCGGTGCGGCGCTCGGCCCGATCATTGGCGGCTGGCTGCTGCAGCACTTCTGGTGGGGCTCGGTGTTCCTGATCAACGTGCCGGTGGTCGTGGTTGCGTTCGTGGCCACGCTGCTGCTGGCGCCGGAAGGACAGCGCGACACCTCGCGGCCATGGGACCTGGTGTCCTCTGTTCTGGCATTGGCAGCACTTTCCGGCCTGGTGCTGGCAATCAAGTCGCTGATCGCTACGCCGCCGTCGTATGCGCTGGGCGCAGGCGCGCTGCTGCTGGCCGTCGTCAGCGGTGCGGCGTTCGCGCGCCGCCAGCAGCAGCTGCCGTACCCCCTGCTGGACTTCGCGATCTTCCGCAATCCGGCGTTCCTGGCCGGCACGCTGTCGGCGGTGTTCACCCTGTTCGCGATGGCCGGCCTGCAGTTGGTCACCACGCAGCGCTTCCAGCTGGTGGCAGGTTTCACGCCGCTGCAGGCGGGCCTGCTGGTGTCGGTGGCGGCATTGGGCAGCCTGCCGAGCGCGCTGCTCGGCGGCAGCATCCTGCACAGGGTTGGCCTGCGCCCGCTGATCTGCGGCGGTCTGGCCGCCGGTGCGCTGGGCGTTGGTGTGGTGGCGTTCGGCTTCCCGCACGGCCTCGGCTGGGTGGTGGCTGGCATGGCCATCACCGGTTTCGGCATGGGATCGGCCATCTCGGTGGCATCCACTGCCATCCTCAACAATGTGCCGGCGCACCGCGCGGGCATGGCCTCGTCGGTGGAAGAGGTGTCCTACGAGTTTGGTGGCCTGCTGGCGGTGGCGATGCTGGGCAGCCTGAGCGCGGCGATGTACGGCGCCTTCCTGCCGGTCTCGGCGGACATGCCCGAGCTTGCCCGCGAAGGCTTCACCCAGGCGCTGCACGCGGCACGCGAAAGCGGGCAGGGCGAGTGGTTCGCGCTGGCCACGGCCGCGTACGACCGCGGCTACCAGATCGTGCTGCTGGTGATCACGGCGGTGCTGGCAGTGGGCGCGGCGATCATCGCGCGCCTGTTGCGGGGGCGCGTCGGTGGCCGCGAGGGTGCGGCCGATCGCGTAAAATGACGCGATGAGAACCAGCAAGCGCGACCGCATCCTCGACGCCGCCGTCAACGTGATCAATCGTGACGGCGTGCGCGCGGTGACGTTCGAGTCGGTGGCGGCCGAGGCCAAGCTGACCCGCGGCGGCCTGCTGTACCACTTTCCATCGCGCGAGGCGCTGCTGCGCGGCATCGACGAGCATCTGGTGCAGGCCTGGGAGACGTCGATGGAAACGCTGCTGGGCAAGCGCGCGGATGAAGCGACGGCACTGGAGCGCTACCAGACCTTCGTGCGTGTCTCGGCGCAGAGCGCCACCCGCGCCGAGCTGATGTTCATGCTCGAATCGGCCGACCCGGACGCCGATGAGCGTCCGTGGGGGCCGGCGGTACGTCGCTGGGCACCGCTGCCGCCGGAGGCAGGTGCAGCGGAAGATAGCGCCGCGCTCGACAATTTTGTGGCGCGACTGGCCGCCGATGGCCTGTGGATCTACGAGGCGATGTACGAAGGGCAGCTGGACGAAGGCGTGCGCGCCCGGGTGGCCGAGCGCATCGCCGGGCTGTTGGCGAAGTCTGATGGGGCGTCCAGCTGAGCCGTCGACCGACGCGCGGATATCGCTCTTGGTAGAGCCGACCGCTGGTCGGCTGCTCACGAAAATCCCGCGCTTAGCGCGATGGTCGACCAGCGGTCGACTCTACCCCTTACCCATTTACCCAACCTGCGCTGCGCTCGCGGCCAGCCACGCCCTCGGCGACGCCCCCAACCGCTTGCGGAACGCCTTCGACAGTGAGGCGGTATCGGCAAACCCCACCTCGATCGCCACCTGCTTGACCGCCACGCCGGCCCGCAGCTGCGCGCAGGCCAGGCTCAGCCGCCAGTCCAGCAGATAGCTGGCCGGCGTGGCCTGCATCACCTCCTTGAACACCGCTGCGAACGCACTGCGCGACATGCCGGCTGTCGCGGCCATGCGCGGCAGCGTCCAATCGTCCTGCGGCGCCTGGTGCATCGCCACCAGCGTACGGGCCAGCCGCGCATCCGACAGCCCCCGCATCAGCCCATGGCTGACCCCGGCCGCATCCGGGTGATCCACCACCCAGCGCAGGATCTGGATCAGCGCCACCTCGAACAGGCGGTTGGTCAGCAGCCGTGAACCGCAGCGCTGGCGATCGGCCTCGGCGAACAGCAGGTGCAGGGTGTCATCCAGTTCGCCGATCGCGGCCAGCGGCACCACCATCACCGGTGGCAGCGACTGCACGATCGGATTGCGAGCGCCTCCATCGAAATCCAGCGTGGCGCAGGTGAAATCCGGGCCATCCAGCGGCGCATTGAAGAACACATGGTGCAGCGGTTGCGGATACAGCAGCAGGCTGGGTGTGTCGATCTTCAACCGGGGCAGCGCGATATCGCCGTCGGGATGACGGACCTCCATTTCACCCTGGCGCAGGATGTGCAGGAAGGCGCGACCGGGCTGGGGCTCGAAGACATGGCGCCCGCACAGCGGACCGCTGTGGAACAGCGCGGCCTGCACCCGGAAGCGTTCCAGCAGGGAGGAGAGGCGGTCGGGCGCGGAGCGGTCTGCGGGAGTGGGAAGTGTGCGCATGGACGAATGGACAACAATGGCGGCTGATCTGGCCTGCTGCGTCCGTCGAGTCTACCTAGGATGGCCGGGTCGTCCAATCCCGGGCGCTTTCCCAAGGAGATCCACCATGTCCCGTGTCCCCCTGATCGATGCCGCCAACACCACCGCCGACCGCCAGGCCCTGCTGGGCCAGGTCCACGCCGCCTTCGGCGCCACCCCGGCCATGTTCCGCGCCGTGGCCAATTCGCCGGCCGCCCTGCAGAGCATGTGGGGCTCGTTCGGCGCACTGGGCGGCGGTCGCCTGTCGCCGTTGCTGGGCGAGCAGATCGCCGTCGCCATCGCCAACCGCAATGCCTGCGAGTACTGCCTCGCCGCACATACCGCGCTGGGCCGCAAGGCAGGCGCCAGCAGCGAGCAGATGGTCGCCGCGCAGATCGGCCAGTCCAGCGATCCGGCTACCGCCGCAGCCCTGAACTTCGCGCTGAAGGTAGTCGAGCAGCGTGCGCAGATCACCGATGGTGATGTGCAGGCACTGCGTGCCGCCGGCTTCGACGATGAGCAGATCGTCGAGATTCTCGCCCATGTGGCGCTCAATCTGTTCACCAACTACGTCAACGTCGCGTTCGACGTGCCGGTGGACTTCCCGAAGGTGGCGCTGCGCTGAGATGCGGTTCGGCCCGGGTGGCAGTGGGCCGCCCGGGCCGGTCGAAAGGGAGCAGACGGCGTGGTCGGCGCTACCTGTCGTCCGCCTGCAGCCGTTCGGGATGGGTATACACATTGAACCCGCTCTCCCGCGCGAATCCGACCAGGCACAGGCCTGCGCTGCGGGCCAGGTCGATCGCCAGCGCGGTCGGCGCCGAGACAGCAGCCAGTACGCTGACGCCGGCCCGTACGGCTTTGCTGACCATTTCGTAGCTCGCGCGGCTGGAAATCACCAGCAGCCCACCCTCGATCGTGTGTTCGTTGTGATGCAGGGCGCCGATCAGCTTGTCCAGCGCGTTGTGGCGGCCGACGTCTTCGCGCACCCAGCCGATGCGACCGCTGGCATCGGCCCAGGCCGCGGCGTGGGTCGAGCCACTCACCGCATTCATTGGCTGATGCTGCGCCAGCGTGGCCAGCGCCCGTTGCAGCGCCGCCGGCGGGTAGGTCCGCCGTTCGCGCACCTCGGGCAGCGGCCGCAGCACTTCTTCCAGCTGGCGCGTGCCACACAGGCCGCAGCCACCGCGGCCGGGCAGCAGGCGCCCGTTGGCCGGATCCAGGTCAGCACCGGGTGCATCCTCGGTCACGGTCATCTGCAGCTCGATGCCTTCCAGTTGCGGTCGTACCTCGATGGCCAGCAGTTGGGCAGGCGTGGCGATCAATCCCTCGCTGAGCGAGAACCCCAGCGCAAAGTCCTCCAGGTCGCAGGGTGTGGCCATCATCACTGCGAAGGCGGCGCCGTTGTAGCGCAGCGCAACCGGCACTTCCTCGGCCACCACGTCGACCTGCTGCTGGTGCCCCTCGCTGCGCCAGCGCTGCAGCGGACGCTGGGCCGTGCCGGCAGGCGGGGTGTGCGGCGGGGTCGAGTCAGGCATGCAGCGCGTCCGGGCAAGGGAAATACGCAGGTGGTGAACCACCCACGGCTTCGAGAATAGCGCAGTGGCCGGGCGCTGACGCGGGTGTAACCGTTGTCATGGCAGGCTGCGCTGAAAACAGCGCACACCTACTAGCGAAGCCGTGCAGGCCGTGTTTGACTGTGGGGATGGCTGTGCGTTCGAAAGCGCCGCCGGACCGCGTTGTGCCCATTGTTGCCGCGTTCCTCCCGTCAGGTTCCCGAACATGTCCGAGCAGAAGCCGCCGCGTTACAAGCCCTACAACCAACCGGCCGGTGGCTGGGGTGCCGCCGGCGCCACGGCCAAGGTGCTGCTGCAGCAGAGCGTGATCGGCAAGGGATCGAAGGCGCTGCTGGCGATGAACCAGCCCGGTGGCTTCAAGTGCCCCAGCTGCGCGTTCCCCGATGCCGACGAACGCAAGAAGCTGGAATTCTGCGAGAACGGCGCGAAGGCACTGGCCTGGGAAGCCACGCAGTTCCGTGCCGGTCGTGAGCTGTTTGCCCAGTACACCGTTACTGAGCTGATGGCACAGACCGACTACTGGCTGGAGATGCAGGGCCGGCTGACCGAGCCGATGCGCTACGACGCGTCCACCGATCATTACGTTCCCTGCAGTTGGGATGAGGCGTTTGCCCTGATCGGCCGTCATCTGCAGGCGCTGGACAGCCCGCACCAGGCCGAGTTCTACACCTCCGGCCGTACACCCAACGAAGCCGCGTTCCTGTATTCGATCTTCGTGCGCGAGTTTGGCACCAACAATTTCCCGGACTGCTCGAACATGTGCCACGAGCCGACCAGCCGCGGCCTGCCGCCGGCCATCGGGGTGGGCAAGGGCACCATCGTGCTTCAGGATTTCGAGCACGCCGAGGCGATTTTCGTGATCGGTCAGAACACCGGCACCAATTCGCCGCGGATGATGAGCAACCTGGTCGAGGCGCGCAAACGCGGCATCCCGATCGTGGCGGTCAATCCGATGCCCGAGCGCGCGCTGATCCGCTTCGCCGAGCCGCAGGACATGGTGCAGATGGCCACGTTCGGTTCGACCGAGATCACCAGCGAGTTCGTGCACATCCGCATCGGCGGCGACCTGGCCCTGATCAAGGGCATGATGAAGGTGATGTTCGAGCGCGAAGCGCAGGGCGAGCGCGTGCTTGACCACGATTTCCTGGCCGAGCACACGGTGGGCTTGGACGCACTGCGCGATGACGTGCTGGCGCAGGACTGGAACGAGATCGTGCAGGTCTCCGGCATCACGCAGGCGCAGATCCGCCGCTGCGCCGAGATCTACATCCGCTCCAAGGCCACGGTGATCTGCTATGGCATGGGCCTGACCCAGCATCAGTATGGTTCGACCCTGCTGCAGCAGGTGGCCAATCTGCTGTTGCTGCGTGGCAACTTCGGCAAGCCAGGCGCAGGCATCGGGCCGATCCGTGGCCATTCCAACGTGCAGGGCGACCGTACCGTCGGCATCGACGAGAAACCCAAGCCAGCCTATCTGGACCGCGTGCAGCAGGTGTTCGGCTTCGATCCGCCGCGCGAGCACGGTCATCACGTGGTCGAATCGATCGAGGCGATGCTGGACGGCAGCGCCAAGGTGTTCATCGGTATGGGTGGCAACTTCATCCACGCCGTGCCCGATACACCGCGCGCGTACGAGGCCATGCGTGGCCTGGAGCTGACGGTCGGCATCGCCACCAAGCTCAATCGGGGTCACCTGGTGCATGGCCGCGATGCGCTGATCCTGCCGGTGGTCGCGCGCTCGGAGCGCATCGTCACGCCGGCAGGCGAGCAGTTCGTCACCATCGAAGACGCGATGTCGAACGTGACCGCTTCGCGCGGTGTGCTCGAGCCGGTCAGCACGGACGTGCTGCCGGAGGTCGAGATCGTCTGCCGCATGGCGATGGCAACACTGCCGCACAGCAAGGTCGACTGGGCCGGGTGCATGCATGACTACGCACCCATCCGCGAGCTGATCGCGGCGGTGTACCCGGAGATCTACACCGGCTTCAACGAGCGTATCCAGCAGCCGCACGGTTTCCACCTGGACATTCCACCGCGCCGCCGCGTGTGGCCCACGTCCAACGGCAAGGCGAACATCCTGGTCATGCCGGGCCTGGCCGTGGACGCGCCGGTGGACGACCCCGAGATGCTGCGGTTGGCCACCGTGCGCTCGCACGACCAGTACAACACCACCATCTACAGCTACAACGACCGCTACCGAGGCGTGTACAACGATCGCATGGTGTTGTTCATGAACATCGAGGACCGGCTGGCGCGTGGGCTGGAGAAGGAAGCGCTGGTCAGCCTGGAGACGATCAGCGGCGACGGCGTGAACCGGCGCATCGAGGGCCTGACCGTGCTGGACTACCCGATGCCGCGCGGCGCCCTGGCCGGTTACTACCCGGAACTGAACCCGTTGTTGCCGCTGGACTACTACGATCGGGTCAGCGGTACGCCCGCGGCCAAGTCGATCCCGGTGCGGATGCGGGCAATGGTGGCGGCGATTGCGTAACGCGCGCATCGGCTATCATTGGCGGGTGAACCTGCCTGGCCTGCTGCTGCGATGGATGTTGCTTGTTGCCCTGGTGCTGAATGCACCGGCGCTGGCACTTGCCTCATCGTCGAACGCCATGGCCGCCGATGCGGATCACTGCGCCGCGCCACACTCCGCTGCCATGACCGGGTGCTGTGACGAGGCAGCATCTACGGTCTGCCAGAGCAATGAGTGCGAATGCCCGCCGGCCAGCGTCGGCATGCTGGCCGCCCTGAGCGGAACGCCGGCGTCACCCTGGCGTGAGGCACCTTTACCAGCCAGCGCCCAGCAACGCGCACCGCCGCCGTTGCCGGATCCGCTACGGCCTCCCATCGTGTGATTCCCTGCAGGCCTCAAGCGCCTGCCGTAGCTGCTCGACTCATTCTCGACCCTGCCTGTGCCTTCGATGCGCAGGCAGCGGGCCGCGTTGCCCGCATCTGCAAAGGAATCAACACCATGAACCGTTCTCTCTCCCTCGGCCTGCTGCTGGGCACCGTGTTGGCCACGACCGCCTGCGCGCGCGCTGCCGAAGAATCGCCTGCCGCGCCGGTTGCCAGCGAAGCCCCGGCGGCACCGATCAAGTCCAGCCCGTCGCAGGTGGACCCGGCACTGCCCATTGCCATCGTGCACAAGACCGCCAGCTGTGGCTGCTGCGGCATCTGGGTCGACCATCTGAAGGCCGAAGGCTTCCAGGTGGATGTGCGCGATACCGATGACATGAACCCGATCAAGGTCCGGCTGGGTGTGCCGGTCGGCAGGGCGTCCTGCCACACCGCCGAGATCGGTGGTTACGTGGTCGAGGGCCACATCCCGGCCGAGGACATCAAGCGACTGCTGGCTGAACGTCCGGCCGCACGCGGGCTGGTGCTGCCCGGCATGCCGGCCGGTTCGCCGGGCATGGAAATGCCGGATGGCTACGTGCAACCATACACCGTCGAGCTGGTGCGCACCGATGGCACCACCGAGCCGTTCGCCCAGCACGGCCAGGGCGGCTGATGGTCGCGGGTGCCGGTCGTCCTGACCGGCACCGTTCCCCGCGGCCTGTGTAGAGCCGAGCCTATGCTCGGCTGCTCTCCGCCGACAAGCCGAGCATAGGCTCGGCTCTACAGGAGCTACAAAATCAGCGGGCGCCGGCTTTTTCCTTGGCCAGCTGTGCGTCGAACTTCTGTTCTGCCGCATCCGCGTAGGCCTTGCAGGTCAGTGCCTTGGCACCGGCCCTGGCACCCGCGGCGTAGTCCCAGTTGCTGGCGCCCGGATGTGGTGTCAGCAACACATCGCAGGGCAGCGCCCGCACCGTCGCGAAGCTGCGTCTGTAATCTTCGATCAGGTGCGGATAACGGGGGTTGCCCTGCAGCTGGTAGCCCGGTGCACTCAGGCTGTCGGCATAGGCGATGCGCACCGGCTTGCCCTCGCGGGTATCGGTCCAGGTCCAGGCGGTGCTGCCCGGGGTGTGGCCCGGCATGAAGTGCGCGGTGAATTCGATGCCGCCCACCTCGACCACCTCGCCATCCATCACGATGCGGTCTGCATTGGTAGGCGGGTAGGTGATGCCATCGCCGAAGTGCAGGTCATCGCTGCCACCACGCGCCAGCAGCACTGCCGATTCCGCGTTGGCGACCACGTGCGCGCCGCTTCGGCGCTTCAGTTCCGCCACTGGGCCTGCATGGTCGGCATGCGCATGGCTGAGCAGGATCAGCCGCAGGTCCTGCGGGGCCACGCTGCGCGCCTTCATGTTGTCCAGCAGGTGGCCGGCCATCTGTGGCATGCCGCCGTCCAGCAGCACTGCGCCCTCGGCGGTCTGCACCAGTAATGCAGTCAGGTTCTCGGTGCCGATCTGCCAGGTGTGGTCAGCAATCTGCAGCGGTGCCATCGGCTGCAGCCAGGAAGCATCCACGGTATAGGCCCGCAACTGCGGCAGTGGTGCCTCGGCGGCGCTGGCGTGCGCGACCGGAAGAACAGTGGACAGGGCGAAGGCGAGCAGGGAAAAACGCATGGTTCACGTCCGTTTGAAGGAGGCCCAGAAACTAGCATGGGCCTCCTTCACCTCGTCTCGCATAGATTTCATGGCTCCCATAAGGGGGCCATGGGCTCAGTACCGGTACTGCCACCCCAACGTCAGCACCCGGCCACGGCCCGAGAAATAGCTCGGGTTCGACGGCGTGGTCTGCGAGTAGTAGCTGATGTACTGCTTGTCTGCCAGGTTCTGCACACCCAGCGTGAAGGCATGCTTGTCCCGCGTGTAGCGTGCGACCAGATCCACGGTGGTGTAACCCTTGAACTCCGCCACCCGTGCGCCACGCAGATCGAAATTGCGGTCGAAGGCATGGCTTGCCTGCAGGCGGGTGCTGAGCTGCGGCGTCCAGCTTTGTTCCCAGAACGCGGTCAGCCGGTTCGGCGCGATGTTGACACCGGCCAGGTCGCTGTCGAGGCGGCCATCGACGTCGGCATCGTAGCGGCCGTTGGCGCGTGCATAACCCAGGCCCAGCCGGCTGTCGCCCAAGCGCAGGCGCAGGTTGCTTTCAAAGCCTTCCACGCGGGTGGCCTGGCGCTGCACCGCATAGGCGTCGATGCCCGGGTCGTAGATCAGCACCGAGCCCAGCTTGGATTCGGAGGTGTAGTACGCAATATCGCCACTGAAGCGCCCATCGTCGTACTCCAGGCCGATCTCGCGGTTGTCCGACACCACCGGTGACAGATCAATCAGATTGTCCACGCGCTGGCCGTCGCGGTTGATCGCACGCAGTACGCGGCCGACGTCGGCCACGGTGTAGCCTTCCGAATACGAGGCGTAGGCGTTGAGGCGGTCATTGATGTACCAGACCGCGCCGAAGTTGGGCAGGGTCTCGCTCATGGTCGGCTTGCCGCCGGCCACCTTGCGTGCGCCGTAGCGGGGCAGGGTGGTGTAGTCGCCTACTTCCAGCTCGCCCTTTTCGTAGCGCAGGCCGCCGGAGAGCATCAGGTGGTCGGTTGGCCACCAGTGCAGCTGCAGCAGCGGCGACAGGCTTTGATAGGTGGTCTGCGGCACCCAGTTCATGCCGCTGGCCAGCAGTACCTGGTGGGTGCGGTCGCGCAGGCCATCCAGGCCCAGGGTCACGTCCAGCGTGGTATCGGCGATGCGGGTCCAGCTCTGGGTCAGCTTGAAGCCGCGCTTGTCCGATTCGTTCTGGGTCTGGTCCCAGGCGGCATTGGTGCCGGTGTTGCCCCACGGATCCCACTGGCTGGCGCCATAGCGGCCTTCGAAATCCACCGCGAAGGCCTGCGCCTGGAAACGGCCGCCGAGCAGGTCGGCGGCGCTGTAGTCCACGGTCAACGAACGCGAGCGGTTCATCGGCGGATCGAGCGGCGTATCACCGGGGACCGAAATGGTCGGGCGACCGGTCCGGTAGTCACCGTTGATGGCCAGGTAATTGTCCAGCCCGCGCAGTTCGTAGCGGTTGGCCATCAGCTGCAGGCGATGGCCCTCGGCAATGTTCCAGCCCAGCTTGGCAAACACGTTCGATGAGGTCGAGTCCATCAGCTCGCCCTGCGCGTTGGTGCCGATCGATCGGCCCTCGCCGTCGTGGTACAGGCCCTGCTTCTCATAGGCCAGGCCGGCCACCAGATCGAACTGCTCGCCACGCACGCCCACCAGGGCCGAGCCGCGCTGCCCGTTGTCATCGTGGCGGCTGGGCAGGGCAGCGCTGTAGCTGACGTTGGTGTCGAGCAGGAAGGCGCCGGGCTCGCTGGGCGCGCTGCGGGTGATGATGTTGACGATGCCACCGGTACCGCCGATGCCTTGCAGCGCGTTGGCGCCGTGGATGACCTCGATGCGTTCGATCATGGCCGGATCGATGGTGTGCGAATCACGTGAGCCATCGCGCAGCGGCGTCGACTGCGGCACGCCGTCGACCATGTACAGGATGCCGCGGCCGCGCATGGTTTCGCCGTAGTTGGACATCTTCTCGCGCGCCGGGGCAAACGCCGGGATCTGCGCCGACAGCACGCGCGAGACATCCGAGCCCAGCGCCAGCTGCTGCGCGATGTCCTCGCGGGTCAGCACGGTGATGGTGTTGGGCATCGCAGTCTCACCCTGCGGCATGCGCGCGGTCGAGGCCGATACCGTGACGCGGGCCAGCGACGTGGTCGTGGCAGGGGACGCTGCCGATGACGCGGCCCGGGCCGGAGTGCGCGCCTTCGACGGCGCTGGCGCGGCACTCACTACGAACACCCCCGGCGAACGTTCCTGCATCGCCAGGCCTTGCCCGGCCAGCAGCCGCTGCAGGGCCTCACGCGGGGTATAGCGGCCGTCGAGGGCGGGCGCGTTGCGGCCGCTCACGCTGTCGGCCGCGAACAGGAGCTGGATGCCACTCTGCCGCGCCAACGAGTTGAGCGAAGCCTGCAGCGGGCCGGCCGGCAGATGCAGTTCGACGGATGCGGATGCAGCGGTCTGCGCGGTAGCGGGTAGGGCCGCACACAGGCAGGCGGCGAGCAGGGTGGGGGCCAGCCGGCGCAGCGCGGCGGGCGGAACAGGGCGGGTCATGCGGGGGTCCTTCGGAAGGGTTCAAGCACTTGCCGGATGGGACGGTGCGCAACCCACCCTCGGTGTGGCATTCAATCGCGGGCGCGCAGATGCAGACTGCCGTCGGCGGAGGTATGCACCTGGACCGGCAGGATCTCCGGCAACAAGGCGACCGCCGTCTCGGCACGATCGGCATCGAACACGCCCGACACCTGCAGCGGACCCAGTGCCGGGTCGTCCAGCACGATCGGACGGTCGTGATAGCGCTGCAGGATGCGCAGCACCTCGGCCAGCGGCATGCGGTCGAACTGCAGCCGGCCGGTGGTCCAGTCGGCCCGGTCCGGATCCACAGCTTCTGGCGGAGACAGCGACCCCGGCTGGGCCAGCAGGCGCTGCCCCGGCTTCAGCCGCTGCTCGGTGCCGCCGCCATCCACGCTGACACCGACCTCGCCGCGCCACAGCGTGACTTCGCTGAGATCGCCCTGGCGGTCAACATCGAACACCGTGCCGTAGTTGCGTACCTGTACCGGCCCGGCATCGACCTGGAAGCGGCGCCACGCCGAATGCTGCACCTCGAAGCGCGCATGGCCCTGCGCCAGCAGCACCTGCCGCGAACGCAGATGGCGACGGACCTGCAGGTGGGTTCCCGCGTCGAGCAGCACGCGGCTGCCGTCCGGCAGCTCGATGTCGCGGCGCTCGCCGACGGCGGTCTGGTAGTCACGCACTTGCCAGGCCGGGTCGGCCAGCAGCAGCGCGGTGGCCGCCAGCAACAGCACCGGCAGTACCCGTTTCGCGCCAGATCCGCCGCGGCGCCGCTGCAGCTGCTCCGGGCCTGGCAACGGGAAGCGTTCCTTCAGCGCCTCCCGGTGTTGGTCGAGCATGTCCTCGGCGGACGGTTCGGCGGGCTGCGACGGCGATACCGGATCGGGTGATGCAGGGCTCACCGCAGCGCACCGTGCAGCCGGCAGTCGGCCATGGCCAGGCGCAGATGACGTTCTACTGCCTTCAGGCCGATGCCCATCCGCTGCGCCACCTCGGCCTGGGGCAGCTCGTGGATCTTGTGCAGGATGAACACCTGCTGCCGCCGGCAGGGCATGCGCTCGATGCTGGTGGTCAGCCGCTGCAGTGCCTGCTGGCCCTGGGCCTGGCGCTCGGGTCCGGGGCGCTCGCAGGCGCCTTCGGGAAGCTGGGCGCGGGGCTCCACCCAGTGCCGGCGCAGATCCTCGGCGCGGCAGCGGTCGACCGCTGCGTCGTGGGCGATCCTGCGCAGCAGCGCGATCGGTTGGCGGGCGTCATGCACGGACGGGCGTTCCAGCAGGCGCACACAGACATCGTGCACCACTTCGCGGGCCAGCCCGGGCGAGCGGAACCGGCGATGCAGGTAGTCCACCAGTTCCTCGTAGTGGCGCACCAGCGAGGTCACCAGCGGCAGCGCAGGAGGGCGGGGAAGTGTCGGCTGGGACATCCGGACGGGCAGCAAGGGTGAAAGGCGGGTGCCGGGAGGTCATCCCTGCGCAATGACGCAATACTAATGGGAACTGTTCGCGTTTGCCATGCCGCGATCGCCAGTGCGATTGTTCGCCGCGTCTGGAAAGTGAATCCACGATCATCGGCTGGAGCGCAGAATCGCCCACGGCTAGCCTGCCTGCAGGCTCAAGGAGGTGGACCATGCATGTGCTTCTGGTGATGGTGGGCGGCATTGTGCTGTTGGGAGTGTTCCTGTTGTTCGGACGGCTGTGGGCGTAGGCACCTCACAGCTGCCCACGGCCCTGATCGCGTTCATTGCCACCTGGCTGTTGGTGACGGTGGCCAACCTGTGGGTGGGCGTCAGCAAGGCCGGCTACGGGATGCGCGAAGAACTGCCGATCCTGCTGCTGGTGTTCGCGGTGCCGGCCCTGCTGGCCGGTCAGCTCTACTGGCGCCTGGCGCGCTGAAGGACAGCCATGAGTACACGACTGCGATTGCCGGCCCTGCGCCAGCGCGATGGCCACCACGCCCGCGTGACCTACGAAGAGCTGTTCTTCGACTTGGTCTACGTGTTCGCGGTCACCCAGCTCAGCCACCACATGCTGCATCACCTGGATCTGGCCGGCGTGCTGCAGACCCTGGTGCTGTGGTTTGCGGTGTGGCTGGGCTGGCAGTACGCCTGCTGGGTCAGCAACTGGTTCGATCCGGAGGCGCCGCGCATCCGTGGCCTGCTGTTCGCCACCATGCTGCTGGCCTTGTTGATGTCCTCGTCCATTCCCGAGGCCTTCGCCGACCGTGCCTGGGTGTTCGCCGGGGCCTACGCCACCATGCAGGTCGGGCGCACCGCCTTCGTGTTGCTGGAGGTCGGTCGCACGCACCCACTGGCACCGAACTTCCGTCGCATGCTGGCCTGGGTGAGCGTGTCGGCCTGCTTCTGGCTGGCAGGTGCGGCAGCCGAGGGCAATACGCGGTTGGCGCTGTGGGCGGTGGCCGTGGCGTGCGAATACGTCTCACCGATGTTCGGCTTCGCGTTCCCGGGGCTGGGCCGTTCGCACACCCGCGAGTGGACCATCGAAGGTGGGCACCTGGCCGAGCGTTGCCAGCTGTTCGTCATCGTCGCACTGGGCGAGACGTTGCTGGCCACCGGTGGCGTGCTCAGCGAGGTCGAACAGTGGAGTGGGGCGGTGGTGTCGGCGGTGCTTGCCACCTTCGCCGGCACGATCGCGATGTGGTGGCTGTACTTCGGCATCTCCAGCCGCGACGCCACCGAGGCCATCAGCCATGCTGAAGACCCCGGGCGGATGGGGGCCAACTTCCACTATGTGCATGCGTTGTTGATCGCCGGGATCATTGCCACGGCGGTGGGCAATGACCTGGTCATGGACCACCCGCACGCTGCGGTGACGCAGGTGTATGCGGCCGTGCTGGTTGCAGGGCCATTGATCTACCTGCTGGGCAGCGCGCTGTACAAGCGCGTGGTATACGGGCGCGCACCGTACTCGCATCTAATCGGTGCGGTGACGCTGGGCGTGCTGGGCGTGGTGTTGCCGCAGACCCATCTGTTGGCCGCCGGTTGGCTGACCAGTGCGGTTCTGCTGGCGGTGGGCTTGATGGATACGCGGTTGAAGCACCGCCTGCAACGCGCCTGATCGGCACGTTGGCCGGCACTGCTTGCGCAGGCGTGCAATGGGAGTAGCGTTGGCAGTGAGTGCTCTTGGAACCGGGAGTCGCGCAACATGCAGAATGTTCCGCAATGGCTGGTCTGGGCCGGGTTGTCAGCCTGTTTCGCCGCTCTGACCGCGCTGTTCGCCAAGGTTGGGGTCAAGGGCGTCGACTCGGATCTGGCCATGGCCATCCGCACCCTGGTGGTGGCCGCGGTGATCCTGCCGCTGGTGGTGATCAGCGGCAAGTGGTCCAATCCATTGCTGCTGCCGGGGCGCACGCAGCTGTTCCTGGTGCTGTCGGCGCTGGCCACCGGCGCCTCGTGGCTGTTCTACTTCCGCGCGCTGCAGAGTGGTGAACTGGCCAAGGTGGCGGTGGTGGACAAGTTCAGCGTGGTGCTGGTGATCGTGCTCGCCTATCTGTTGCTGGGCGAACGTCCTACCCTGCGGGAGTGGAGCGGCATTGGCCTGGTGGTGGCCGGGGTGATCGTACTGGCGACGAAGAAGTAGCAGCGTTCAAATCCATCGACGAAGGAGAGCAGGATGCAGGGCGAAGCGCGCGGAAGCTTTGAAGTGAACCTGCTGCCGATCGGTGGCAACGACGGCCCAATCGGGGTGATGTCGATCGACAAGGTCTTCCATGGTGACCTGCGGGGCAGCAGCGTCGGCCAGATGCTGGCCTTCCGCACGCCGGTGCAGGGCTCGGCGGGCTACGTGGCGATGGAACGGGTAACGGCCACGCTGGCTGGGCGTCAGGGCGCTTTCACCTTGCAGCACAACGGCCTGATGACCCGGGGGACGCCGGAGCTCAGCGTGGTGGTGGTGCCCGATTCGGGCAGTGAAGGACTGCTCGGTTTAAGCGGCACGCTGGAGATCTCCATCAGTGAAGGCCGCCACGATTACCGGTTGGTCTACGCGCTGCCGGAGCCGGAATAGGCTGCTCGCGGGTTCAAGCGCTGCCCGCCTGCAGGCGGTCATACATCCGCACCAGGTCGACCAGGGTACGCGCGCCCATTTTGCGCATCACCTGTGCGCGGCGCACCTTCACGGTGATCTCGCTGACCCCCAGGTCGCCGGCGATCTGCTTGTTGAGGCGGCCGCGCACCACGCCGTCGATCACCTCGCGCTCGCCCGCGTTGAGCGTGTCCCAGCGCAGCTGCAGCGCGCCGAGTGCCTCGCCGTCCCGGCGGCGCTGGCGATCGATGTCGATGCCCTTGTGGATGGCATCCAGCAGCTCCTGGTCGCGGAAGGGTTTGGTCAGGAACTCGATGGCGCCGTCCTTGATCGCGTTGACACCCATTGCGATGTCGCCGTGGCCGGTGATGAACACCACCGGCAGCTGCAGGCCGTGGCTGCCCATCGTGCGATGGAATTCGAGGCCACTCTGGCCGGGCATGCGCACGTCCAGCACCAGGCAGGCCGGTGCATCTTCCAGTTCGTGCTCGAGGAACGCCTGGGTGGAGGCGAAGGCCCGTACCTGCAGGCCCATGGAGGCCAACAGGTCTTCCAGCGCCGCGCGCACCGACGGATCGTCGTCGATCACATAGACGATGGGTGCCGGGTCGGCGATGGGTGCAGCGGGCTTACGCATGGGGAGAATCCGTGGCGATGGGCAGGTCGAACACGAAGCAGGCACCGCCGCCTGCCGGTCGTTCGGCGCGTATCTGGCCGTCGTTGGCCTCGATCATCGAACGGCTCAGGCTGAGGCCCAGGCCGAGCCCATGTGATTTGGTGGTCCAGAACGCATCGAACACACGCTCGGGATGGTCGACGGGCAGGCCGACGCCGCGGTCGCGCACACTGAGACTGATCCGCTGGCCGTCACGCCGGGTCAGCAGCGACAGGCGACGATCAGCGGCGGGCACGGCCTCCATCGCGTCCACAGCATTGAGGATCAGGTTGCCGATCACCTGCTGCACCTGTACGCGGTCGGCCTGCACCAGTGGCAGGTCGGCATCGAGCAGCAGGGCCACGGCCACGCCGTGCTGGTCCAGTTCGCTGCGCGACAGTGCCAGCATTTCCTCCACCGCCTGGTTCAGGTCAAACGCGCGTCGTTCCGGTGCAGCACCCTGGGTCAGGCCGCGGATGCGGGCGATCACGTCACCGGCGCGATGCGCATCGGCCAGGATGCGGGCCACGGTCTGCCGGGCCTTGTCCACGTTCGGTGGGTCCTGTGCCAGCCAGCGCTGGCAGGCCTCGGCGCTGCTGGCGATGGCCGCCAGCGGCTGGTTCACTTCATGTGCGATGGAGGTGGTCAGCTCGCCCACGGTCGACGCGCGCGCCACCCGCAGCAGGCGGCCCTGTGCTTCCTGCACTGCGGCCTTGGCTGCTTCCATCTTCAACGCGAGGTAGGTGGTGATGCCGATCACCAGCATGCCGATCACCGAATTGACCAGGCCGATGCGGTAGGTGCCGAAGCGGGTGAGGAAGAAGCTCAGGGCCGTGAGTGCGATGCAGGCGATGGCCAGGCTGATCAGCCCGCGCGCGGCCAGTACGCGCGATGCAGCGAGGATGACCGCTGCGTAGAAGCAGGCCGCAGCCACGGCGTAGTCGGTGACGGTATCGACCAGGAAGATCGCCGCCATCACGATGATCAGGGCCAGCAGCACCAGCGGGCGGCGGGGCGACAGCGATGGCATCGGGAGGGCTCCCTGGCGTGGGCGGAAAGGATAGCAAAGCCGTCTTTGGTAGATGCCGACCGGTAGTGCCGGCCGCTGGCCGGCAGCTGCATGGTGCCTCTGGAGATCATGAGGTTGCCGGCCAGCGGCCGGCACTACCCGGGACTGTGCCGACCAAGGTCGGCACCCACCAGAGCAGTGCACGGTTTTTCCGGCGTCCATGAGGCTGGCGGCCAGCGGCCGGCACTACCGAGCGGCTACTCCTCCAGGCTGGCGTTCCAGAACCCCTGCAGCACGCCGGGGGTGGTCGCCAGCGTGGCCAGTACCGCATCCAGTTCACCGGCATCCACCGTGGTGGCATACAGCACCGCCTCGATCTCCACGTCGCGTTCGCCGAACGGGCGCTGGTCCACCGCGCGTACCGGGTAGTGCGCCTGCTCAAGCAGCAGCAACAGTTGGTCCAGCACCTCGGCCTGCTGCTCGCGCTGGCAGACCACGTTGATCGCATAGGTTGCCTCGCTGAACGCCTCCGGCAGCGGCTGCCGCTGGATGCGGTTAACCACCGGCCGCAGCAAAGTATTGGCGGCCAGCACGAACACCGCCGCCATCACCGCCTCCGGCAGCAGCTTGATACCCGCGCAGGCACCGACCGCCGCCGATCCCCACAGCGTGGCGGCGGTGTTGAGGCCGGACACCTGGGCACCGTCCTTCATGATCGCGCCAGCGCCGAGGAAGCCGACACCGGAGATCACATAGGCCACCACATGCAGTGGCGACGGCGGACCGCCGTACAGGTCGTGGAAGCGCACCGCCAGATCGACGAAAACTGCCGCACCTACCGCCACCAGTGTATTGGTGCGCAGGCCGGCGGTGCGTTGGCGCAGCTGTCGCTCCAGGCCGATGACGGTGCCAAGCACGAAGGCCACCGAGAGGCTGATCAACGAGCTCAGGGTTGCGCCGGCGTTGAACACCGGCAGGTTCGGATTGATGTCCATTGTGGTTCTCCCTGGACAAGGCGGCGGGCGCTTACTGCCAGCCGTAGCGACGGATATAGATCTTCTTCAGCACGGTGGTCAGCACCGCGTAGCCGAACAGGATCGCCACCAGGAACGGCCAGTAGCCGGTCGGCAGGGCCTGCAGCTTGAAGTAGCCGGCCAGCGGGCTCATCGGCAGGGCCACGCCAATGGCCATGATCAGGCCGGTCATCACCAGCAGCGGCGGCGCAGCGATGCTCTGCAGGAACGGCACCTTCGGCGTACGGATCATGTGCACGATGAGCGTCTGGGTCAGCAGGCCCACCACGAACCAGCCGGACTGGAACAGACCCTGGTCGGCCGGTGTGCGCGCATCGAACACGTACCACATCAGCGCGAAGCAGCTCAGGTCGAAGATCGAGCTGATCGGCCCGAAGAACACCATGAAGCGGCCAATGTCTGCCGGGTTCCACTTCAGCGGCCTGCGCACCAGCTCCTCGTCCACGTTGTCGAACGGGATGGCGATCTGCGAGATGTCATACAGCAGGTTCTGCACCAGCAGCTGCAGGGGCAGCATCGGCAGGAACGGCAGGAAGGCTGAGGCCACCAGCACCGAGAACACGTTGCCGAAGTTGGAGCTGGCGGTCATGCGGATGTACTTCAGCATGTTGTTGAACGTACGCCGGCCCTGGATGACGCCTTCCTCCAGCACCATCAGGTTCTTTTCCAGAAGGATGATGTCGGCTGCCTCCTTGGCGATGTCCACCGCACTGTCCACGCTGATGCCGATATCTGCCGCGCGGAGCGCAGGAGCATCGTTGATGCCGTCGCCGAGGAAGCCGACTACCTTGCCCTGTGCGCGCAGCTCGCGTACCAGACGCTCCTTGTGCAGCGGTGTCAGGCGGGCGAACACGCGGTGGTGGTGCAGCGCCCGCGACAGCGCGCCGTCGTCCATGCGCTCGATCTGCGGGCCGGTCAGGATGGTGTCGGCTTCCAGCCCGACCTGGGCGCAAACGCGGGCAGTGACCAGCTCGTTGTCGCCGGTGAATACCTTCACTTCCACGCCATGCGCGGCCAGCGCCTGCAGCGCCTGTGCGGCTGATTCCTTGGGCGGATCGAGGAAGGCCACGTAGCCGACCAGGGTCAGGCCGCACTCATCGGCCTGCGAGTACACGGTCTGGCTGGCAGCAGTTTCCTTCATCGCCACTGCCACCACGCGCAGGCCCTGTTCGTTCAGTTCCTCGGTGGTCTGCCGCACCCGCGCCAGGCGGCGCTCGTCCAGCGGCATGTCCTGGCCGTTCTCGCGCACGGTGCTGCACACCGCCAGCATCTCCTCCACTGCGCCCTTGCAGATCAATTCGTGGTGGTCCTCGCGCTCGGATACGACCACCGACATGCGGCGGCGCTCGAAGTCGAACGGAATCTCATCCACCTTGTGGTAGTCCTGCGACAGCCGCAGCGAGCTCTGCAGCTCCACGTGCTCCAACACCGCACGGTCGAGCAGGTTGATCAGCCCGGTCTGGAAATGGCTGTTGAGGTAGGCGAACTTCAGCACATCCTCCGAATCGTGACCGAACACGTCGGTGTGCCGTTCCAGCGCGATCTTGTCCTGGGTGAGGGTACCGGTCTTGTCGGTGCACAGCACTTCCATCGCGCCGAAGTTCTGGATCGCATCCAGACGCTTGACGATCACCTTGCGCCGCGACAGCAGCACCGCACCCTTGGCCAGGGTGGAGGTGACAATCATTGGCAGCATTTCCGGGGTCAGGCCCACCGCCACCGACAGCGCGAACAGGAACGCCTCGGTCCAGTCGCCCTTGGTCCAGCCGTTGATCAGCAGCACGAACGGCACCATCACCAGCGCGAAGCGGATCAGCAGCCAGCTGACGCTGTTGACGCCGGCCTGGAACGCGGTCGGCGCGCGGTCGGTGGCGGTGCTGCGCTGGGCCAGGGTGCCGAAGTAGGTACGGTTGCCGGTGGCCAGCACCACGGCGGTGGCGGTGCCGGACACCACATTGGTGCCCATGAACAACAGGTTGTGCTGCTCCAGCAGACCGGCCAGGCCATCGCCCGGGTGCGCGAACTTCTCCACCGGCAGCGACTCGCCGGTCATCGCCGCCTGCGCCACGAACAGATCCTTGGCCGTCAGCACGCGGCAATCGGCTGGAATCATGTCGCCGGCCGACAGCACGATGTGGTCGCCGGGCACCAGCTCGCGGATCGGCAGGTCCAGCAGGCGGGCCGGGCGACGGCTGTGCAGGTGTGCACCGAAGTACTGGTCGGCGACATCGGCGGCCTCGGTACCCGGATTGCGGCGCAGTACGCGTGCGGTGTTGCCGACCAGTGCCTTCAGCCGCTCGGCGGCACGGTTGGAGCGGCCTTCCTGCACGAAGCGGATCAGCGTGGACAGCAGCACCATCGCGCCGATCACGATCGTAGCCTTGATGTCCTCGGTCAGCCAGGACACCGCCGCCAGTACGGTCAGCAGCAGGTTGAACGGGTTGCGGTAGCACTGCCACAGGTGGCGCCACCACGGCAGCGGCTTTTCGTGATCCACCTCGTTGGGGCCGAGCGTGGCCAGCCGCTCCTCGGCCTCATGCGGGCTGAGGCCATCGGCATGCGACTCCAGCGTGGCCAGCAGCTGGGCTTCATCCTGCTGGGCAAGGGTGACCAGGCCGGTGGTGAGCGCGAACGGGGCGGCCTCGGCGCTGCCTGGGCCGAAGCCGGCTTCGGGCATCGCGCGGCGGCGGAACAGGTTGCCTGCGCGACGGCTGCGCAGGAAGGCGTTGAACCAGGCGTTGAGCAGGCTCATGGGACTCTCCTCGAATGTCAGAGCCGGCCGGGGCCGGAACACGAACGGAACGGATCAAACAGATCAGGCGTGGCGCATCGCCAGCACGGCCGGCGACCACGGCTGCATGTGCAGGCGCTGGCTGCCGCCGATGCACAGCGGCTTCATCGCATCACGCAGGGGATAGGGCAGATGGCGCAGCACATTGATGCGCTCGCTGATGGGCAGCAGTGACAGCGCGTCGGCGACCACGCGTGGCGAACCGAGCGACAGCGAACGGGCAAACGTGACCGGGCCGTGCTGCAGCAGCTGGCTGCGCAGGGCGGCAACATCGCGCTCACCGATCAGGCGGCGCAGGGTGATGTAAAGGATCTTGTAGGACATGGGGGCGATCTCCAGGCAGGCGGCACCTGGCGATCCCCCGTCACTCAGGCAGGCAGGGACCGGCGGGCAGGCGCCAGGAACAGGCAACAAGCGGGCATCCGGGGCGCGGTGCGCCCGGCAGGGTCGGGGTCCATCTGCGTCTCCATGAGGGGAGGGGCCGGCCAGGGTTGCCCTGGCCAGTGGCGCTATTGTCCGCCCCTGAATGGGGCAGTCCTAGAGGCTCGTGGGTTAGCCCGGCTATACCTTGGTATAGCCGGGCACGCATCGCGCCGATCAAGGGCGCATCACGGGATCAATGCGCGGTGCTGGTCTGCCTGCACACGTCGTACTCGCCGCGGGTCAGCTTCTGGTCGCGGTCGGTATCGCAGGCGTGCAGACGCTCGGCCCAGTCGGGTGCGACGGCATCCACTTCGGCCAGGGTGACGATGCCGTCCTTGTCCTTGTCCAGCGACTCATAGGCTGGAATCAGCTTCACTTCGGTCACGTCCTCGGCGGCGGTGGCTTTGTTCGCCTCTTGGGTCTTGGAACAGGCGCCCAGCAGCAGGCCGACGGAGATGGCGAGGACAGCAGGAACGTAGCGAATTCCGGTCATGACAGGCTCCAGGAGTGGGGATGCGGGCCACGCTTGTGGATGGCCACGGCTGGATCTTCGGCCGGGGTCTGTAAGCGAGCTGCGAAGAACCGGCCCGTGGACCGTTGCCGGTGGGCCGCCATTCACCGGGCTGCCGTGATCGAGGGCGCAGAGCCGATTGCGCGGAGGTGGCTCGGTAGAGTCGCCTATCGCGCGTAGCGTGAGGTTTTCGGTTTCCCGCCCAGAGCGGTCGACTGACAGTCGACGCTGCCCTCGAACAGTGGAATGCCGGCCAGCAGCCGGCATTACCATCTCCTCAGAAGCGGTCGGCAAACGCGTCCGTGGCGCGCACCAGCGCATCGACCGTTGCCGGCTCGTTGGCGCTGTGGCCGGAAGTCACCATCTCCAGCTTTGCCTCCGGCCAGGCCTTGGCCAGGTCCCAGGCGCTGCGCGGCGGACAGATGATGTCGTAGCGGCCCTGCACGATCACGCCGGGCAGATGGCGGATGCGATCTATATCGCGCAACAGCTGGTTCGGTTCCAGGAAGATGCCG
The DNA here is from genome assembly GCF_045809185.1 of Nocardiopsis yanglingensis. NCBI lineage: Bacteria > Bacillati > Actinomycetota > Actinomycetes > Streptosporangiales > Nocardiopsidaceae > Nocardiopsis > Nocardiopsis yanglingensis. Next base: position 305,601 of record NZ_JBJNRH010000003.1, on the reverse strand, counting down.
TTGCGGAAGTAGTGCGCTTCGATGCGGGCCTTGGCCAGAGTGTCCAGCGGGTCATCCGTGGAAACAGCATCCACGTCGTGCTGCAGGGTGGCGGCGTTGTCTTCCCAGCCCAGCCAGGCCTGCGCGGCTGCGATGCGGGTGGCCTCATCGGCGCTGTCCATGCGCGTCCAGTAGGCCGCAATCATGTCGCCGCGCTCGGCTTCAGGAATATAGGCCTCGTAGCGGTCCCAGCGCTCCGGGAAAATCCAGCGCGCACCACCGTTGGTTTCCGCGAACCAGCGGTTCTCCATCTCGCGGCCAAGAAATACGCCACGCACGATCAGGCCGGTGGCACGCTCGGGATGTGCCAGCGCGTAGGCCAGCGACAGGGTCGAGCCCCAGGAGCCGCCATAGACCAGCCAACGCTCAATGCCGAGGTGCTCGCGCACCTTCTCGATGTCGGCCACCAGATCCTGCGTGGTGTTGTCGCGCAGCTCGCCGAACGGTGTGGAGCGTCCACTGCCACGCTGGTCGATCAGCACGATGCGGTAGCGCGCCGGGTCGAAGAAGCGGCGATGGGTGGGGGAAATGCCCGCACCCGGCCCGCCATGCAGATACACCACCGGAATCCCGTCGGGCGTGCCGCATTCCTCGATGTGCAGGGTGTGCAGATCGCTCACCGGCAGGGTGAACTCGCGGTAGGGCTCGATGGCGGGGTACAGGGTGCGCATGGCGGGGGCCTCACAATCAGGGGCGGCCAGCATACCCCCGCCGGTGGTGCCCGGCAGCGTGGGTTGCCTGCCCGGTGATGGAAATGCGCTTGCCGATGCGCATAAGCTTCGATGATGCAAGCGACCCCGACACGGATGTTCACTTTCAATCCCGTCCTCAGCAGCGGCGCACGCGAGCTGCTGAAATGGATCGCACTGTTGACCATGACCGGCGACCACGTGGCAAAGGTGGTCTACGGTGGCTACCTGCCGGTCGTAAGCGAACTGGGGCGCATCGCGTTCCCGCTATTCGCGCTGGTGATGGCCTGCAACCTCGCCCAGCCGGGCGCGGACCTGCGCAAGTCGATCCGTCGCCTGGTCGGACGGGGCGTGATCGCGCAGCCGCTGCATGCACTGGCCTTCGGCTACTGGCTGCCGCTCAACATCCTGCTCACCTTTGCTTTTGCCGCAGTGGCTGTGCATGCGCTGGCGAACAATCGGCCGGTGCAGCTGTTGCTGGCCGCCGGCGTGCTGCCGATGTTCGTGGATTACCAGTGGGCCGGTGTCGGCAGCGTGTTGCTGGCCTGGATCGCGTTCCAGCACCGGGCGTGGTGGCTGTTGCTGGTAGGGCTTGCAGCGGTGTGCTGGGCCAACCACAACGGCTGGGCATTGCTGGCCGTTCCGGTGGTGCTGTTGGCGGCTCGGGTGCCGTGGCAACTGCCGCGCTGGCGCTGGGCGTTCTATGGGTACTACGTGGGGCATCTGGCGGTGCTGGCGTTGATTGCCCATCTGTTTGTGTAATGTCGGAACTGGCATGTGGCATGTCTTGAATGCCGGATGCGGTCAAGGAATGCGCGTCGCGGGTATGGGTGAAGCATGCCGCCATCGGCATGTTGCAAGTTATTGAATCTTCGGCGCGATTGTCGATATGCGACAATGCTGCCACTGCGTGAATGTTGCTGTCTTTGCACTTGGGTTGTTGGCGCCTGCCACCCTGTTGTGCACATGATGAGTTGCCATCGACAAAGGATGGCCGGGGGCTGGAATCCCCGTTGGTTGTGTTGTTCGCGCTTGTCAGCCGGCGTCGCCTTGTGCGGCGCCGGCTGACAACCCGTCCGCGCCTTATGGCGGGCGGTGCGTGGAGGTGCGCGCAAGCGCGCCTACCGGACTGTCTTCACGCAACCACCGGATTCCAGCCACGCACCGTCCGCCGCCTTTGTTAAGGGCGGTGGTCCCGCATGCCTTGCACGGAGACCTGCCATGAACGCATCGGAGTTCCCCCATCAGCGCGCCCCGGCCAATGCCGATGAAGGGCACGACATCCCGCCCGATCCCAACAACCTGACGGCCCTGCTGCATCGCATCGGGCTGGGCGCGGCTTCTGACGGCCAGCCCTGGCCCGAGCGCCATCAAGTGCCGGGCCGATGCATGGCATTGGCCGATGCCGATGGTGCGCTGGCCGGACTGCGCATCGTGCAGGAAATCCTGCTGGCGGCAGAACGCGCCCGCCAGAATGGCGGCCCGGAACACTACGTCGGCGACCGCGTGATGGAAGGGTTGAAGCTGGCCGCGCTGGCATTGACCAGTCATGCCATCTATCGCCTGCATCCGGAATGACACGAGTAGATCCACGCCATGCGTGTATGCCCTCCGCGGAATGCCTGACGACCTGTAGAGCCGAGCCTATGCTCGGCTCAGTGGGCGAACGGAGCCGAGCATGGCTCGGCTCTACAGAGGTTCCACGCGTGCTCAGAAATCCATCGTGGCCGACAACAACACCGTCCTCGGTGCACCCAATGCGAGGCTGGAAAGCAACGGCATGCCCCAGTACGCCTTGTTGGTCACGTTGTTCACGCTGGCCCGCAGCGCAAGCGGTCGACCCGCCACGGTGGTGCTGTAGCGCGCCCCCACATCGAACAACGTGCGCCCCGGCACAGACAGGCTGTTGTCGGCACTGATGTACTGCTTCGACATTGCCGTGGCATTGCCGGTCAGGGTGAGGCCCTGCAAGGTCGGCACATCCCATTCCACACCCAGCTTGGCCTGCCGTTGCGCTACGGCGGTGGCGATGCGTCCCTCATTCACGCCGCCTGCCGTGCGGGTCAGCTTTGGTTGCACGTAGGCCACGCCACCCAGCAAACGCACGCCATCCAGCGGGGCACCGAAGAAGCCCCATTCCACACCGCGGTTTCGTTGTTCGCCACCAAACGAGAAGATATTCGTGACCGGATCGGTGTAGCTGCTCGGGCGCTTGATCTCGTACACGCTGAAGGTGTGCGCGAAGCTGCCGAGGTCCAGTTTCAGGCCCAGCTCCTTCTGTTTGGTGCGGAACGGTGCGAACACATCACCGGCATTGGCAGCGGTCATCGGCGCGGTGGCGCCTTGGCTGAGGCCTTCGATGTAGTTGGTGTAGATCGAAAGCTTATCGGTGGCCTTCACCAGCAGGGCGGCGGCCGGCGTGGTGGCGCTCTCGTCGTAGCGCGAGGTGCGTGCACCGCTGGCAACATTGAAGGTCTCACTGACCACCTGCTGGCGGCGCACGCCCAGCGTCAACTGCACGCGGTCATCGGCGAAGGCGAGGGTGTCGGCGAAACCGAGGCTGTCCAGCTTCAGCTCGGTATGCGAAATGTGCGGTGCCACGAACGGTGCCGCAGGACCCCACACCGGCTTGTACAGGTTGGTGGTCCAGTCCCAGCCGGGCACGCTGCGGCGGCCGTAGTCGTTCTGGGTGTGCTGGTAGTGGGTCACGTTGGCGGCCCATTGGTGGCCGACGCTGCCGGTACGGAAGCTGCCGCGCAGGCCAGCGTCACCGGACTGCTTCTTGATGTCGAACGCCAGCTGGCCGATCACGGTAGTGAAGTCACCGGCCGGGTTGAGGATCTGCGCACTGATCGAACCGTTGTAGCGGTAGTCGGTCTTGCTGGTGCCGTAGGCCAGGTAGGCCATCAGGTGTTCGTTGATGTCCAGCTCGCCGCGCAGCATCGCGCCCTTGTCCTGGCTGTCTACATAGGCCCAGTCCGGGTTGATCAACGTATCGCCGCGCGGCGGCCGCGGAATCGCCACGCCCGGTGCCAGGCCAACGCCACGGGCAGGTCCGTCCACGCGGTCGTCAGCGCTGTACAGATCGGCGGACAGGCGGGCGCGCTCGCCGCGCCAGTCCAGTGCCAGCGAACCCAGCTGTACTTTCTTGCTTTGCTTGCCGACTGCGCCGTCGCCATCACGGTACGCGCCGTTGAAGCGGATGCCGAACTGCTTGTCGGCGCCCAGCCGGTGGCCCACATCCACGTGGGTACCGAATTGTGCATCGGAGGCGAAGTTGGCGCTGACCCGCAGCAACGGTTGCTCGCTCGCACGCTTGGGCACCAGGTTGACGCTGCCACCGACCGAGCCGCCCGGTGGCATGCCGTTGAGCAGGGCGGACGGGCCCTTCAGCACCTCGATGCGCTCGAACATCTCCGGCGAGGTGCGGTAGTAGGGCGCCATGCCGCTGAGGCCGTTGAAGGTGGTATCGCTGGTGCTGGAGGTGAAGCCGCGGATGGCGTAGTTCTCGCTCCAGGAACCAGTCACGCCGTTGCTGAACACCGTGGGGTCGGTGGCGGCGATGACATCGGTGAGGTCCTTGGCCTGACGGTCGCGGATGAAGGCTTCGGTGTAGCTGACCGTACTGAAGGGCGTGTCCATGAAGTCCTTGTCGCCGAGCAGGCCGACCCGGCTACCGGAAGCCACCTGGCCGCCGGCATAGTCGCCGGTCACCCGGCGCTGTTCCTGCACCTGCACCGAAGGCAGGGTGGACGGTGCGGAGTCGGCCAGCGCGGCAAACGAGGCCAGCAGCCCCAGTGCCAGGGCCGATACCCGGTAGCGCCGGGTCATGCACAGCGCCTGCGACAGGCTAGGGGTGCTCTGGTAGCGCCGGGCCATGCCCGGCGGATGCATCAGAACACGGGTTGCGTCAGCAGCTGCACGCTGCCGCGGGGTGGAAAGGTCGTACACGGTCATGCCAGGTTCCTGTGATTCGCAGGCGCGAGCGCGCCTGGCGCGCTGCCGACGGCAAGCACGGGGAGAGGGCGCAGCGCAGGGTTGTTGGCTGGGTGGGGACCTGGCGGGAGGTGAGCCATGGGCTCGACTACGGGCAGCGTGCTGGACGCATTCCGAATTAGTTGAGTAAATTAAACTAAATCAATCGAAGCGGACAAGAGGGTCCCTTTGCTGGCACCCTCAGCACGGTATGAGCACACACCGTATGAGCCCGCACCCCGATCCAACGGCGCCGACCCGTGGCCGCCCGCCCACCATCACCCCGGAGCGCCTGGCCGACATCGGCATCCGCCTGGGCCTGCCCAACCTGACCATGGCCAACGTGGCCGCCGAACTGGCGGTGACCCAGGCGGCGCTGTACAAGCGCGTGGCCAACCTGGAGGCGTTGAAGCGCCTGGTGGCCGAGGCGGTGTTCCAGCGCTGGCAGATTCCGCGCGCGTCGGTCGACGCACCGGGTGGGCTGGAGGCCTACCTGATGGGGTTCGTGGAGTCACTGTGCGAGGTGGTGAAGGCACATCCCGGGCTGCCTCCGTACCTGCTGCGGCGCACGGTGGCGACCGCGCCGATGCTGGAGAAGATCGCCTCGCACCAGGCGCACGTGGCCGATGTGTTTGGCCTCCCGGTGGACAAGGCGCGCTGGCTGCTGGCCACGATCGCCTTCTACTGCATCGCCGGCGCCGACACGATCTACGCGATTGCAGACGACGAAGAGGGGCAGGTGATCACTGAGTTCAAGCAGGGCATGCGGGCGCTGGTAATCGGTTCGCTGGAGGTATCACGGCTTCGGTAGATGCATGCCATGCGTGGATGGCCTTGGCCGTTCACCATGACGCCAGCCAGGCATGGCTCTACTGGACGGATCGCGTAGTGTCGAGAATACAATGCGGCCATGCCTGCCACGCCTACTCTCGATGATCTTCGCCGCTACGCGGTGGCGCGCACCCTGTTCAAGCCGACCACGCTGCTGACCGCAATACGGCGTCTGGGCTTCGTGCAGGCCGACCCGATCCGCGCGCCGGCACGTGCGCAGGACCTGACCCTGCGCCACCGGGTGAAGGACTATCGCGCCGGTGATCTGGAGCGGCGCTATACCCGCCTACCGGTGGAAGAAGATTGCCTGGTGAACTACGGCTTCCTGCCACGCGAGCACCTGGCGCTGATGCACCCGCGCGTGTCCAGGCGCGAATGGGACGCCGAGACCCATCGCCGTGCGGCCGACGTGCTGGCCTTCGTGCGCGAGCGCGGTAGCGTGCATCCGCGCGAGGTGGACCAGGCGTTCGCGCATGGGCGGGTGACCAACTACTGGGGCGGCACCAGCAATGCCAGCACGCACCTGCTGGATGGCATGCACTACCGCGGCCTGCTGCGCGTACAACGGCGCGATAGCGGTACGCGCATCTACGCGGTGGCCGACCACGCTGAAGCAGATGCCAGCGAGCAGGCGCAGATCGAACGCGCCGCCGCCTTGATCGACCTGGTGGTGCGCAAATACGCGCCGCTGCCGTCGGCCAGCCTGACCTATCTGGTGCGCCTGCTGGGTTATGGCGCACCACATCTGGCCGAGCAGACCCGACAGGCGTTGACGTTAGCCAAGCAACAACTGGCCAGCTGCACGCTGGAGGGCACCACCTGGTACTGGCCCGCCGACGAGAACCCGCGCTCGCGCCGGCACGTACCGGACGACCAGGTACGCCTACTGGCCCCGTTCGATCCGGTGGTGTGGGACCGCCGCCGCTTCGAGCTGCTGTGGGGCTGGGTCTACAAGTTCGAGGCCTACACGCCTGCACCGAAGCGCCAATACGGCTACTACGCGTTGCCGATGTTGTGGCACGACCAGGTGGTGGGCTGGGCCAATCTCAGCGTACGCGACAGTGAATTGGTGTCCAGCGTGGGCTACGCCGGCAAGTCACTGGCCCGCGACAAGGTGTTTCGTGGCGCGTTGGAAGACGAACTGCAGCGCATGGCCGCTTTTCTGTAGAGCCGAGCGGCGCATTGGTACCTATCGCTCCCGGTAGCCGCCAACCTTGGTTGGCGCTGGCTTCCATCGTTGCCCACCAAGGTGGGCACCTGCCAGAGCTGAAGTCGCCGATGGTTTGCCGCCATGTTGATCATCACGCATGGGCATTCACGCTCCAGCCGGCGCGTTCGTACGCCTGCACCGTGCTAGCGTCCATGGATTGGAGGTCACGATGACGATCAAGGCTTTCTGGGACGATCCCTATCGGCTGCGCCATGAGGCGCGGGTCAGTGCTGTCTCGGGTGATGAGATCCGGCTGGATGAAACCATTTTCTTCGCGTTCTCCGGGGGCCAGGAGAGCGACGATGGGTTCATCGGGGGGCATCCGGTGCTGGAAGCCCGCAAGGACGGCCTGGACATTGCCTATCGATTGCCCGAAGGGCACGACCTGGTCGCAGGCGATGCAGTCGCGGTCGAGATTGATGGTCTGCGCCGCTATGGCCTGATGCGCCACCATTTCGCGGCGGAGATGATCCTGCAGCTGGTGTATGCGTTGGAGCCGGGCATCGACAAGGTTGGCGCGCATATCGGCCCGGCCAAGGCCCGCATCGATTTCGCACGGAATGGCAGCATTTCGGTGTTGTTTGACGCGCTGCAGGCCCAGTCCGCAGCCCTGGTTGCGGCCGACCTGCCGATCATCACCGCCTTTTCCGATGAGGCTAACCAGCGCCGTTTCTGGAAGGTGGAAGGCTTCGCGCAGATGGGTTGTGGCGGTACCCATCCACGCCGTACCGGGGAGATCGGCACGCTCTCGCTGAAGCGGAAGAACCAGGGCAAGGGCGTGGAGCGCATCGAGATCACGCTGGACGCCCGGCCGTTCCCGGCATAGCGCGATACGTTGCCCGGGTAGCCGCCAACCTTGGTTGGCATCGCAAAGTGTCGGCGCCCACCAAGGTGGGCATCTACCGAAGCAACGCTCCCAAGGCCCGGGTAGCCGCCAACCTTGGTTGGCGCCGTGGTGTATGGGGGCCCACCAAGGTGGGCATCTACCGATTCCATCGCCCATGCGCCACCATCGCCAGCACCACCACGCCAGCGGCAACGCTGGTGTGACCGGACAGCGCGGCCAGACCAGAACCCACGCCCAACCCGCGCATGGCAAACACGGTACTGAACACCAGCAGCGCCCAACCCACCGCGCGCAGCTGCTGGGTTGCCGGCGCGTTCAACACACGACGCAACACGTCCCGCTGATGTCGCTCCATCCCCAGTGCCAGGCAGGCGAACGCGGCCAGCGACAACACGAACAGAATGACGTGGATCATGCGCTGGCCTCCGGTGCCGCAGTGCGTGATGCGGCAGACGGCCGTGCGCGCTTCACCTTCGGCGCATGCCGCCAGGTGCGCCAGGCCAGCAGTGCGTGCAGGGCGGCCAATGCCAGCAGGGTCAGGTCGGTCCCTGCGAACGCCCAATCACCCGCGGCCAGCGTGCGCCACAGCGGATGCAGCGTGGTCATTGCGGTCAGCACCGGCAGCAGCGCCAGCAGCAGTGCCGCCAGCAGGAACTGTTCGATCCATGCGCGCTTGGGTGTGCGCAGCGTGGCGTGCACGAACATGGCTGCCCAGGCCAGGAAGAACACATGCACCTCCCACGCCGCGCGCCCGTCCATGGTGACGGGCAGCAGGCGGTTCGCCCACAGATAGGCCGCCATCGCCACCGACAGGCCCGCGACGGTGGCGATGTTGAGCCGCTCGACCAGGCTGAAGCCGAAGTAGGGTCGCTGCGGATCGGGCAGCTGCGCGCGGCGCTTGACCGTCCACAGCACCAGCCCGGTGCCGACCATGGCGGTGCCGGCCAGGCTGACGATGAAGTACAGCCAGCGCAGCGCGGCGTCGGCAAAGCGCCCCAGGTGCAGGCCATACAGCACGCCCTGGGTATCGGCGGCGACGCCCGAGTGCTCCTTGACCTGCAGCAGTTGCCCGCCGCTGCCATCGAACAGCAGATAGTTCGGGGTGGTCGAAACACGGCTGGACTGCGCACGCACCACGGCCACGCGGGCGTTCTCGTCGCCGGGGTTCTGCACCTGCACGCTGCCCACCGATCCGGTTCCCCAGCGCTGCTCGGCCTGTTGCACCAGTGCGCCGACGTCGGTGAGCGGGGCAGGCTGGCCCGCGGCCTTCTGCGGTGGCAGGAACAGGCGCATCTCGCTGACCACCTCGGCCTGTTGGCGCTTGTCCGGCAGCTTGGCCAGGCCCCACGGCATGTACAACACCGCCAGCATCACCAGGCCGCTCCAGGTGATCATGAAGTGGAACGGCAGGCCGAGCACCGACAGCGCCGCGTGACCGTCCAGCCACGAGCGCTGGCCCTTGCCCCAGCGGAAGGTGAAGAAGTCGGCGAAAATTTTCTTGTGGGTGATCACGCCGCTGACGATCGCCACCAGCATGAACATCGCGCACAGGCCGACGATCCAGCGACCCCACATCGCAGGCATGTAATGCAGGTTGAAATGGAAGGCATAGAAGAAGTCGCCGCCGCCGGTGTCGCGTGCCTGCAGCGGCGCGCCGGTGTTGGCATCGAACAGGCCCGAGTCGAAGCCATGCCGGCCACGTCCACCCGGGCTGGCCCACATCGCCGACACCCAGGGCATGCGCGTACTTGGCAGGCTCAGGTTGATCTGGCTGGCTGCCGGTGTCTCGGCAATGATGCTGGAGACCGTGCGCTGCGCGACCATCGCCGCCTCCGGCAACGTGGAGGGCGTGGCGATTTCAGGACGTGTGTAGCGCGAGAGCTCGTCGCGGAAATAGCTGGCGGTGCCGGTGAGGAACATCGCGTACAGGATCCAGCCTGCGAGCAGGCCGACCCAGATATGCAGGTCGGACATGGTCTGGCGGATGCCGCGTAGCTTGGGGGTGCGATCGACCTTGCTCATGCGCCCGCTCCCCGGCTGACCGTTTGCGCGACCAGCCACAGCGGCAGGGCGATCACGATCAGCCCGATCCATGCGCGCCACGCCGAGCGCACCGCGAACACCCAGACCACAGCGCCGGCATACAGCAGGAAGCTGGCCAGCATGCCGGTGAACACGGCCTGGCGGCCATCAATGGGCAGCGCCAGCGCGGCGATGCTGCACAGCGCGGCGAGCACATAGCCGCCGAACAACGCGGCGACGATGCGTGAGACCAGGGGCAGCCAGGTCAGCACGGAAGCGGTACGGGAAACGGTCAAAGCACTTCTCCAGGGCACCACGCGCAATGGCGTGGCGCCCTTGAAACCAGGATCAGAAATCGACGGTGGCCGACAGCAGGGCGGTGCGTGGGGTACCCAACCCCGAGCCGAGGCTGCCCGCCCAGTACGCCTTGTTGGTCAGGTTCTGCACGGTGGCGCGCAGTACCAGCGGATGGCCAGCCGCCTGCGTCGCATAGCGGGCACCGAGATCGAACACGGTGCGGCCGGCCACCCACTGACTGTTGTCGGCGTTGATATAGCCCTTGGACATACTGACCGCGTTGCCGGTGAGGGTGAGGCCGGCAACGGTTGGTACGTCCCACTCGACGCCCAGCTTGCCCTGCCATTGCGGTGTGGCCGTCGCCAGCCGCCCTTCGTTGATGCCGCCCTGGGTGCGGGTCAGCTTCGGTTGCAGCCAGCCGATGCCGCCGAGCACGCGCAGCTGCTCGGTGGCCTGGCCGAACACGGTCCATTCCACGCCACGGTTGCGCTGCTGGCCGCCGAACGAGAACACATTGGTGGCCGGGTCGGTATAGGAACTGGGCTTTTCGATCTCGTACACGCTCAATGCGCTGGCCAGGCGACCGAAGTCGAACTTGGCACCGACCTCACGCTGGCGGGTCTTGAACGGCGGGAACACGTCGCCAGCGTTGGCGGCGGTTGCCGGGGCGGTACTGCCCTGGCTGAGGCCTTCAATGTAGTTGGCATACAGCGACAGTCGATCGCTGGCCTTGAACAGCAGTGCACCGGCCGGGGTATTGGCGCTGGCGTCGTAGCGTGCGGTGCGCTTGCCGGTGCTGCCGTCGAAGGTGTCGCTGAGCACGGTCTGGTGACGGATGCCCAGGGTCAGCTGCACGCGATCATCGACGAAGGACAACGTGTCAGCGATGCCGAAGCTGGTGGTACGCACTTCCGCGGTCTTCGGCAGCGACGCATCACTGAAGCTGCGATCGATGGCCGGCCCCCACTGTGGGTCGTACAGGTTGGTCACCCAGTCGCGGGCAAGCAGATTGCGCTTGAAGCCGAACTTCTGGTCGTGCTGGTACCAGGCCGCACTGATCGCCAGCGCGTGATCGACCGTGCCGGTGCGGAAGCGTGCCGAGAGGCCGGCTTCGGCGGTGTCCTTGCTGTAGATGAAACGCTGGTGGGCGAAGTTGTTGCGGAAATCGCCGGCGGTATTGGTGATCAGCGTGGTGGCACTGGCGATGGAATCGAAATCGGTATGGCCGTGGCCGTAGCTGGCATGCGCCTGCAGGTGGTCATTGATGTCGAACGACCAGCGCAGCGCGGCGGCCGAGTCCTTGACGTTGCTGAAGGTCCAATCCGGTGCGAACAGGGTGCTGGCCTTCGGCGGGCGGGGCACAGCCAGCCCGGCTGCAAGCGAAACGCCACGATTGAGGCCATCCACATGGTCACGGCTGCTGAACAGGTCCAGTGAAACCTGCGAGCGCTCACCACGCCAGTCCAGACCCAGCGATGCGAGCTGCGTCTTGTGCTGCTGGTGGTCTGTGGCGGTGTCGCCATCGCGATGCACCGCGTTGAGACGCACGCCGAACTGCTTGTCCGCGCCGAAGCGGCGGCCGATATCCAGATGGCCGCCGAACTGTGCGTCGCTGCTGTAGCTGGCCGTGAAGCGGGTCAACGGTGTATCACCTGCGCGCTTGGGCACCAGGTTCACCGCGCCACCCACTGAACCGCCCGGCGGCATGCCGTTGAGCAGTGCCGATGGCCCCTTGAGCACTTCGATGCTCTCGGCCAGTTCGGGGGTGACGCGGTAGTAGGGGATCAGCCCGTACAGTCCGCCGAATCCGATATCCGACGAGGCGACACCGAAGCCACGGATGTTGAAGTAATCGGTGATGCCGCCGCTGGAGCCGCTGTTGTAGACGCTGGGATCGGTCAGCGCGATGACCCGCACCAGGTCCGGCGCCTGGATGTTGTCGATGAAGTCGGCGGTGTAGCGGGTGGTATTGAACGGCGTGTCCATGAAGTCGAGCTCGCCGAGCAGGCCGACGCCACTGCCGCGGGCGACCTGGCCACCGGCATAAGCATCGGTAGGCGCGGTCTTGTCGGCGCGCACATTCACCGTGGGCAGCTGGCGCGCACCGTCGGGCGCGTCGTCGGCATGGGCGGCGGTGGCGATCAGCAGGGTGGGCAGCAACGCTGCACGGGCGGCCAGGGACAGCGCCGAGCGGCGTGGGAGGGACAGGGCTCGAAGGGGGAGGGACATGGCAGTTCTCGTGTGATGGGTCGTGCGATCGGCCAGCAGGGCGCCGTCGGTGACCTGCACGGGCAGGACGACGCGGGCTGTGGAATGGCTGGCAGAGGGCACGGCGCTGCCGCTGGGGCAGTGCTGCACGCGAGGTGCGTGGGCGATCTGTGGCTGGGTGGAACGAAGCGCGGGGCGCGGATGCTGCGGGGTGGATCAGATATCGTCGGCGAGGTCGTCGAGGTCCTGCAGGCCACCGCCGCGTGCCAGCACGCGCTCGTAGTTGCGGCGGCGACGCTGGTCGGTTTCGGTAGTGGTCTGGCCGTGTTTCCAGTAACCGGCCACGGCGACGTCTGCGCGCGACAGACCGCATGCTTCGAGGAAGTAGCGGCGCAGGGTGCGCATCTCTTCGCGTTCGCCTGCGGCCCAGACAGTGTTGTTCGGTCCCGTGCGCAAACGGCGTGCCTGCTGCAGCAACGGCGTAGCGCCCGTGGCCAGGCGCTGTATGCAGACGCCGTCGACGGCGGGCAGTTCGTCTACCGGGAAGGGGTCATCCGAAGCGATCCAGGCTTGCGCGCGGCGGCCGCTGGGCCACTGCTGGAGCAAGGCGAACAGTGCCGGGATGGCGCTCTGGTCGGCGAACAGCAGGGCAACGCTGTCCTGACGATGCGGCACCTGCAGATGCGGTCGCGGACCAGTGAGATCGAAGGCGTCGCCGGGCTGCAGCGCACGCACCCAGGCCAGCATCGGCCCCGGTGCCTCGTGCAGCACCACGTCCAGCGTGAAACGGCGCGTCTGCGCGTCGACGCTGCGCACGGTGTAGATCCGTGACACATCGCCGAACACGGCGCCGAGCTGGATGCGCACGGCGGTGTTGGCGCGCTGCCAGGGTGCCAGCTCAGCCTGTGGCGGCAACTGTATGACCAGCCGAAGCAGGCTGGCACAGGGCTGGGTGACGTCAATCACGTGGACGCACAGCGCCTGCAGGCCATGGTCGTGGTCTACGCCGCGCAGTGGCCCGGCGGGGGTGGTGGAAAGGGTGGACGCGGACATCGACAACGATCCAGAAGGCTGCGAATGCGAATTAGTTACATCATAGTAAACTAAATTGATCGCCTCGCAACCCAGGCTGGCTGGAAGCGAATGCAGCGCGTTGACCATTGCGTTGCTGCAGACCACCATGGAAGGCCTTGCCAGCGCGCCGCGCAGGAACCGCAACAGCATGGCTGCACCGAAGAAGAACGCTGCCCGTGGGCGACCGCCCACCATCACCCGAGAGCGTATCGCCGACGCTGGCATCGCGATGACGCTGCCGGGGCTGAGCTTCGTGGGCGTGGCAGCAGCGCTGGGGGTCAGCCACATCGCGCTGTACAAGCATGTGGCGAATCTGGCGGCGCTGCGCGAACTGGTGGCCGAGGTGATCTTCGAGCGTTGGCAGGCACCGGAGCTGGATGCCGCTGGCCGGCGCAGCATCGAGGAGGATCTGCGTGCGTTCCAACGTTCACTGCGGAGGCTGGTGGACGGGAATCCGGGCCTGGCGCCGTTCCTGGTCAGCCACGGCGCGAAGACACCGGAGATGCTGGCGCGCATCCAGCGCCACCATGCCGAATTCAGCCGCGTGCATGGCCTGCCGCTGGAGCAGGCGGCGTGGCTGTTGTCCGCCGTGGCCTATCACGCCGTTGCGTTGGCCGACACCGTGTACTCGCGGCATGCGGTGGTAGATACCACGCGACGCCCGTTGGATCGGAAGGCACAGGAAGCCGAGTTCGACCGCAGCATGGAGGCGTTGATCATCGGTGCATTGGCGATGTGCGGGCGCACGGCAGGCGCGAAGTAACCGCCAATCCTGGTTGGCACCGTTGCCCCGGTAGTCGCCAACCTTGGTTGGCGCCGCGATACATCGTTGCCCACCAAGGTGGGCATCTACCGGTCGCGCGGCATCCTTGTGCTCCGTATCATCCATGCCCGGGCTGACGCGGCGGCCGATATCCTTCCGCGAGGTAACCGCCAATCCTGGTTGGCACCGTTGCCCAGGCAGTCGCCAACCTTGGTTGGCGCCGCGATGTATCGTTGCCCACCAAGGTGGGCGTCTACCGGTCACGCGGCATCCTTGCGCTCCGCATCTTCCATGCCAGGGCTGACGCGGCGGCCGATGTCCTTCAAGCGCGCCAGCTGATCCACCATCGACGGTGCATCGTCCAGGCTGCCGACGAAGGTCCACAGATAGGTCATCACCGCGTAGACGTGACCCGGTGTAACTCCTTCACTGGTGGCGAGGCGGCCGATGGTCAGCGCGAACAACACCGCCGCCGCCGCGCCCACCACCACGAAGGCCCCAGCTTCCCGGTCCGAGAGCAGGATGCGCAGCCGCGACAGCGTGGTGTAGTGGCGACGCAGCACCGAGGGACTGACCCGGTCGACCAGGCGGATCTCATGTTCCAGCCGGTTGTTCAGGCGTCCATGCAGCTGTTCGTTGCGGCGTGCGAACGACGGCAGAAGCAACAGCGCGCCCAGCAGTGTGACCAGGCTTGCGGCGCCCACCAGCGGTTCGATCGCCAGCAGCATCGCTGCCGCACCGAACATCGATACCAGCGCGGTGGCGATGATCGGCACGTGCTTTTCGAAGAAGTCGACGAACTCACGGGCCAGAACAACGCGCGCGGCCGAGGTGGAGGTGGCCTGGCCCAGCCTGCGCTGCGCCTGCACCACGTTCACCGCCAGGTCGGCATAGATTCGGGTGAAGGTGCGGGTATCGACCGCACGGCGGGCGGCGCCGACCAGCCAGAACAGCAGCACCACGCCGGCGTAGGAAATGGCGTGGCCGATGTCGCCGCGGATGATCGCGTCCACCGCGAAGCCGGCAAACAGCGGATACGCCAGCAGCAGCGCATTTTCCAGCGCCACCAGCGAAAAGGTGCCGGTGAGCTGCCACGGGTAGGTGCGCAGGATGGCCTTGAGGGTGGCGGCCGCGTTCTGCTGGCCGATGCTGCCGGCGGCGGCCGCCGGATCGTGCGGGTGTTTCATTGGGGTGCCTGGGCGAAGTGGAGACAGGGCAGGGGGCCGGATACCTGCCGCCTCCCTGGTCACGCCCAGTATCGGCTGCCCTTTGGAGCGGGTATGGAGGGACGATGGAGATTGCGTGGAGAAACCGGCGCCGTTCAGCGATGCGAATGCCCACCAAGGTGGGCCGCTACCAGGGCAGTGTCTACCGCCTCAACGGCGCGCATGCACCGGCCAACGGATCTCGAACGAACTGCCGCCCCGTTCGGTGGCCCGGCATAGCGCCGTTCCGTGATGGGCCACGGCAATCGCGCGCACCACCGCCAGGCCCAGCCCGGAGCCACCGCTCTGCCGCGAACGCGAGACATCGGTGCGCTGGAACGCTTCGAAAATGCTGTCACGCAGCTCGTCCGGCACGCCGGGGCCACCATCCTCCACGGCCACCGTGCAATGGCCCTGGCCCAGCGTGACGCGCACCCGCAGCGGGCATGGAATGGCATGCCGCCGCGCGTTCTCCAGCAACGCCAGCACTGCCTGGCGGATGCGCGCCGGATCGCAGTCGGCCAGCGACGGACGCGCATCCAGCGTTACCGAGAACCCGCTTTCGGTCAGTGCCTCGGACATGGCTTCCACCACCGCGGCCACCTGCACGCTGACATCGCTGCGCTGCAGGCGCAGATCCAGATGTCCGCTCTCGGCAAGGCTGACTACGCGCAGGTCCTCGATGATGCGGGTGAGGCCTTCCAGCTGGGTGAGCATGCTGTTGAACTGCTCCGGCCCCGGCTCGAACACGCCTTCGGCGATGCCCTGCAGGCGGCCGCGCAGGATGGTCATCGGCGTGCGCAGTTCGTGCGCGATTGCGGCGTTCCAGAACACCCGGTTCTCGGACATTCGGCTCAGCCGTTCTGCCATGGAGTTGAAGTCGCTGACCAGCGTGGCCGCTTCGGCCATCGTGGTGTCACCACCGCGTGCACGCGCCTCCAGATCGCCACTGGCGACCCGGCGCAGGCTTTCGGCTACCGAGTTCAACGGCGTGATGATGCGCCGGGTCAGGCGCGATGCGACCAGCGTGGCGAAGATGACGACCACGGTGGCGGTCAAGCCGATCCACAGCCATTCCAGTCCGGACGGCATGATCGTTTCCGGCTCGTCGTACCAGCGCGGGTAGAACACCTCCATCAGGTAATAGAACAGGTAGAAGCCGCTGATCGAAAGCACCGTCGAACACAGCGAGGCCACCGTGATGGACAGCGTGATCTGGCGTCCGATGCTCTTGCCTTTGGGATTCATCATTCAGTCCAGGAAACGGTAGCCGACGCCGCGGATGGTGGCGGGAATGCCGATCACGCCGACTTCCTCCAGCTTGCGGCGCAGCTTGCTGACATGGCTGTCGACGGTGCGTTCCTGCGCGTCGCCTTCCGGCAGGCAGGTCTGGAGCAGATCCAGCCGGCTGTGCACCATGCGCGGGGCGCGCGCCATGTGCACCAGCAGACGGAACTCGGTGAGTGTGAAACTCAAAGCATGCATGTGGTCATTGGTGCGCACGGTGACCTCATGGCTGCGCAGGTCGATCTCGAACGGCCCCTGCCTGATCAGCCCGTTGGGTTCTTCTGCAATGGGCTTCGCGCTACGGCGCAGCACGGCCTGGATGCGGGCGACGATCTCGGCCGGATTGAATGGCTTAACCACATAGTCGTCAGCGCCGACGCGCAGGCCAGTGAGCTTGTCCACGTCCTGGTCGAGTGCGGTGAGCATGATTACCGGGGTGTTGCCGCGCCGGCGCAGCTCGCTCAGCACCTGCCAGCCGTCAATCTTCGGCATCTGCACGTCCAGCAGCACAAGGTCAGGGCGCAGCTGGCGGTGGCTGGCGAGCGCCGCCTCGCCGTCGGCGGCGCGTGCGCTGCGCAGGCCGGAACGGGCCAGGTAGGCGCCGAGGATGTCGGCGATTTCGCCTTCATCTTCGGCAATCAGCACCAAGGGGGGCTGTCGGGTACGGAGATCGTGTTTCATTGCGTGCTGCGGGTTCGAGGCCAGGGCGGGCAGGGGCGGGATCAGGGGCAGGGTCATCGTCGGCGTTCCATGGCCTGCGCCTCTTCGTTGGCAGCCCAGGCCAGGGTGGCCAGCACCAGCGTGCGCTGCAGGCTGGGTTCCAGCGCACCCGCGCCGCGCAGTTGCTGCAGCATCAGGGTGGACACCGCCGCCGGCAGCTTGCTCCAGCGCGAAGCCATGGGAGTGGCGTTCACCCGGGCCTGCAGCCGCGAGGCCATGCCCACGATGGTGCGCAGGCGCACTGCCAGCAGGGCGGCGACCACGGCGGTGGCAAGGGCAAGCAGCAGATTCAGGGTGACGTTGGCCGCCGGGTGCGTAGTCGCCCAGACCGCCAGGCCGATCAGTGCCAGCGATGCGAGGGATCCGGTGCGGCGGGTGCGGCCGGGCCCATCACTGCGGAACCCCACCAGCGCGGCGGCCCCGAAGCCCGCCAGCAATGGCAGTACCGGATACGGCGCGACCCACATCCATGTGCTGGTCGATGCCAGCACCAGTGCGATCAACCACGGCGAAGGCGCACACCACGCAAGGTAGGCATGGCGCACATCGATGGGTGGCAGGTCTGGGTAGGAAGGGGACACGGCAGGCTGGCAGTCGGCGAGGCCGACGAGGCTAGCGACCGTTGATGGAGACTCGGTCGAGATTGTGTCGAGATTGCGTGGATGCGGGCTGCCACGTTCAGGCGCGGGGCTGATGCCTGAACGGCCGCGGCGCCTCCATGCAATCTCCACAGTGGCTCCAAGAAACGTCCATCGGTGGCTTCCAGACTGTGGTTTCGGCGGTCGCATGGGGCGACTGCACGCAACCGGGCGTTTCGATGAGCAACCGCAGGACCTGGATCATTGCCGCCGCCGTGGCCTCGCTGGCCGCCGGCGCTGGATGGTGGGCGTTTGCCGGCGGTGATGATGCCGCGCTGATCACCGCGCCGGCAAGGGTGGCGGATCTGGAGAAGACCGTACAGGCAGTCGGCCGGGTCCATCCGAAGGAGCTGGTGGCGGTGGGTGCGCAGGTGTCCGGGCAGGTCAAGCGCCTGCATGTGGTGCTGGGCCAGCGCGTGCAGGCCGGCGATCTGATCGCCGAGGTCGATTCGCAGCCGCAGCGTATCGCGCTGCGCAGCGCCGAGGCGGCCACCAATACGTTGCGTGCCCAGCATGCCGCCAGCGAGGCCCGCTATGCGCAGGCCAGCCGTGCATACCAGCGCCAGTCGCAGTTGGTGGTATCGCGCCTGGTGTCTCAGGAAGGCTTCGAAGCCGCGCGCGTGGCACGCGATGCGGCCCGTTCGGAGGTGGCCGCGCTGCAGGCGCAGATCGACCAGGCGGTGACCCAGGTCGAAACCGCACGGATCAACCTGGGCTATACCCGCATCGTGTCGCCCAGCGACGGCCACATCGTGGCCATCGTCACCAAGGCCGGGCAGACGTTGAATTCGATGCAGACCACGCCGACCATCGTGATGCTGGCGCAGATGGATACGATGACCGTGCGCGCCGAGATCGCCGAGGCCGATGTGGAACTGGTCGCGCCCGGCCAGCCGCTGTGGTTTTCGACACTGGGGCCGAGTGGCCGCCGCTACGACTCCAACCTGCAGCAGCTGGAGCCGGCGCCGTCCTCGATTGCCGATATCGCCACCGGCAACGCGGGCGGTTCGACGCAGACGCCGAAGGCGGTGTACTACGCCGGCCTGTTCGATGTGGCCAATCCGGGGCTGAAGCTGAAACCGTCGATGACGGTGAAAGTGACCCTGCAGCTGGCGCGGGTCGCCAACGCGCTGCAGGTGCCACTGACGGCGCTGGCCGATTCGGATGGCAAGGACGGCAGCCGCGGAACCGTGCGCGTGGTGGACACCAAGGGCCGCCCCCAGGAGCGTGCGGTGACGACCGGCCTGCGCACCGCCACCGCCGTGCAGATCCTGTCCGGCCTGCGCGAGGGCGAGAACGTGGTGGTCGGGCAGGCGCCCAGCGGCGGCGAATCCGAACCGACCAGCCTGCTGGGGATGTGAGCATGGCCGACGCACTGCTTGAACTGCATGGCGTATCGCGCGCCTATCGCTCGGCCGCCGGCGAGGTGGTGGTGCTGAAGGACGTTTCGCTGCGCATCGATGCCGGCGAGTTCATCGCCATCATTGGCCCCTCGGGCTCGGGCAAGTCCACGCTGATGAACATCCTTGGTTGCCTGGACCGGCCGACCGAGGGCAGCTATCGCGTGAATGGCGAGGCCACCGAGCAGATGGCGCCGGACGCGCTGGCACGCCTTCGCCGTGAGCATTTCGGTTTCATCTTCCAGCGCTACAACCTGATGGAGAACCTGAGTGCCACCGAGAACGTGGCGCTGCCGGCGGTCTATGCGGGCGTGGACGCAGAGACGCGTAATGCGCGCGCACGCACGCTGCTGGAAACACTGGGGCTGGGCGAACGCATGGCGAATCGGCCGAGCCAGCTGTCC
This sequence comes from Nocardiopsis yanglingensis, assembly GCF_045809185.1. Taxonomy (NCBI): domain Bacteria; kingdom Bacillati; phylum Actinomycetota; class Actinomycetes; order Streptosporangiales; family Nocardiopsidaceae; genus Nocardiopsis; species Nocardiopsis yanglingensis. The sequence goes on along the minus strand of NZ_JBJNRH010000003.1, from coordinate 285,992 downwards.
GGCGGCCAGCAGCAGCGCGTGTCCATTGCCCGTTCGCTGATGAACGGCGGCGCGATCGTGCTGGCCGATGAACCGACCGGCGCGCTGGATCACGCCAGTGGCCAGCAGGTGATGGCCGAGCTGAAGCGCCTGCATGCACAGGGCCACACGGTGATCCTGGTGACGCACGATGCAGCGATCGCCGCCAACGCGGCGCGGGTGATCGAGATCGCCGACGGCCGGGTGGTGGCCGACCGCGGCGAGCGGGGATCGCGTGCTGCGGCTGAAACTCCCGGGACCGAACGCGGCGCGTCGCCGGTCACCGAGCGCCGCGCACGCATGGACGCGGTTCGCGAAGCCGCACGCATGGCCGTGCGCTCGATGCTGGCCCATCGCCTGCGCACGTTGCTGACCATGCTCGGCATCATCATCGGCGTAGCGGCCGTGGTGACTGTGGTTGCGCTGGGCAAGGGTGCACAGGCGCAGGTCGAATCACAGATCAACGAACTGGGCGCCAGCACGCTGGAGATCTTCCCGGGCGCCGATTTCGGTGACCCGCGCTCGGCGGAGATCGAAACGCTGGTGGTGGGCGATGCGGACCATCTGGCCGCGCTGAACTACGTGGACAGCGTCAGCCCCAATCTGACCGGTTCGGTGGCAGCACTGCAGGGCAGCCGCCGTGCCAACACCCAGGTGCTGGGCGTGGGCGCGGACCTGCCGCGTGTGCGCGGGCTGCGGCTGAAGGCTGGGCGCTTCTTCACCGATGCTGAAGTGGATGCGCATCGTGCGGTAGGCGTGGTCGACCAGAAGGCGGCCAAGGCATTGTTCACTGGCAACCCGATCGGCAGTACGGTGCTGCTGGGCGGCATGCCGGTGGAGGTGATCGGTGTGGTCGGGGCCAATGCGTTCGCGGGCGGTGCAACCCCGACGGTCTACGTGCCGTATACCTCGGCGGCCTCGCGGCTGCTGGGCAGCGAGCGCCTGGAGAGCATCACGGTGCGTGTGCGCGACAACGTGCCCACCAACGCCGCCGAAGCCTCGCTGGGTGCCGAGCTGGAGCGGTTGCATGGCCGTCGTGACTTCTTCATCTACAACGCCGACCAGATCCGCAAGGCGGTGATGAAGTCCAGCCAGACCATGGCCGCGCTGGTCTCCGCCATTGCCGCCGTGGCGCTGGTGGTTGGCGGGGTGGGGGTGATGAACATCATGCTGGTCTCGGTGAAGGAGCGCGTGCGCGAGATCGGTGTGCGCCTGGCGGTGGGCGCGCGGCAGGGCGACATCCTGCGCCAGTTCCTGATCGAGGCCGTGCTGATCTGCCTGTTCGGTGGCGTGCTGGGCGTGCTGTTCGCGTTCGGGGTCAGTGCGCTGTCCAGCCTGCTGTCGCTGGGTGTGCCGTTCCTGTTCACGCCGGGGCCGGTGCTCGCCGCGCTGGCATGTTCGTCTGCGATCGGGCTTGGATTCGGCTACTTCCCGGCGCGCAGTGCCGCACAGCTCGACCCGATCCAGGCGCTGGCGGCGGAGTAGGCGCAGGCCCGCTGCAGGACTTGTAGAGCCGAGCCTGCGCTCGGCTGCTCTCCGGCCAGACCACGATGAATCCTGCGCTGCGCGCAGCAGGCCGAGCATGGGCTATGCCGGTCGTCCTGACCGGCACCCTTCGGGCCGTCGCACGCGACGTTGGCAACGGCTCCTGCCGTTGCCTTCGGCTCTACAGGAGCATTGTGGCGGCAGAGTGAACGTGTCAGCGTGGCGGGAAGGCAATGACGATGTCGTTCAGCGGCAGCTGATTCTCACGCGGCACGGCCATTCCGGGCTTCCAGGCCTCCCCTTGGCCGAACAGCTGCGCCTCGCTTTCAGGCCCGAAATCGTCGAAGGCCTGGAAGACGTACGGAATGCCCTCGGACCCTTCGAACGTGGCCTTGTTGGAAAGCTGGAAGTGCAGATGAGGCGCGGCGGAATTGTCGGACTGGCCGAGCTGGGCCAGCGCCTGTCCGCGCTGGACCCGTTGCCCGGGTTTCACCTTGATACTGCCGGTGCGCAGATGAGCGTAACTGGCAAACACACCCGGCGAGAGTTCCAGAACAACGTAGTTGCCCAACAGGCCATCGGCCGTCAGTGAGCGGGGTTCCGGTTGCGCGGTCAGCGGCGGGTGCTCGGGTTGCCCGTCACGGACCGCACGCACGATGCCGTCGGCCACGGCCAGTACGGGCGCGGTATGACCCACCCAGTCCGAATGGCGGGTGTGCTGCAGATCCCTGGCCGTTGGACGCACGGCGCGCCCACGTTCGTCGACGCCGACCAGGTCGAGCGCGAAGCGCTGTGGAATTGTCAGATCACCATTTACTGCCACCAGGCTGCCCCAGTGGTGTGACTGCGCCGCTCCAGGCCCCTCGTGGGCGAGCCATCGACCGCCTTGCAGGGGCGGACCGAGCACCATCACCGGCGCCGCGTTGACCGCAACGTCGGCGCCATCCAGTTCCACACTGCCGTTGTGCTCGGTGCCCAGCAGCATGCGGTGGCGAAGGATGTGCGGCACGTTACCGGTGGCTGGCAGGGACAGCCACAGGAACACCACCAGGCGTTTTCCCGCTGCAATGGAGACAGCGCCATCCTCTGCAGGCGACGGCCGTACCCAGTAGCGCAGGGCAGGGGCATCCAGGCTCAGCAGCGGGGTTTCGGCATCGTCGCCGAACACCCGCAGCGATTGCGGCCGCAGCGCGCCGGTGTCGCCGTAGTAGTTGGTGATGTGCAGTTCGTAGGCCAGATGGCGCAGGCCGTCGCTGCCAACAAAGGGAGTCGGTGCGAAGGGCACCCGTGCTTCAACCGGTGCAGGCGCTGACAGGGTGAGGAAAGGAAGCAGCAACAGCAGCAGAGCCAGGCAGACGCTGCGGGTCATGCGTGTTCCCCCAAGGCCGATGGTGGCCGCTGCCGAGCATAGCGCTACGCCGGCGTCACTGGTACATCGACGGGCGTATCACGGCTCCGGACGGGGATGCTGACGCACGCGTGCGCGCTCGCGATACAGGCGGCTGTCGGCACGCTGCAGGGTGTCGGCCACCGACTCGCCGGGCCGGTGGGGGCGGACATTTCGGCGGCGGGGTGAGGCGGACGCCTGATCTTCCCGATCAGCGCGTGCCCACTGCGTGCACGGTGCGATCAGCGCCCCTTGGGATTGAGATACAAGCGCGCGCCATCCGATTCACGGTACCCCGTCCAGCGCCCACCTCCCGAGGCACGGAAGCGCCCGAATACGGTGTTGCTGGTATCGGTAAGCAGCAGCTGGTTGCCCGACAGCACCCAGCGGTTGGCCGAGAAGAAGCCGTCCGGGCAGCCGGCAGGCACGTAGGCACTGTAGCCGCCGAACCATGCCATGTTCTTCAGTTCGATGGTGCAGGTGCTGCCGTTCTCCTGGCCCAGTGTCCAGCTGCCGAACAGATCGCTGTCGCGTATATCGCGGTCATCGCGCCAGTCGTGGCTGTTGTCACGGAAGCCGAAGCCCACGTCGATACCTTTGCTTTCGCTGCGCGACTCGGACTGCGAGCTGCCACTGGTGGTGGTCTGCGTGGTCATCGAGCCATTGTTCTGGATCTCGGTGCTGCTCGAATGGGTGGCTTGGTCGGTGCGGGTGGTCTGCTGGCCGAAGCCGGACGAGGCGTCCTGGGCGAGGGCGGGCAGGACCAGGCAGCACAGCGCGAGCAGGCAGGTACGGGCGAGCACGGCGGCCATTGCAGCATCCTCGGCAGGTTGGATGGCGCGAGTATCGAACCGGTAGGGCGCGAGGCGGTGTGATGGCGCGCCTCAACGCCCCTCAATCGGCCATGACCCGCCCAATGGCGTCGGCCAGCAGGGCGCGTACCCGTTCCGGCGGCAGGTCTGGGTCGCGTACCGCACGCATCGCCAGGCCTTCCACCAGCAGCCGCAGCAGCAGGGTCCGGCCGGCAATCTGCTCTTCGTCCACGATCCGGCCCTGATCGACATCGCGCTGGCGCAGCCAGGCATGGATCGCGGCACTGGTCTGCTTGTCATGGGTGCGCAGCACCCCCGCCAGCACCGGGTCGCGATGCGCCTCGGCATTGATCTCCGCATACAGCGCCACGCTGGCGATGGCGTTGCCGTGGATCGGCAGCACTTCGCCGCGTGCCCATTGCTGGTAGCACTCCAGCAGCCCATCAACCAGATCGGACGCCGCCGGCATTTCGCTGATCGAGGCCTGGTCATGGCGCAGCTGGCGCTCGATCAGGGCCAGGATCAGGGCGCGCTTGTTGGCGAAATAGCGGTACATCAGCCCCTGGCTGATCTCGGCCTCGGCAGCGATATCGCCGATCGAACCGGCATGGAAACCACGGGTGATGAAGCACTTCTGGGCGGCGTCGAGGATGCGCCGGCGCTGGGCTTCGGCATGGGCGGCGGCGGCGGCGGGGGCGTCTGCGGGTGCGGCTACGGCGGTTTTCGGCGTCATTGCGTGAGGTCGGGGCGTCCAGAGGCGGGATAGTACGTCACAAAAGATGTGAATGAACGGTCATTCATTTGTAATTCCCGCCTCCCAGACTGCGCCGGCCTTCTCCTTCCGCGAATGAGTCCGATGCGCCACGCCCTGCTGCACCGCCCGCTGCTCACCCTCGCCATTGCCGCCGCTCTGCCGGCGCTGGCCCATGCCGAAGACACGCCCAGCGCCGACGTTGCCACTTCCGCCGATGCCGCGTGCAGCGTGGTCGCCCTCGACCAGGTGATGGTGACCGCGCAGAAACGCGCCACCAACCTGCAGGAGACCCCGATCTCGGTATCGGTGGTCGATGCCGAAGCGCTGAAGGACCGCAGCGCGATATCGCTGGGCAGCCTGTCCGATGGCTCCATCCCATCGCTGCGGGTCACGCCGTTCGCTACCCGCAGTTCTGCGCTGAACATCGGCATCCGTGGCATCGGCGCCTCCGGCGACGCCAACCAGCCGGCCCGCGACGCCGGCGTCGGTATCTACGTCGACGGGGTGTTCATGGGCCGCGCACAGGGCCTGGGCAACATGCTCTACGACGTGGAGCGCATTGAAGTGCTGAAGGGGCCGCAGGGCACGCTGTTCGGCCGCAATACCGAAGGCGGCGCGGTGAGCATCGTGACCAAGGCGCCCACTGGTGAATTCGGCGGCAGCGTCAGCGCCGGCGTGTCCAACTTCAGCGGCTACAACAGCGCGCTGCACCTGGACCTGCCCAAGGTGGGCGATGTCAGCTTCAAGATCGACGCCGTGCAGGCCAAGCGTGGCGGCACCACCGACAACCCGATGCGCGGCGAGCGCGACTTCAACAGCTACGACAAGCGCGGCGCACGCCTGAGTGCGCTGTGGCAGCCGAGCGATGACTTCTCGCTGCTGTACGCGTTCGATCGCTCCTACGACGCCACCACGCCTTACCACACCCAGGTGCTGGTGCCAGGTGCCTACCTCAGCCCGCTGCAGAAGGCGGGCGCCAGCCTGGACCGCCGCGACAGCGCCATCCTCGGTGGACCGCAGGAAGACAACATCGGCCGCACCAGTGGCCATCTGTTGAACATGTCGTGGGTGTTGAATGACAACCTGGAGCTGAAGTCGATCAGTTCCTACCGCGAACTCACCCAGGGCCAGTTCGACATGGGCCTGGTCGATGCGATTTCCGCCTATGGTGGCGCAGGGACGCCGTTCGGTCGTTACAGCCTGGCGCAGGTCTACCAGCACCAGTACAGCCAGGAGTTCCAGCTGATCGGCAACACCTCGCAGGTGCAGTTCCTGGGCGGTGCGTTCTACTACCACGAGACCGCCGGCGACAATGCGCAGACCCCGAACATGCTGGTGTGGGGGCCAGGTGGCAACAGCTATACGGTGAACCCAGCGACCAATCCGCTGGATCTTTCCCGCGTGCGCATCGACCGCGCCAGCAAGGCGTGGACCGACAGCCTGGGTGTATTCGGCCAAGCTACCTGGACGCCGGAAGCGTTGCAGCGCCTGCACCTGACCGCCGGCGGTCGCTACACCCGAGATGACAAGAAGGGCAGCCTGTACATCGTCAATGGCGCGGCTACCAACCTGGCCTTCAAAGACCGCTGGAGCCGCTTCGATCCGATGCTCAACATTGCCTACGACCTCGGCGAGCACGCAATGGTCTATGCCAAATACAGCACCGGCTTCAAGGCCGGCGGTGCCAATTCGCGTTCGACCAACTACACCGCGTTCGGTCCGGAAGAAGTGACCGCCTATGAGCTGGGCTTCAAATCGCAGTTCTGGGACAACCGCGCGCGCCTGAACCTGGCCGTGTTCGATTCGACCATCGCGCACAAGCAGATGGACTTCTCGCTGCCGTTCGACCCGAACAGCGGCGAAACCCGCACCACGATGGTCACCACCAATGCGCTGAGCGATGGCAAGTCGCGCGGCGCGGAGCTGGAGTTCAATGTGATGCCGATCGACAACCTCACCCTCGGCCTCAACTACGCTTACACGAAGATCGATGCGCAGACCGCGTCCGACCCGTTCGGCGCTGGGGTGCAGGTGACCGTGCAGCCGCTGCTGGCCCCGAAGAGCGCGGGCAGCCTGTCGGTCGACTATCTGGTGCCATTCGCCAACTTCTCGGCGCTGAAATTCCATGTGGACGGCAACTGGTCCGATGGCTACTACACCAGCGAGTACGACCAGATGCTGACTGACAGCTCGTTCGTGGTGAATGCACGGGTGGCGCTGGTGGACGTTCCGGTCAACAGCACCGGCACCACGATGTCGTTCTCGCTGTGGGCACGCAACCTGCTGGATGAGCAGCACCTGTTCTACAAGCTCAACAGCCCGGCGTTGGGCCAGACCGGCATCTTCAACGATCCGCGCACCTTCGGCCTGGATGTGGCTGTCAACTTCTGATTCGAACGGAGAACCCCATGAAGCACCGCTCTACCGAACTTGCCCTGGCCCTGATGCTCAGCCTGCCGCTGGCCGTGACCGCCGTTGCGGCCGACGCACCGCAGGCCGCCGCCGCGAAGCCGACGGCCGTAGCCAACGTGAAGCCGGTCGCTGCCGACGCGCAGCGCGTGATCTCGCTGCAGGGGGCCTGGAACGTGCGAACCTTCGCCGGCTTGCAGGGCCGCCATGGCCCGATTCCGGCCGATGCGTTCGTGCGCACCGCCGACCTCGGCCGCCTCACCGATGCCGACCGTGATGCCCTGGCCGCTGCAGGCGTGAAGCTGGACATCGACCTGCGCACCGCCGATGAGGAAGCGCAGTCGCCGGACCTGCTGGCCAGGGATGATCGCTTCGACTACCAGCGCATCTCGCTGATGGGCACCGAGAAGATGGACCTGCAGAAGATGATGAGCAGCTTCCCCGATTCGCTCGGCGAAGCCTATGTGCAGTGGCTGGGCCACAGCCAGCCGCAGTTCAAGCAGGTGTTCCAGCGCATCGCCGCGCAGCAGGATGGCGCCGTGCTGTTCCATTGCACGGCCGGCAAGGACCGCACCGGCATCATCGCCGGCCTGCTGCTGGACCTGGCGGGCGTGCCGAAGGCCGAGATCGTGCACAACTACGCGATCTCCGCGCACTACCTGGAAGGGCAGCCGAAGGACAGCGCGATGAACGCGCAGATCATGGCGCTGATCAAGCAGAATCCCGAGATCGCACGCAAGATGGCTGGCATGTCCGGTACCGCACCGGACAACATGGAACAGTTCCTGGCCGCACTGCACAGCCAGTACGGTGGTGCCGAGGGTTACCTGAAGTCGATCGGGGTGAGCGAGCAGGAGATCCAGCAGTTGAAGGTGCGGCTGGGGCAGGCCGGTTGACAGGTAGTGCCGGCCGCTGGCCGGCTCCCCTTTGATGTCCAGAGACTAAGGGAATGCCGGCCGGCGGCCGGCGCTCCCCGCATCCAGGCGTGGCCTGGCGTTACTGGTCGGGCTTCACCCTTACCACCCGTTTCCGGTACTCGTACACATTGTCACCGCGGATGCGCTTTTCCTCGGTGCCGGTGACCCGGCCCACCTGCTGGTCCGAGCCGGTGACCGGCTTGGCCTCGATCTCGGTCTCGTGCTCGAAGGAATGCGATTTGTCGGTGTTGCGGTAATAGCGGTACAACGCCCAGTACAGCGCGGTTGCGCCGGCTGGACCTGCCGCCAACAGCCAGAGGCCACTGTCGTCGCTCATGTCGATGCCACCAGGAAGGCAATTGCGAGGGCTTCAATGACGGTGCCGGTAGCCAGAGCCGCCAGCAGCATCTTCCATTGCTGCACGGGCACGCTGCCCATGGTTTCGCCGGTTCGGCCGTTCACCGCGATGTAGTGCAGCATGCCGCCGTTCCTGCCGGGCTGGTGGTACGAGTACAACCACACCGGCAGGTACATCGACACCCAGCGGGTGCCATGCACCTCCAGTTGTTCCTGCTCCCAGCGCACGCCACGGTTGTAACGCTTCACCGAGCCTTCCACCTGCGAGCGGGCGATCGACAGCAGCTGGTCTTCCAGCCGCGGCCGCAGCTTCTCCACGTCGAGGTTGCGCTTTTCAGAGGTGAAGCCGGCGAGGTACGAAGCGTTCCACTTCACCGCGTTCTTGGTGTCGAATGGCAGGATCGTGTTGATGATGTTGTTGGTGTTGGCGCGGACATCCAGATTGCCGCGCTCGGCCGAGGATTCCAGCGGAAGGTCGTCGACGGTGAAATCGACCTGGCGTTCGACCTGGTAGACATCGGCGTCGTAGAGGGTGCGCTTGTTCTTCTCGCTGCCGACCGTGTACTCACGGGTCTTGATCTCGCCCTTGCCGGCCACCGCAGCGCTGACATTGCTGTCGACGATCATGTAGGGCAGGAACACGCCCACCACGTTTTCCGGGGTGAACTGGTCCTTGAACGCCTTCAGCGCGAACATGCGGCGTTTGTCGACGAACTGGCGGATGCGTGCCACCGCATCGTCCTTCTTGATATGGAAGGGCAGCACCGCATCGGGTACCGCGCCATTGGCAATCTGCTCGTTGACGCCGAACACGTGGCGGCACCAGTGGCAGCGCGCCGTCATCGTACTCTCGGTATTGACCGTGACTTCGGCACCGCACCCGGTACATTTGAACGTCATCAGTGCCGATGTATCGGCATCGATGTCACGTGCGCCAGAGGCGATGACGGTGCCGCGCAGCTGGTCGATGGCCTCGCCCAGCCCGAATTCCTCCTCGACCCGCGCGCCATGCCATTCGTGACGGCAGTACAGGCAGATCAGGATATCAGTCCCGGCCTTGGGCCGGATGTCGGTGGCGCCGCACTTCGGGCAGCGGTTGAGGCCGTCCTTCAGCTCGCTGGCCGAGGTATCGATGGCTACAGGATCGGGCGCTTCCACTTCATCGCGGATGGCCTGCGGCAGCTTCGAGGTGTCCAGCGGAAAGCTGCCGGGCAGGGGAGGGACGTCCTGCGGTGAACCGGGCCCATCCAACGACGCCCCCGGCAAGGGCGGCGGCGTCGCGGGCGCGGATCCAGGCAGCGGCGGTGGGCCGTTTCGGGGATCGGACATGTTGGTTGTGCGTCCTGCCGTTACAGGCCCAGTGCCTTGGCTTTCAGGGCGTCATAGTCGCCCTGCGTGATCAGACCCAGGTCCAGCATTTCCTTGGCCTTCTTCAGCTTGGCCACCGGATCGTCCGCAGCCGGGGTGGCCGGCTGCTGCATGCCGCCGACACCGAACATGCCCGAGGCCATGCCGACACCGACCAGACCTGCCGCGCCGCCGTTTTCGCCGGCCGACTGGATGCCCTGGGCGACGCTGGCCTGCAGGTTGGAATTGCCGCGCGAACCGGACAGCGCGTCGGCGCGCTGCACGGTCTTCAGCAGCTCGCGGGTGTTGGCGTCGTACTCGATCGAGACGATGGCGGTCTTGACGATCGCCAGGCCGCGGTCAGACTTCCACTGGTAACCCTGTTCAACGGCGGCCGACAGGCTCTGCGCGAAGCCCAGCGAGTCCTGCTGCAGCTTGGTGATGCGGTTGCCCTTGCCCGGATCGTTCGTATACAGGCTGAAGGCTGGCGCCAGCGAGCCGACCACTTCATTGAACAGCTGGCTGGCGGCGGCGTTGTCCAGGTCGGTGAAGTCGAACACCTGGCCCGGCTGCAGGTAGCTGGCCGGCACGAAGTTCTTCACGAACAGGATCGGGTCGACGATCTTCAGCGTGTACGAGCCACGGGTGACCGCACCGACCTGGGTGTTGAGGAAGCCGTCGTCCCAGTAGATTTCCGACTGGGTACCGAAGCGGTTGTCCGGCAGCTCCTTCAGCGAGACGAAGTAAGCCGCCTGCTGCGAGCCCGGCTGACCACCGAACTTGAAGCGCTCCCAGCTCTGCTTGATGAAGGTGCTGACCAGGCCGTCACCGGCGAAGATCGACTGCGAGTTCAGATCGTCCGAACGCCACTCGTAGCCACCCGGCTCGGCGACGAACGCAGTGATCGCGCCGTCCTGGAACAGCAGCAGGCCGTAGCCCTCCGGTACGACGATCTTCGAGCCGTTGGTGATGATGTTCGACGAACCGCTGGTGTTGGAGCCGCGGCCGGCATTGGTGCCCTGCGGCACCGCCGCGAACAGCGCCGCCGTGGACGGCAGGCCCGCCGGCACGGTGTAGAAGTCCTTCCACTGGTCGGCCAGCACACCGCCAACCGCACCCTTCACCGCCTGTACCAGACCCATGACCAACTCCCTGTGATTCGAGGGCAGGCACCATGCCTGCCGAGCTGGACTGAATATAGCAGCGGGCAGGGACCGCTGTGGTGCCGGAAGATGAATCCGGATCAGGCTCCGCTGGTGGCCTCTCGGCCGCCCCGGATCGCCTGGAGTACCGCCGCCATGTCCAGCCCTCCCAGCCCCATCCGCTGCGCCCGCGCGAACAGTGCATCGCTGGCGTCGATCAGGGGCGCCTGCATGCCCGCCTCGTGCGCGGCACCGGCCACCAGGCCGCTGTTCTTCAGAACATCGTTGATCGAGGCCTGGACCGCGAAGTCCCCGCGGATCATCTTGTCCAGCTTGATCCGCGATACTTCGCTGGCCATAGGCCCGGCGTTGAGTACTTCGGCGAAGCGCTCTAGGGCAATGCCGTGAACCTCGGCGAAGTGCACGGCTTCGGCCAGACCGGTGACCAGGGTGATCAGGAACAGGTTCACCGCAAGCTTCATCTGCAGGCCTGCCGGAACCTCGCCACAGGCGACAATCTGCCGCCCCAACGAGGCCAGCAAGGGCTCTGCCTCGGCCAGATCTGCTTCGTTGCCTGCCAGCATGACCACCAGCTGTGCCGCCTCGGCCTGCAGGCGTGACCCGGAGACCGGCGCTTCGACATAGCGCCCGCCCGCGCGACGGACCTGATCGGCCAGCGCCCTTGAGTAGGCGGCGGAGCTTGTGCCCATGTTGATGAGCAGACGCCCTTGCACGCGCGTGTCGAAGTCACCGGAGCCGCGCAGCAGCACGGCGTCGATGGCTTCATCGTTGGCCAGCATCATGATGACCGTGTGGCAGGCGTTGAATACCTCCTGCACGGATCCGGCGCGCTCGATGCCCGCTGAGCGAGCTGCCTCGTCGTTCCGGCTGGAGCGTGACCATGCCAGTACGCGGTTCCCGGCGCGGGCCAGGTTGACGGCCATGGGCGTACCCATCACGCCCAGACCGATGAATCCGATGTACATGGTGCGACCCGCGCGACAGGAAGGAAGACCATCATGACCCAGAACCGCGCCGGATTCAGTGCACGAGGGGCGTGTGAAGCATGGCCATTGATACCGTTCAGCTCATTTCTAGAGCATGTACGGAATCTTGAACGCCAGTGTGAAGTCCGGCGCATCCGGGGTCAGCCCGATGCCCAGCAGCGTCACCAGCGTGGTGTGCTGGTTCAACGCATAGGTCACGCCCAGGTTCAGTGACGCCGCATTGGCGTCACTGCCGATCACCTTCATCCACTTGCCGCCCTGGAAACGGGTGGAGGCGCGGGCGCTGATGCGGTCGCTGAAGGACAGGCTCAGGCTGGTGCGTTCGTTGAACGCGAACGCCACGCCGGCGCCGAAGTACACCGAGCCGCCGAGCTTCACGTCGCCCGGGTTGACCGTGTCCGGATTGCTGTCGATGTCGTTGAACCCGCGCGGGATGGAGTGCACGTAACCGATGTTGGCAAACAGGATGGCCGGGTCAGCGGTCTTCACCATCGACAGGCCGACATTGGCCTGCCACACGCCATTGCCGGTGGGCTGCTCGCGTGGCACGGCGAAACGGATGTAGTCATCGTCATCGCGCTCGATCACCTTCCAGTCCAGGCCGTAGGGGGCGCGCCCGGTGGGGGCGGTGACACCGGCCGTGAGCACGGTCTCCGGGCGCCAGCCGCGTTCGCCGAACAGGCGGTAGTTCGCGCTCAGGCCAATGTCGCCCAGGCCGTTGCCGTTGGTCTGCTCCTGCGCGATGGCCGCGGCCGCACCGCCGGCGCCGCCTTTCTGGTACACGGTGCGCCGCGCCAGGTAAGGCACATCCAGGTTGAGTGTCAGGTTGGGGCTGACGCCCCAGCGGGCCGCAACGTTGTAGGTCAGCGAGTCGGACTCCACGTTCTCGATGGCGATGTTGCCGAGGAAGATGGCGTCCAACGCGAGAAAGCCGTTGAGGGTGAGCTGCTTGCGGTCGTAGCGGGCGTAGGTGAGGCTGTTCTCGATGGTGAAGCGACGTGAGAACAGGGCCGATTGCTGCTGCTTCACGTCGTCCACGCTGCGCCGCGACTCCTGCTTGGCCTGCTGCGCCTCGGCGGCGGTACTGGCGTAGCCCTCGCTGCTCGGCGGAACGGCCGCACCACTCTGTAGAGTCGAGCCACGCTCGACTGCCGTAGCCGTAGCCGTAGCCGTAGCCGTAGACGGGGCCATCGGGCCAACCTTCCCACTCAGCCGCGCCTGCATGGCCTGCACCTGCATGTCCAGTTCGCGCAGCCGCCGCACTTCCTGTGCGTAGTTGGATTTCAGCTGCTCCAGCTGGTTGGCCAGTGCCTGCACGTCGGCGCCATCGCCAGGCGTCGGCGGAGCGGCAAGGGCAGTGCCCGCCAGCGCCGCCAGCGCCAACGGGGTGATCCTCATCAGGGTGTGCATGTTCGTGTCCTGCGTTGTGGAGCGTTTCCCCCAATGCCGGGCCCTGCTACTGGCCCGGCCCCATGCCGCGGTTCAACGCAATCGCCTGGGCCACGTTCTGGCTCAACGGCAGGTTGCCGCCCACGGTGTTGCGCACCAGCTCCAGCCGCAACTGGTTGCTGGCGATCTGGCCGTCACCGGCCAGGGCAATGCCCTGGCCGACGCTGCCATTGCGGATCCACTGCTGCACCAGGCCCTGGCCATCCACCTGCAGCAGCAGGCGGGCCTGGTTGCCTTCCAGCACGGCTGTCGCGCTGGCGCCGGCCTGCTGCGCGCTGACCGAACGCGCACCCTCGCTCGCTGCAGAAGGCGTCTCGCCATCACGCACGCTCAGCGTGGTGACATTGCGGGCGACGTTGCCATCGCCAGCCACTTGTACGCTCTGCACCAGGCCGCTGGCGTTGGCCAGGCCGCTGCTGTCGATGCTGCGCCCATGTGTGTCCGGCAGTGGCGCATCAGCAGCGGTGACATGCACGCTGGGCTGGAAACTCAGCTTCGGCGCACCGCCGCCGCGGAAGTCCATGGCCAGGGTCAATGCGCCCTGCAGGGTGGCGCCGTTGCCGGCCTGCCACTGCGAAACCATGGTGATTCCGAACCAGGCCACGTTGTTGCCGCCCACGGTGTAGCGGCCTCGCATCAGGCTCAGCTCCGGGTCGGGGATTTCCGTGAGTCCACGCCCGGTCCTGCCGTCGGCGGCCTGCAGGGGCGGGGCAGGGGCCATCAACAGCAGCGCCATCCATACGTGTTGACGGAACATGGTCGTACCTCCTCAGAACAGGTCGGCGTGGCTGAAGCCGAAGTCGACCAGTTCGGCATCGGTGATCGGCCCTTGCCGCGCGTAGAGCGCGCGGGCACTTGGCCGTTCGCTGGGTTGCAGAAGAACGGTATTGCGATCGAAGTCGCTGCCGATCACCACGAAGACCGCACGCGATGGCCACGCGGCGAGGAATTCAGGCAGTGCCAGGCTGCGGTTGCCAAGGATGGGATCAGCCACCTCGACCACACCGTCGCGCACCTGCTTGAGCACCACGAAATGGCGAAAGCCGCGCACGTCCATCAGGACAAGGCCAGGAACGCGAAGCGTGCGCAGGCGTGCCTCATCGATGCGATAGCCACGCCCACGCATGCCCAGCGATTCCACATAGCGCTTGATGTCGAGCAGCGAAAAACCGCGCTCGGCCACCAGTGCTGGATCGGAAACCCCCATCATTCCTTCGATCACCGTCGCTTCGTCGGTCTGCAGGTGATAGGCATGGCGCAGGATGGTCGCCAATGCGGCCGCCCCGCAGCTGTAGTCGGTGTGCTGGCGCACCACGTTGCGGTAGCGCCGCTCCTGCATGCTCTCCACCTTCTGCTGCAGCAGCGCGCCATTGGGCAGTACGCCACTGAAGCGCACGTCGCCCGCCCACGCAGAAACAGTGGCCAGCAACAGCAGGCAGGCCAGCAGGCATATCGAGAGGCCGTAGCGGCTCATCGTGATCTCCAGCAGCAGGGGGGAGCCCCTGTCCCAAGGGGGAGGAGGAACAGGGGCTCCCGGGAACCCGGCCATTGGCGGACGACCGGGGTGTTGCGCTTACTCGCCGCTGCCGCCACCGCCGCCGGTGCTGGGCTGGGCGACTGCCAGGGCCAGGCTGTTGGCCTGCAGGTTGCCGGTGCCCGCCGCCACGTTCACGCCGATGTTGCCGGAGGCGCCCGAGAAGGCACTGCCGGACAACGCCGAGGTGTTGGTCGCGTTGACGTTCACCCAGCGCGTGGTGCTGACCGTGCCGCTGAGGCTGGCATACAGGTCAGCCACGCCCAGTTCGACGAACTGGCTGGTGCCGCTCTCACGCGTATCGAAGCCCAGGCCGCCCACCCCCGGCCGGTTGGGGTTCATCGTGGCGTTCTGGATCTGGTTGTCCAGGTCGATGTGGCCGGTGCTGTTGCCGCCCGGGTGCGGCAGCTCGCCATTCCACGTATCCAGGTAGTAATTGGCCATCTGGTAGGCGTTGCCGGTGCCGCGGTAGGTGCCCGCGCCATAGGCCAGGGTCAGGCCGCTGACGCCACCATGCATGCCGACCTGCACGGTATCGGTGTACGACTGCACGAAGCCGGCGTTGCTGACCGTGTTGCCGGTGGAGACCTGGTTGGAGCTGATGCTCGACTGCGCCACCGCCGTGGTCGCTACCGAGGCAGCGAGCGCGTTCTTCTGCTCGTTGTTGTTGCCCGAGGCGATGTTCACGCCGATGTTGCCGGACGCGCCGCCGAAGGCGTTGCCGCCGAGACCTGCGGCGTTGGTGACGCCGGAGTTCATGGTGGCGTTGCCGAAGCCGGCCTGGTTGACGAACACCTCGGCGTCGGCCATGCCGAAGCTGAAGGACGCATCGGCAGCGGACAACGACGCAGCATTGTCCTGGGCGTTGTTGTCGCCGGATACCACGTTGAAGCCGAGATTGCCCGACGCGCCGGCACCCACGCTGTCACCAATGGAAGCACTGTTGGTGACCAGGCTGTTGCTGGTGGCGTTGTTGCTGATCGACTGGCGGTTGTCGATCACGGCAATGGCCGCCGAGTCGAGGTCGATGTCGCCGGTGATGTTCGGGTCGCCGGAGAAATTGATGTCGGTGCTCAGCCGCAGGTCCTTTTCCAGGTTCACGTCGACGCCGTGGTTGTTCTTTTCCTTGCGCTCGTCGGCCTGGATGTTGCTGTGCTTCTGCACATTGACGTTGACGGTGCGGTTGCGCACGTCATTGTCAGTGTGGTTGTGCGTGTCGTTGCGGGTTTCGCTGACGGTGTGGTTGTGGTTGATGTTCGCGTTGGCGTTCTGGTTGTCCCAGCCATTGGCCGCAGCGGCGGTCGAGGCAGTGGCAATCGCCATGGCGAGCATGGTCTGTTTGACGGTCGCTTTCATGGTGCCCTCTCTCTCATCAGGTGGTGCATCGGTTGGGTGGTTGTCACGGGCGGTCCTGCACGACCAGGCCCAGTACGTTGGCCGTGTCGTTGCCGTTGCCCGCGATCTGATTGAGTTGCAGGACCCCGTCGAATCCCCGCAGTGCGGTGCTGGCTACACCGGCGCTGCGGGTGCCCGTCGCGACGCCGCGACCGGTGTCGTCCCGCCCCCCTGCCAACGCGGAACCCTCGGCGGCCAAGGCCGTATCGTCGGTTTCGCGTATGCCTTGTCGGGCCAGCGTCGCGCTGACGACGTTGAGCGTCGTGTTGGCGATGCCACTGGCCTGGTTGATGGATGCGATGCCACTGGCGCCGGCCAGTGCGTCACCGCCGATGAACGCAGTAGCCTGCAGGGGCCCGGACAGCACGCGGTTGCCCTGCTGCAGTTGCCGAGCATTGATCGCCACGTCGGCGCGATCGCCGTTGGCGATGCCCCGCAGGTTGGCCTGCAGGTTCAGGTCACCGGCGGCCTGGTTGACTGCGATGGCGCCATTCGCCCCGGCCAGTGCGTGGCCGTCGATGCGGGCCACGTCGAGATAGGCGAGCATGCCGCTGTAGTCATCGGCCCGGGTTGCCACGGGCGCCGCAGCGAGCAGCAGAAGCAACCCATGCAGGGACTTCATTTTCCACCTGCCGGGGCCGTGCCCTGCAGCGGGAACTGGGCCAGTGCGCCGCGCACCGTGTCGGCAATGCCGCGGGTACTGCTGCCGACCGCACCGAGCGGCCCACTCATCGCACCGCCCAGGCTGCCGCCGACCATGCCATCACCATTGCGGCCAAGTGTGCCGCCCAGGGCCTGCTGGGTGACCCGTTCAACGGTGGTACCGCCCGGCGCCGCGATGGACGCTGCCTGGCCGGCGCCCATGCCGGCATAGTCCTCATCGCTCAGCTCGTCCATGCCGGTCGTCGTGCCGCCAGCGCCCAATGCGGTAGCGATCTCGCGCTGTGGCTTCGGGTCGGCAATCAGCGCCACGCCCGGTGGTGCCATGCGATAGGCAGCCCGCGCGGATACGTCCCGCAACAGGACAATCTCGCCCGGTTGTGCCTTCACGCCCTGGCGGGCGCCGGATGCGGATGCGCCCGCGCCAACCGACAGCAGGGCCACTGCCAGTGCTGCGGCCAGGCCGCGAATCAGGGTGATGCCGTCCATGCCGATCTCCCGCGATGGGTGCGGCGGAACCACGCATCAACCGTGCCAACTTCGAAGTGCCCACCCGCCAACGTTGGGACCGTGCAGTACCTGACCGGGCTGCTGCCACGCTGTTACAGGCACGTCGCGGAATTGTTGGGATTTCGAAGCCCCAGGCACCGCAGGGCAAGGGCGGCGGGCAACTGTCGCATCGGTGTTACAGGTGGCGTCGCGGTCTGCAACGGTGCCGCTTCAGCCACGAATTTCTTGACGCACTGCTCATTGCGCCGCCGTTTAGGGAAGCGCTAGGATCCGCCCAACAAAGGCCGCCCCGGTGGCCGTAGAGGTCCCGGCGGAGGGGCGGCACGCCGGCGATTGCCTGACAGCCCGCCGACGGTGTCCGGATGCTGGGGGAAGCATGGCAGCGGTCCCGGAAGCTTCTGCATCACGTTGCGTACTCTGGTTCGGCCAGCCGCTGGCGAACGAGCGCAGCGCGCTGGCAGCTGCGGGCTGGTATGTGCGCAGCATCCATCCCGATCCCACCATGGCGATTGGCCTGCGCGGGCGCGATCGCCTGCTTGCCGTGCTGGATCTTCGCCATCTGGATTCAACGGCTTTGCAGCTGCTCACCTCCTGGATGGAGCAGCATCTGCATCTGCCCTGGTTGGCGGTGCTTCCACCCGGCGCCGCCGTTGTACCTCCGATGTGGTTGCCGCTGCTGGCGCGCTGCCAAGGGCGGTTCACTCTGCCGTTCGGGCTGCAGGAGCTGGTCTGCGCGATACGCCAGCAGTTCGATGCGGATGATCCGTCGATCGATGAGGCCTGTGGCGGGCACGGGCCACGTGCCCTGATTGGAGAAAGTCCTGCGCTGCATGCGGTGCGCACGGTGCTGCACAAGTTCGCACCGGTGGAACTGCCGGTGCTGGTCACCGGCGAGACCGGTACAGGCAAGGAGTTGGCGGCACATGCGCTGCACGCGCTGTCGGGACGCGCGGGCAAGCCGTTCATTGCGGTCAACTGCGGGGCCATTCCGGCCAACCTGGTGCAGTCGGAGCTGTTCGGTCACGAACGTGGCTCGTTCACCGGCGCCGACAAGCGGCAGATCGGCGTGTTCGAGTCCGCGCACGGAGGCACGGTGTTTCTGGATGAAGTGGGTGACCTGCCGGCCGAAGCTCAGACCAGTCTGCTGCGCGTGCTGCAGGAGGGAACCTTCGAGCGCGTGGGGAGCAGCCAGCCCCTGCGCGCAGACGTGCGGGTGCTTGCTGCTACCCACGTCGAACTGGAGCACGCGGTGGCGCAGGGGCGGTTCCGCAGCGATCTCTACTACCGTCTGAACGTGCTGCGCCTGCTGATGCCACCGCTGCGCGAGCGCGGTGCCGACGTGCAGTTGCTGGCCGAACACTTCCTGCGCTGCTTCCGGCTGCGGCACAGCGTACGTGCACGTGGTTTCTCGCCAATGGCGCTGCAGGCGATGCGGCGTTTCGGTTGGCCAGGCAATGTTCGCGAGCTGCTCAATCGGGTACAACGGGCGGCGATCATGGCCGAAGGTGAACTGATAAGCGAGCGTGACCTGGAGCTGGGGGAGCCGGTACAGGCGCTGCCCAGCGCCATGCTGCACGATGCCCGGGGCCAGGCCGAGCGCGATGTGCTGCTGCAGACCCTGCGCCAGACCGGCTACAACGTCTCCGAGTGCGCGCGGCAGATGCAGATCTCGCGGGTGACGGTGTACCGGCTGTGCCGCAAGCACCGGCTGGAGCTGCCTGCGCAGCGTTGAGCCGGGTTGACGCCGCAGGACGCTCCGCCCACGCTTCGGCCAACGCCCTTTGCATTGCCATGCGTGCGAGATGAACCAGAGCCCCGAACTGCTGCGACGCCTGCTGCGTGCCAAGGACCGGATGGATCTGGCCAGCCATGAGGAATGGCCGGTCACGCGCCTGGCCGAGGTCAGCGCCGTGTCACCCGCGCATTTCGCGCGCTCGTTCAAGCAGGCATTCGGTCTGCCGCCGCATCGCTACCTGCTCAGCCGCCGCATCGAGCGTGCCGTAGCGCTGCTGCGTGACACCGACCTGCCGGTTACGGAGATCGCTGCGCAGACCGGCTGGAGCAGCCTGGGCACCTTCGGCCGCATCTTCCGTGACATCACCGGCGACAGCCCCGGCAATGTGCGTGAGCGTGAGCGCGCAGGCCCGGCGGCTTCTTCCAGCGTGCCGGAATGCCACGCACGTGCCGCGCAACGACCGGACCTGAACATCGCAGTTTTGGAGAAGCGTCGCCGCGAGGCAGTTGCTAACGTGGACCCCTCCTGAGGGAGGTCCCATGACGAACACTGTGAACACGGTCGGCCTGTATGTGCGCGACCAGGATGAAGCACTCGCATTCTACGTTGGCAAGCTCGGCTTCGAAGTGCATACCGATGTACGCAACGGCAGTTACCGCTGGCTGACGGTACGCAGCCCGGGCCAGGACGGTTTCCAGCTGGGCCTGTTCGCGCCAGGCCCGCCCACCCACGACGCAGCCACGGCGCAGGCGTTGCGGCAGCTGGTGGCCAAAGGCGCAATGCCGCCGCTGGTGCTGGCCGTGGATGACTGCCAGGCGCGCTATACGCAATGGCTGGCACAGGGCGTGGAATTCACCCAGGAGCCGATCGAGCGCTATGGCGCCGTGGACGCCGGATTCCGCGACCCATCGGGCAATGGCTGGAAGATGATCGAGGCCCGTTCCGAGGCGAGGCGCCGGCAATGAGCCGCGGTGCCTGGGCACGGCCCGTGCATCGTTGGACCTCGATCATGTTCACCCTGGCCGTGGTCGCCAACTTCGTGGCGCGTGGGTTGGGGCAGGGCGAGCCTGCGGCGTGGATCACCTATTGGCCGCTGCCGCCACTGTTCCTGCAACTGTTCACCGGCCTGTACCTTTTCGCGTTGCACTACACCGGAAAGCGCCGCAGCGCCGCACTGGGCGCTGCGGGCTGAGCAGGGTCAGGCGACGGTATCCACTGCGTAGGCGGCAAGCAGGGCGGGCAGCTGGTCCATGCGCTGGAAGATCGCCTGCGCACCTGCGGCACGCAGCGCCTCCGGCGTACTGTGGTGCGGACCGCCTTCACTGAAGCCGAACACGGTGGCGCCTGCGGCAACGCCCGCAGTGGCGCCGGTCACGGTGTCCTCGATCACCGCGCAGCGCTTCGGATCCACGCCCAGCGCTGCGGCCGCGGCCAGATAGACATCCGGGTGCGGTTTGGTATTGGGCATGTCCTGGCCACTGAACACATGGGCACCGAAGGCATCAAGGATGCCGACCTTGCCCAGCTGCAGCTTCACCTTGTGCAGATCGGCGCCGGAGGCACAGGCGATGCGCCCGCCGGTGGCGGCGCTGATCGCGCGCACAGCCTCAGGTGCGCCCTGGATCGCAACCAGGTCACGCTCCAGCGCCCGGTTGCGCTGCTGGCGGAATTCTTCCAGCCATTCCTCGGTGAACGGCTTGCCGGTGCGCTCTTCGATCAGGCCGGCCAGATGGGCCACGGACTGGCCCAGGAACACCTCGCCAGCCTGCGCCGGAGTCAGCGGCCAGCCGCGCTCGGTCAGCATTTCCGAAAGCACGCGGGCCACCAGTGGCTCGGAATCGACGAGCACGCCGTCGCAGTCGAACAGCACGGCATCGAAGGGGAAACGGGACATCTACAACTCCTGGAGCATGCGGTGGTGCAATTGCCCTTCATTTTCCCACAGCTGTCCTGGCGTGGCACCCCGACCAGGTGCCGCCCATTCCCGCCGGTCCGATCAACCCAGATCACACCCGGCCGGCTGCGGCCAGGTGCTGGCCGGCAGCATGTTCTTCAGCGAGGCCGGAGCGTTGATCGCCACGTAGCTCGCACCCAGCAGCTCCTCCAGATCGGCGATGGTCACCAGATAGCTGTCCAGGCTTCCCAGATTGGCTTCGTTGGGAATGATCCAGCTGATCGCCTTGGCCGTGCCGGTGTTCGGGTCGCGGGTGATGATGGTCTTCCAGAAGAACTCCGGCGTCGGGATGCCGTGACTGGAAAGGAAGTAGTCGTTGGAGGCATCGCCGTAAACCACGCCACCATAGACGTCCACCGGCGCGATGTCGCGGTAGCACTCGGCCACATTCTCGGCCTTCACCCAGATGCCCTGGTTGAAGCTGGACACCTGCGGAACGATGTTGGTCATGTAGTTGGCGCGACGGATGTAGGTCGCGTTGTAGTCCATGTGGTTGGAGGTGACCAGATGTCCGCGGTCATAGCCGGATTTGATGCTGGCATACGAGGCCGTGCTGGTCTGGCCCAGGCAGCCGGCGGGCAGGTCCGGGTCCTTGTAGAAGCTGGAGGGGCGCGCTTCCGAGCCGGTGTCTGCGGTGAGCGTGTATTCGTAGCGGGTGGCGCTGTGGATGCTGCAGTCGTAGGTGAGCACGAAGCCGCCCTTGTTGAGGGTGACGACCTGGGCCTGGGCAGCACCGGCGACGGCGCTGAGGACGAACGCGAAGAAGAAGCTTGCAAGGCGCATTGCGGTTCTCCAGCAGAAGTTCAGGGCGCAGCCGTCCGCCACGACCGGGCCGGGGCGAAGTCATGGAAGGACGTTGCGGAGACGGGTGCTGCGGATTGCGGTGGGACGTGACCGCGATGACAGGGCCGTGGAGGCCGTGCGGTGTCGTAAGCGTCACAAGCTGTCGTCTTTCGGTCAACGACGAAAAGACGAAGCTGTGACAGCGCGCAAGCACTGGCGATGTGTCAGATGGAGCAGGGCGTGGCTGAAACGCAGGCGTGCTAGGGCATCGCGATGCCTGCAGCTGTCGTCAGGGGGTCGCCTTCAACACGTAGTCGCCATTGCGCGTTCCCGGCACCAGCGACCATCCCGGTTTCAGGGTCAGCGACCACCCCGGCCCCTGTAGCGATGGGTCAGTACTTGTGGGCGCCTGCACGAACACGGCCTTCCAGTCGCTCTGCATCAACGCTCCGTCGGTGACGTCCAGGCTGCCCCAGGTGTCGGTCAGCCGCATCGTTGGATACACCGTTCCACGGCCTGGCAACGGCTGCATCGCGTTGGGGTTGAACTCGATGCGCATGCTGCGCAGGTCCAGGCGCACCACCGGGCCTGTCACGAAGCGCGCACGATTGTGTTCCAGCTGTGCCAGGCGCTGCTGTTGGCGCAGCGTTTCGGCGTCGCGCAATGCCGGCCCGTCGTAGCGCGCGGCAGCGGCCCGCAATGCGGTCACGTCCGTCTGCGGAGGGGCACCGGTCGCTTCGGCCAGATGCGTGCCGAGGTCCCGGGCGCGGTGGGCGAGAGTGCTGCGCCAACCGGGGGCCGCCTGGTCCAGCAGCAGGCCATAGGCCGGGCCGGTGGCGTAGGCGAAAGAGCGGACGAAGCTGGGATCAGCAACGTGCGCCCGGAGGTCATGCAGCGCCGCCTGGACGCGTGTCGCGGGCGATGGGTTGCCGACGACCACGCCGGTGTACTCGGCCAGGCCTTCGTTCAATTCCAGCGCTGCTTCCTCCTGCGCGGCCGCAGGGAACTGGCGGTGGCGCTCGGCGCGGAATGCAAGCGCATCCATCATCGCAGTGTGCTGCGCCACTGCATCGGTGGCCGCGAGCGCATCCGCCAGTGCGCGCCATTCCAACTGCAGCCAGTAGCGCCCTTCAAGCGTGTCGAGGTGTTCGTTTCCGCCTTCGGTTGGCGCGATGATGGGCAATGCCGGTTGCAGGCGATGGAACATTTCGTGAGCCAGCAGCGTACTGCGCCTGGACAGGTTCTGCGGCAATGGCCAGAGCAGTTGCGTCCAGCGTGTGCCGGACCAGTCCACGGCGGTGTTGGCGACGATCGCATCAGACGGAAGTTGGCCTACGAACACGTTGCCGCGCTCCTTCAGCGCACCCTGTGCGTCTGCGTGCGAGGCGATGACCTGCCGGCTCCCTGGATCAACCAGCATCATCGGCCCACATAGGGATTGTCCCCACAGCTGGCCGCCATCGGCATGGCACAGCCGCCTTGCTTCGCTGAAGATTCCGCTCGCGTCGGCTTCGGCAATCGGTGATTCAACGGACCATGCCGGTCCTGCTGCACAGGCAACACAGGCAATCAGTGCGGTGCGGAGAATATTCATGGCATCCGTGCGTTGATGGGCGCAGGCAGTCATAGCACTGGACACCGTTGTCCTTCAACGAGGGGCAACGAACGCGTTGTCGCGTCGGCAGCCCTGGCTATCACTACGCCTTGCAGAAGCGCATCCATACTTTCGCGTACTGATCTCTGCCTTGCAGTTGTCACGAAAAACTGTGCGCCACGTCAAATTTTAAGGTAGTGTCGATTCCGCTGCCGGGGCGCAGCGGGGTGCAAGGCGTCGGGGACTACGCGCCGCACCCGCAATTGAAGCACCAGACATCACAGCGCCGGCGCTGACGCCGGCGTGCATCTCGGGCTTTCAATGAAAAGGGGTATTCGATGCGCAATGCATGGATCAAACGAAGCAAATGGGTTGCACTGACCCTGGTGGCGGGTGCCGCATTGGCCGCCGCTGCCGTGGGCATACGCAGTACCGGCGCCCAGTCGAAGACAGGCAATCCCTCGGTGGACGCACGCGCCGGCAATCCGTCCGGGCCTGCGGCAAGCGGTCCGGGCAGCGGCTTCGCCGAGCTCTCCAACCGCTACATCGTGGTCTATCGCGAGGAGCCACTGGCCACCTACAAGGGCGACATCCAGGGCCTCGCGGCACCGGAACGCATGCGCCCCTCCGCCAGCGCCGCGCGTGCAGCGGCGGCCACCGGCAATGCGCCGACACCGCGCATCGCTGTAAGGGGTGCACGCTCGCAGGACTATGTGCGCTTCCTCGCTGACCGCCAGGTACAGCACGAGGCCCGCATCAATGCCGCGCTGGGCCGCAGCGTGAAGGTCGAACGGCGCATGCAGCATGCGATCAACGCATCGGTGCTGCAGATGAATCCGCAGGAAGCAGAGCGCGTGCGCGCACTTCCCGATGTGCAGCTGGTCGAGGAGTACAGGGAGTATGAGCAGGACACCGACGTCGGTCCAGGGTTGATCGGCGCACCTGCGCTGTGGAACGGCACACCTACGCCGTTCCGTGGCGAAGGTGTGGTGGTCGGCGTCATCGACTCGGGCATCAACTTCGGCAGCCCGGCCTTCACCGCCCGTGCCGAGGATGGCTACGAGCACGTCAATCCGCTGGGCGCAGGAAACTACCTCGGTACCTGCGCGCCGGGCGGCATCGACGAAGGTCGCTGCAACAGCAAGCTGATTGGCGGCTACGACTTTGTCTGCGGTGCGCCGGGCAACCAGTGCGGCGTTGCGGATGTGCGCGAGGAGCCTGGTTTTGGTGACACCAACGGTCATGGCAGCCATACCGCTTCCACCGCCGCTGGCAACCCGCACACTGCGTCCTACCGTGGCAACCAGATCCACATTTCCGGTGTTGCGCCGCGCGCCAACATCATCGCCTACGACGCCTGCTACACCGAGGTCTCCACCGGGCGCGGCTTCTGCCCCAACACCTCGACGCTGGCAGCGGTCAACCAGGCTCTCGCCGACGGCGTGGTCGACGTCATCAATTACTCCATTGCCGGTGGTACCGCGCCGTGGGGAGAGGCGGTCTCGCTGGCCTTCCTCAATGCATCCGATGCCGGCATCTACGTGGCCACCTCGGCCGGCAACTCCGGCCCGGGTCCGAACACGATGGGCCATCTGGAACCCTGGACCGGCAGCACTGCGGCGGCCACGCATGGCCGCGGCGACATCGTGCTGTTCGCTGCGGTCAGCGGCCCCGGCAGCGTGCCGCCGGCGCTCACTGCCATCCTGCTGACCGAAGGCTCGGGCGGCGTGCCGTTCGCAACGCCGATTCCTGCAACCACGCCGCTGCGTGTCAGTGCAGGCATCGACAGTGCCAACGATGGCTGCGCGGCGTTCCCGGCCAACACCTTCCAGGGCGCCGTTGCGGTGATCCGCCGTGGTTCGTGCAACTTCAGCGACAAGGTCAACAACGCCGCTGCGGCGGGAGCGATCGCCGTGCTGATCGGCAACAACCAGCCGGCTCCCATCCTGCCCAACGTGGCCGGGGCGACCATTCCCGCCTTCGCCATCGACCAGTCGGACGCCGATGCACTGCGGACCTTTGCGTCGAGCGTTGGCAACAACGCCACCGCCGGCATTGCCTATCCGGCCAGCAAGATCAGCAATACGCCGGATGTGCTGGGTGATTTCAGTTCACGCGGCCCTGCCGGAATCTTTGATCTGGTCAAGCCGGACGTGACCGCTCCGGGCGTGCGCGTGCTGGCCGTGATCGCCGGCAATGAGGTGACCGGCTCGGAGAACGCCGTCGGCCTGATGGACGGCACCTCGATGGCATCACCGCATCACGCTGGTGCCGCCGCGCTGCTGCGCCAGGCGCGTCCTGACTGGACCGTGCAGGAGACACGCTCGGCATTGATGATGACCGCACGCCAGGAGGTGCTGAAGGAAGATGGTGTCACTCCGGCCGACGCGTTCGCGATGGGCGCGGGCCGCATCCAGGTGGACCAGGCACTGCGGGCAGGGCTGGTGCTGAACGAGACCAAGGCCAACTTCCTGGGGGCCAATCCGGCCAATGGTGGTGAAGTGTCGTCGCTCAACATCGCCAGCCTGGGCAAGCGCAGTTGCCCCGACAGCTGCAGCTTCACCCGCGTGTTCCGCAATGTGCTGCCGACCCGGCAGACGTGGACCGCGAAGGTGCAGGGTCTGACTGCGGTCGTCTCGCCATCGGTGTTCACCCTGGCGCCAGGTGAAAGCAAGTCGGTGCGGATCATCGTCACCACTGGTTCGGTACCGAACGATGGCAGCTGGCGCTTTGCCAGGCTGACCCTGGCGCCGCAGGGGGGTGATACCAGCCAGCCACTGCTGCGCCTGCCGATCGCCGTGTCGGTGCCGCCGCCGCAGATTGCCGCCACGCCGCCGTTGAACACGCTGACCCTGCCAACCGGTGGCAGCGGCGCGGTAAACCTGCAGATCGCCAATACCGGCGGTTCACCGCTGGAATGGCAGATCGACAATTCCGGAGTGGGCACCCGTACGCTGGTGGCGCAGGCGGCGAACAACGCCAATGGACGGCGCTCGACGCGCTTCACCGATGCCGCGACGGTGGGAGCGCGTGCACAGCTCGCCGCCGATGACTTCACCCTTGGCGAGGCCACCGGCATCACCCGCATCGTCGCTGACGGCTTCGTCAACGGTGGCACGCTGGCGACATCGACCAACATCAACTGGTCGATCTACCGTGATGTCGGCGGCAATCCGGAGGGCAATCCTGAATCGAGCCCGCAGTTGGCGGTGTGGACCTATACCTCCACCGTCAGTGGGCCGGGTGTAAGAACGTCGGCCACGCTGGCCACGATCAACCTGGACATGGCCGCGGCGGGCCAGAACGTGAACCTGCCCGCAGGCCGCTACTGGCTGGTGGTCTCGGTGCGTGCGCCTCTGGCCACCAGCTGGTTCTGGTTCAACGCGACCAGCGGCGACAACGTGTACCGCGGCGCGATCATCAACCCGGATGGCAGCGGTGCCTGGTCCGCCACCACCGGCGCACCAGGGCTGGCGTATGGGTTGGGCGGAAGCAACGCCTGCGGCGCCGGCTGGATCGGCACACCGACCCGCGCCCTGGGCCGCATCTCCGCAGGCGGCAGCCAGAGCACGCAGGTGCAGATCAATGCCAGCGGCCTCGCGCCGGGCAGCTATTCGGGCTTCGTCTGTGTCGGCAGCAATGACCCGAGCACGCCGAAGACCGCTGTCCGTGTCGCCCTGACCGTAACGCCGTAAGGCGCCTGCAGCATCCCGGCCGCCCCTGTGCAGGGGCGGCCGGTTTCCCACCGTTCCCGGCGCCTGCCGGGAACCCTTCCTGATGGACCTCGGGGGTACCGTGAAGACGATGCACAAGCACATCCTTGCCGTGGCACTGGCCATGGCAACCGCACCGGCGTGGGCCGGTGATACCTGCCAGCTGGACGATGGCTTCGGCGGCGTGTCCAATGGTGGCGCCAGCGCCGGTGGTGCCGCCTCGCTGGCCTGTGGCAGTGGCGCCGATGCCAGCGGTGATCTATCGGCGGCCGTCGGCACCGGGGCCAGTGCCAGCGGCACCGGCAGTACGGCCATCGGTGCAGCCAGCAGCGCCTCCGGCGATCAGAGCGCTGCCGTGGGAGTGGGCGCCTCGGCCTCCGGCGCCAACAGTGCGGCGATCGGCGACAGTGCCACCGCCAGTGGTGACTTCAGCAGTGCCAGTGGCTCGGGCAGCTCCGCAACGGGTTCGTTCTCCACCGCCTCAGGCGCTGGCAGCAACGCCACGGGCGAAAACAGCACCGCGCTCGGCAGCTTGTCCGAAGCCAGTGGCAACAACAGCAGCGCCGTGGGCAATGGTGCCATCGCTTCTGCGAACGACAGTGTTGCACTGGGCAACGGCTCCGTCGCCGACCGTGCCAACTCGGTGTCGGTGGGCAGCGCCGGCAACGAACGCCAGTTGACCAACGTGGCCGCCGCCACACAGGGCACCGATGCGGTGAACCTCAACCAGATGAACACCGCCAACGCCAATACGCTGTCCTCGGCCAACAGTTATGCCGATGCGCGGGCCACGGCGACCATCAACTCCGTCAACGCCTACACCGATGCGAGCAGCGCCGCGGCAGTGACGACCTCCAAGGCCTACACCGATGCCAGCAGCGCAACCACGCTCTCTTCGGCCAACTCCTATACCGATACGAAGTCCGCACAGGCGGTGACGACGGCCAATGCCTACACCGACCAGCGCCTGGCGCAGTTCGCGCTGGACAACAACGGGTTGAAACAGGAGATGGAGCGCCGCCTGCGCCACCAGGACCAGCGGATCGATCGCATGGGCGCAATGAGTTCGGCGATGTTGAACATGGCCATCAACGCTGCCGGCTCGCAGAGCCCGCGCGGTCGCATTGCCGTGGGTGCCGGCTTCCAGGGGGGCGAGCAGGCGCTGTCGATCGGCTACGGCAAGCGCATTGGCGAACGCGCCTCCTTCTCACTGGGGGGCGCCTTCAGCAATGGCGAGAAGTCGGCAGGCATGGGTTTCGGCGTGGATCTGTGACGTGATGATGGGGCAGGGGGCGGCCTTCGCCCCCTGTTCAGCCAACAACCGCTGCGAACGTGCAGCAAACGTCATGCTGCGTCGCAAGGTGCCACCCACCATTCGCACTGGTACGGTCCAACCCGTTGCACCACCACCGACGGGGAGAGACGACGATGCGCAAGGTATTGCTGCTGTTGATCCTGCTGACCGGCCTGGCGCCGACCGCCTGGGCCGCCACGGTCACGACCACCCATCGCACCATTCCCAGCTGGGATGGAACGCCTCTCGGGGCCTTCGTCATCGAACCGCAGGACGCGGGCAGCGGACGCTATCCGCTGCTGGTGATGCCCAGCAGCTGGGCGGTGCCCAGCGTGGAGTACGTGGGGGTGGCGCAGTCGCTGGCGCGGCGCGGCTATGTGGTGATCAGCTACAGCTCGCGTGGCTTCTGGGAATCCGGCGGCAGCATCGACATCGCCGGCCCAGCCACGGTCGAAGATGTCAGCGCCCTGATCGATTGGGCGCTGGACAACACCCGCGCCGACCCGGCCCGGATCGGC
The DNA here is from genome assembly GCF_045809185.1 of Nocardiopsis yanglingensis. Lineage (NCBI taxonomy): Bacteria > Bacillati > Actinomycetota > Actinomycetes > Streptosporangiales > Nocardiopsidaceae > Nocardiopsis > Nocardiopsis yanglingensis. The sequence goes on along the minus strand of NZ_JBJNRH010000003.1, from coordinate 257,218 downwards.
GTTTCGGGCATCTCCTACGGCGCGGGCACCAGCCTGCTGGCGGCGGCACGCGATCCGCGCATCAAGGCCGTGGCAGCGCTCAGTGGCTGGGCCGATCTGCAGGCGTCGCTCTACAGCAACGACACCCCCAGCGCACAGGGCATCGCCCTGCTGGTGGCGGCCGGACTGGTGACCGGACGTGCCGGCTCGGAGCTGGCCACGATCAACCGCAATGTGCTGGTCGGCAACTACCAGGGCGCGGTGGATTCGCTGCTGCCGGTGGCGGCGCAACGCAGTCCTGCGGCCAGCATCGACGAGATCAACGCCAACCAGCCGGCGGTGTTCCTGGCCAACGCCTTCAACGACAGCCTGTTTCCGCCGGGCCAGCTGGTTGACTTCTTCAACCGGCTGAAAGGCCCGAAGCAGCTGCAGCTGCGCCACGGCGACCACGCGCTCAACGAAGCGCTCGGTGCACTGGGCATTCCCAACGAAGTCTATGACCAGGTGGGTGATTGGTTCGATCACTATCTGAAGGCAGTGGCCAACGGCGTCGACCGCCAGCCGGCGGTGCAGCTGAAGTCACAGAAGGGCAGCTGGAGCCGTTACCCGGACTGGCAGGCGACCAGCAAGGGCGCCGTCAGCTACGGCCTGACCGCACCCTCTGGTTTGCTGCTGCCGACCGGCGGCCTGGCCGAGAACGGTGGCGCTACCGGCTGGAACTACCGCATCGGCAGCGGGTTGCTGACTGCGGCCAATTCCGGCGTGGCGATGGCCTCCGGTGCGCTGCAGATGATCAACCTGCCGCCGGGTGCCTACGTGCCGTTTGTTGGCCGCAGTGCCGCCGGTGTCTGGCAGGGGCCGATCCAGTGGAGCGCCAAACGCCTGGACGGTGCGCCGGAAGTGCGCCTGACGGTCACGCCCAGCCGCACCAACACCACGCTGTACGCCTACCTGTACGCCGAGGATGTGCTGGGCAATGGCCAGTTGATCAGCCACAAGCCGTACACGTTGCGCGGTGCCACGCCGGGCCAGGCGAAAACGCTTGACCTGCGGCTGGAGGCGAGCAGCTGGAACCTTCCAGCCGGCAGCCGCCTGACCCTGGTGGTTGATACCGTGGACCTGCGCTATGCGGGCATCAGCCAGCTGGGTGGGGCGGTGACCTTCAGCTCGCCGGCCAATGCGCCTTCGGTGTTGAAGGTGCCGCTGCATTGATGTGGTGTCGTGCCCGTTGCGGCGGGCACGGTACGCCGGCGCGGAAAGCTGCGAGACTGGAGGTCGATCCAGTGGAGGGATGAATCCATGGCCATTGCATGGCTGCTGCTGGGTGCACTGCTTGCTGCACCTGCCACGCAAGACGCGTCTACCAACGGGTCGAGTACGCTGTTGAAGGATCTGGAGGCTGCCGATGCGGCGATGCGCAGCAGCCATCCAGGGGCCGTTGACCGGCAGAATCCCGGATTTGGTGCGCAGCTGGCCGATGCACTGGCTCTGGCACGCTCACGCGCTGGAAAGGCTGACAGCTTCGCTGGGTACTGGTGGGCCATGAAGGGCTATGCGGCCTCCTTCAACGATGGGCATGTCAGCCTCAACGCGCTTGCCGATGCTCCCGATCTTCCAACGCAGTGGCCCGGCTTCCTGACCGGCTTCGACGGCGACACGCAGGTGGTCATGACCGTGGACGGTGGCCGAGGCCATCCGCCACTGGGGGCGCGATTACTGTCGTGTGATGGCACCGATGCACAGACGCTGGCTGCGCGCCGGATCGGGGACTTCAACGGGCGCTGGAACCTGCAGGCCAGCCGCATCCACGGCGGCGGTGAAGTATTGCTGGAGCAGGGCAATCCTTACGTGCCGGCATTGCGAACCTGCGTATTCCAGGTGGATGGACGCGAAAAATCCTATGCACTGCAGTGGCAGCCGCTGCAGGCGGCACAGCGCAAGGAGCGGTTGGCCGACACCCGACGCAGCTTCCGCCCGGCCAATGGCTGGCACACCATGCCCGATGGCGGCTACTGGATCACCACCAGCAGCTTCAATGCCGACCCCACGGAGCAGAACTTCAAGGAACTGACCGCGCTGCTTGAGCAGCTCGCTCCGAAAGCCGAAGCACTGCAGCAGGCACCATCGGTGGTGCTGGACGTGCGTGGCAACAGTGGCGGTGGGTCGCACTGGAGCATCGAACTGGCGCGATTGATCTGGGGCCGTGCCGCCGTGGACGCGCTGCCCGAACACAGCTGGGTGGAGTGGCGGACCTCCGAGGCCAACATCGCCCAGTTGCGCAGCTTCCTGCAGAAGCTGGAACAGGCGCCCGACGCGTCGCCAGAGCTGCGTCGCATGCTGGAATCGGTGACGGCGGGCATGACGCAGGCACGCAGCCGGGGTGAGGCATTGTGGCGCGAGCCATCCGAAGCCGGGGCAGATACAGCATCAACCGCGGGCACGGCCGCACCTCTGCGCAAGGGCAGGGTGGTGGTCGTGGCTGATGCCGCCTGTGGGTCGGCCTGCCTGGATGCGCTGGACCTGTGGAAGCGGCTGGGCGCGGTACAGGTGGGCGTCGAGACCTCGGCCGACAGTCTCTACATGGACGTGCGGCCGGAACGGCTGCCGAGCGGGCTGGCCAGGATCTCGGTGCCGATGAAGGTGTTCCGGGGGCGGGTGCGTGGTTCGAATGAACCGCACGTGCCCGATCATCGCTATACGGGCGACATGCGCGACACCCCGGCCCTGGAAGCGTGGCTGTCGACGCTGTGAGCGCGCGCAGGGCCTTGTGCGGGGCTGAATCCCGAAGGAGAAGGAAGATCGCATGAATAACCCGTCACCCACTCCCGCCAGGTCGCCATCGCAGGCCGGAGCCTTCCGTCGCTGGATGCTGACACTCGGTGCGTTGCTCGTCGTGGCGCTGATGATGTATCTGGTTGGCTTGCTTGTGCCGCTGGCCAGGCCGAGCGGCATGTACGCCGGGATGGGGGTGATGATGTTGCTGCCGATCCTGTTGCTCTGCATGGCACTGGCGGCAGTGCTGGGTGCCACGGTGGTTGCGGCGGTTGCCTGGTGGGTGGGCGTACGGCGGATCGGGCTTGGGCTGGTTCTGTTGCTTGCCGCAGGTGTCAGCGCGGTCAGTTTCTTCGCGGGTTTTGATTCGCCATGGTTCGACCCTTCACCGGCGTCGAGCGTTGGGCGCTGAGTACAGTGAACTACAGCGAAATCAGCGCCGGACGTCGAACTGCTCGCTCTCCAGCAGCGCCCAGACCTCGGCCTCGCGCACGGGACTGAAGTCTCCAGGAATGGAGTGTTTCAGCGCACCTGCCGCCAGACCGAAACGCACGGTGCTCTCCGCATCGAACCCGGACGCCAGGCCGTGCAGGATGCCCGCGGCGAATGCATCACCGCCGCCGATCCGGTCAACGATGCCGGGCAGTGGCCGTGAGGGCGCCTGCGCACGGGTTCCGTCGCGCCCCAGCAGCAACGCGCCCAGTACATGATGGTCGGCACTGACCAGCTCGCGGTGGGTGCAGGCCAGGTACTGCAGCTGCGGAAACGCCGCGAACGCGGCCGCTGCAGCGGCCTCGGTCCGCGCGATGGATGTGTCCTGGGCGAAGCACAGCCCCAGCACCAGTTCGATGTCGCGATGGTCGGCAAAGACGATATCCGCCTCGGCGAACAGCTCCCGCAGGATGGCGGCGGCGTTGCCGCCCCACCGCTGCCAGAGTGACGGGCGATAGTTGCCGTCGAAGGACACGCGCACGCCCGCCCTGCGCGCGGCACGTACGGCGACCAATACGCATTCGGCGACATTGACGCCAAGGGCAGGACTGACGCCGGAGACGTGCAGCCACTGCGCATCACGCAGCAGCGTCGGCCAGTCATGCTCGGCTGCGGTACCGTTGGCGAATGCCGAACCCGCACGGTCATAGACCACTTCGCTGGACCGCTGCAGCGCGCCGGTGGCCAGGAAGTACAGCCCCATGCGGTCGCGATCCACTTCGCGCACAGCGTCCACGCCCACGCCATGCCGCCGCAGCTCGGCCACCGCATGCCGCCCCAGCGCATTGCCAGGTACGGTGCTGACCATCTGCACGTCGTGGCCCAGACACGACAACGAGACGGCCACATTGGCTTCGGCGCCACCGACATGGACCTGCAGCTGCGGCGTCTGCAGCAGCAGCTCGCGGCCGGGCGCGCCCAGGCGCAGCAACAGCTCTCCGAAGCACACGATTCGGCTCATGGGGGTTCCTTCAGCGTGTGGCGCTGCAGCCAAGCATGCCCAGATCGATGGCATCGGCCATGCGCCGGTAGCCTTCGTCATTGGGATGCAGATGGTCGCGGGTGATATCGGCTGGCAGTGACTCCGGCACCTTCGGATCGCGCAGCGCCGCATCGAAGTCGATGGTGCCGTCGAAACCGGTGCGGCCGCTGCGTGCCCACTGGTTGATCGTGGTGCGGGTGGCGGCCGATACCGGCTCGTAGCGCTCCGAGCCGCCGAACGGGGTCAGCGTGCCCAGCCAGGCGCGGATGCCGTGCGCATGCAGCCGTGTTGCGACCTGCTGGTAACCCAGCAACATATCCGCCGCCGCGCGGCCGGGGACCGGCTGTGCACCTCCACCATGACGGATATCGTTGATGCCTTCGAACAGGATCACCTGATCGGCATCGGCCACCGCGATCACGTCGCGATCCAATCGTGACAGGGCGCTGTGGCTGCGGCCATGGTCGAGCAGCTTGTTGCCGCTGATGCCCTGGTTGAGCACCACGAACCGGTCCGGGCAGGCCTGCTGCAGGCGCTGCGCCAGGCGCTCGGGCCACTGGTTGAAGGTGCCACGGCGCGCGGTGGCGCCTTCCGTGATGGAATCGCCCAGCGCCACGATCACCTGTGGGCGCTCGGCACGCTGTACCAGCACCCCGGAGAACACGTTCTGCTGGTAGCTCAGATGCACACTGTCGGCGACAGCGTCCTGCTTTCCGTCCACCACCCGCACCTCGGTACGACGTACCGCAGGGCGGGTCGGTTGCGGAAAATAGGCGGTCACGCTGATGTCCTGCAACGCTGCCACCGGCATCTGCACCGGATCGCTCAGCAGCGCTGCACCCACCGGCACCTCGATGACCGCGCGGCCATCCACCGTTACCGGCAGCGGTGCGGCCTTGCCGTTCTTTACTCCCACGCGCAGGTCCTCGACCCGCAAGGGCGCCGTGCCGAGCTCGTTGCTGATACGCAGGCGCAATGCGTCCCCGCGGCTGCCGACGCGGATGTCCTGGCGCACGGTCTGTGCGGCGAACTGTACCGGTGCATCGGGCGCTCCGTCCTTGCGGTCGGGCGCGGGCGCGGCCGTCCAGGCAGTGACCCACACGGGGGCGGCCCACACAGCGGGCGCGGCCATGGCGGAGCAGAGCGTCAATGAAAACAGAAGTGTCCAGCGCTGCATGGGCAGGAGTCCGGTCAGGTGTCAGGAGAAGTAGGTGCCGCCGTTGACGTCCAGATTCGCACCGGTGATGAACGCTGCCGCGTCCGAGGCGAGGAATACAGCAGCGTCGGCGGCTTCGTCCGGCGCACCCTGGCGGCGCAGCGGGGTGGCGCCGGCAACAGCCGTACGCACTTCCGGCTTGGTGAACTGGTCATGGAAGCGGGTGGCGATCATGCCGCAGCACAGTGCATTCACGCGGATGCCCTTCGGACCCAGCTCCTTGGCCATGGCACGGGTGAAGGTCATTACTGCCGCCTTGGCGGTGGCGTAGATCGATGCGCCCGGGCCGCCGCCATCACGACCTGCCTGCGAGGCGAAATTGACGATGGCCGCGCCTTCGCCCATATGCGGTGCCACCGCGCGGGTGGTGAGGTAGGTGGAGGTGATGTTGAGGTCCATCACCGCGTGGAAGAACGCCGGATCGATCTCGGCCAATGGCCGCCGTTCTACCATGCCACCGGCCACATTCACCAGCAGGTCGATGCGTGGGCCGAACGCCGCCTGGGTAGCGGCTACCAGGCCGTCCACTGCCGCCACGTCGGTGACATCGGCGCGATGGGCGATCGCCTGGCCACCTGCCCGCTGGATCATCGCCAACGTTTCCAATGCACTGGCCTCGTCATTGGCGTAGTTGATGCAGACGCGTGCACCGGCGGCAGCCAGCTTGATCGAGACGGCGCGGCCGATATCGCGGCCACCGCCGGTGACAATGGCCACCTTGTCCTGGAACGACATGCGGGAAACTCCTTGGTTTGCGGGGGAATGAAGGGAAAGAACAGGCTCAGCCGCCACGGCGGTCGAGCTTGTGGATGGGTCCGGTCCACCACCACAGCGCGGCCAGTGACAGTGGCACCAGCGCGGCGACGAGAATGAAGATCGGGGCATAGGAGTGGCGGGTCAGCACTGGCACCAGCCAGGTGGTGATCAAGGTGCCGGCGACCGCCGCCAGGCCACCCAGGCCCGCCAGCGTGCCCACCGAGCGGCCATCGAACAGGTCGCCGGGGAGGGTCTGGATGTTGCCGATGGCCACCTGGAAGCCGAACAGCACCGCAGCGATCGCCAGCACCGCCAGCAACGGCTGGTTGGCCAGCACCGCGCCCAGCAGGGCAGGGGCCATGATCACGCAGCCCAGGGTGATGGACAGCTTGCGCGCGCGGTCCACACTCTGCCCGGCACGGATCAGGCGCCCGGACAGCCAGCCGCCGCTGAGGCTGCCCAGCATCGCACCGACAAACGGCACCCAGGCGAACAGGCCGATCTGCTTGATGTCGAAGCCGAAGGTTTCAGCGAGATAGATCGGCAGCCAGGACACGAACAGCCACCAGATCGGGTCCAGCAGGAAGCGGCAGGCGAGCATGCCCCAGCTCTGGCGATGGGCCAGCAGCTCACGTAAGCTGACTTTCGGCGTCGCCTCTGTCTGTTGCCCGGCCTGGTCCTCCTGGATCAGCCGGCGCTCGGCATCGCTCACCCACGGGTGCTTGTCCGGGCCGGCGCGGTAGACAAACAGCCATGGCAGCAACCACAGGAAACCGATTGCACCGACCAGCACGAAGGTGCCGCGCCAGCCCAGCCACAGGTAGAGGCCAGCGATGGCCGGTGCGGAAACGATCGCGCCGATCGACGCACCCGCGTTGAACACGCCCTGCGCCAACGCGCGCTCGCGCGCCGGGAACCACTCGGCATTGGCCTTGACCGCGCCGGGCCACGCACCCGCTTCGCTGATGCCGAGCATGGCCCTGACCAGGCTGAAGGACAGCATCGAATGGGTGATCGAGTGCAGGGCAATGGAGATCGACCACACGCTGATCGACAGGGCGAAGCCCAGGCGCGTGCCGATCATGTCGAACAGGCGCCCGAACAGGAACTGGCCGGCGGCGTAGAACAGCATGAACACCGTCACCAGCAGGGCATAGTCGTCCTTGGTTGCGCCCACTTCCTTGGCGATTTCCGGCCACATCACCGCCAGGGCGTTGCGGTCGATGTAGTTGATGACCGTGGCCACGGCGATCAGGCCCACGATCAGCCAGCGTACGGCCGACCGCACCGGCACCTTGCGCAGCTGGCTCACCACCGCAGGGCCATTCATTTCGCGTCATCCTTGCTGCGGTCCATGCGGGCGTGGCTGCCGCTCCAGCGGTAGGCGTGGCCGTCCAGGGTCACGCTGTGTTCGCCCTTGGCGCTGCTGTCGTCGGCCACGCCGAGGGCGATGCGTGCACCGCTGGGCAGGCGCAGTTCGATCACCTCTGCATCGCCGCCCCGGCTGCGCACGATGTCCTTGATGCGGCTGTCCGCACCGTGCACGTACTCGGCGGTGCCGTTGTACTCGCCATGCGGCTCCAGCACGCTGAAGAACGTGACGTCCTTCTGGCCGTCCACGCGCTGCAGCAGTGCAGGTTCACGGCGCAGGTTGAATTCGGGATCGTTGGCGCCGCTTTCCACCAGCAGCGCCTGTGCCGGCACACTGCTGCCGAAGCGATAGGTGTAGAAGCGGCCATCCAGCAGCCAGGCCAGCGTGCGCGGCTCGCTGCCGGGCTTGCTGCGCGCGTCCAGCCACAGGTGCTGGTAGCCGTTGTCCTTGCCCAGCACCGGGCGCTGGCTGGTGAAGTGCTCGGCCTCGAAACCGGTGGTGACAATATGGCCGTTGAAATGCAGCGGCAGGTCGTAGCGCGCCGCCTTGTCACCGTGCACCTGCAGCAGGTCCAGCACCACCGGCAGGCCCAGTTCGGGGTGGCGCAGCAGCGCCTGGGTGCGGGTGAACACCACGCCGGGGTAGGCGTCGCGCATCGTTGCCGAGGCGATCTGGGTCTCGGTATTGGCCTGGAAGAAACGCACCTGCGGCGCATGTTCCTCGCCGCGCTTCCAGTCGCCCTTGAAGTGGCTCTGCTCGTCCACCACCAGGGTGTTGTGGGCCACGGTCTGCTTGGCCCAGCTGCGGTTCTCGGCCAGGTAGATGCCGCCGCGTTTGGCTTCCACGTTGAGGAAACGCGCCGCGCCGTAGTCGGTCACCACCGGGTTGCCGTTGTCGTAGAACAGCCAGTTGAGCTTGTCGAAGTGGCCGTGTCCCATGCCCTGCATCGTGTCCTTCTGCACCAGCGCCTGGCCGCGTTCGCCGTTCATGCGCAGGATCGCCAGGCCGCCGCGGTCACCGTCGGGGCCGTCGCGCAGCAGCATCGGCTTGTAATCGAAGGGTTTGGCCTTGTTGGCGGCCAGCGCCTGCGCCACCTGCAGGCCTTCGGGCGAGAGCAGCAGGCGTTTCTGCTGCTGGGCCACCGACAGCAGGTGGTCATCGCCGGTGCGCGCATAGGCGATGCCGATGCCGGCCACCAGTTCCTCGGTATCGATGCCCTTGTCCAGGATCGCATCGTTGATCGGGAAGAACAGGCCGTCGTAGCTGGTCTGCACCAGCACATCCACGGCCTTCAGCAGCACGCCATCGCGGCGCGCGAAGATCTTCCGCTGCGGCTCGTTGCGTTCGATGGCGTTGGCGAACAGCAGGAACGGCGCCAGCGCATAGCGCTGGTAGTACGGGCCTTCCTCGTAATAACCATCGGGCGAGAACAGCAGGTCGATCTGGCGCAGGAAGCCGAACTTGTCGTCCTTCTGGCTGCCGCGCAGGGATTTCTCCACCAGTTCCGGGTCACGCAGCACGTAGCCGGTCATGCCGGTGGCGGCCACCGCCCAGGTGGCATGGTTGTGGATCTGGTCGTAGTTCTTCGGCTCGCTCGCCAGAAACTCCGCCATCGGCCGGAACACCTTCGATTCGATGGTGTCGCGGTCCTCGGCAGACAGCGCATCACGGATCGCGTCGTAGCCCTGGATGGCGTTGACCAGCCACACCGAATCGTTGAGCACCTGCCAGAACACGCGGCCGGGAATCTGACCGCGGCCTTCCGGGTGCGGGCCGAGCGTCGGGTACAGCTTCGCGTACTGCAGCAGCATGTCGCGTGCGTAATCGACATAGGCCTTGTCGCCGGTCAGCCGGTACAGCGTGCCGGCCGCCAGCAGGGCCTGGTAGTTGCGCTTGTGCTGTTCATGGGTGCGGCCACCGCCCTTGTCCTTGGGCACCGGCACGTCGATACCGGCTTTCATCATCTTCTTCAGCGACTTCTCCGTGCGCGCCTGTTCCTTGGCGAACCACGGGTAGCGGCCGCCTTCGCTGGCCATCTGCTGCCATTGCGCTGCGGTGACCAGCACCGGCGCGGTGTCGGCTTGGCGCGCGGCAGTGGCCGGAGCGGCCAGCACCGGCACAGCCGGAAGCAGGGAGAGCGGAATGGCCAGAGCAAGGGCCAGTGAAACGGACAGCGGTTGCAACCTCATCGATCCACTCCGGTGCTGGTGCGTGACAGGGCAACCTCGCCCACCTTGGGATACCAGTCGACGCCGGTCGCCTCGCGCGCGGTCATCGCCAGGGCAGGCTCGGCGCCCACGGCGGGCAGGACAGGCGTGGCAACCCACAATCCGCTGGCAGCCTGCTGCAGGCTGACGCCACGGCCCTCTACGCCTCCCGGGAATACGTTGCTGGCTGCCGGTGACTGCACGTTGCCGCTGAAGTCGATGCCGGCCAGCGAACTGGCGGCATTGGGCGGGTTCCTGCTGGTGCGGTTGACGATCAGGTTGGCGCTGAAGCGGCTGTTGCTGGCGGCGACCACGATGCCCTTGGCCTCGTCATGGCCGACGCCGAAACTGATCTTCGCCACATCCACGAAGGTATTGCGGCTGATCGTGGCATTCACCACCGGCGCATAGCCGGACAGCGGCGGATCGGCCTGCGCGTCCATCACCGCCAGCGCGGAACGGTTGCTGGAGCCGGCCAGTCGCTCGAAGTAATTGTTGCTGACGGTCTGGTCGGCATTGATGATGCGCACGCCACCGGTGCCGGCCTTGTCATCACCCAGGAAGACGTTGTCGATCACGCGGTTGCCGTTGCCATGGCGCAGCGTGAGCGCGCCGGCCGAGCGGTAGAACACGTTGCCGCGGTAGGTATTGCCGCCGGACTTGTTGCTGATGATCTCGGTCTCGCCGTCGCAGCCTTCGAACCAGTTGTTCTCCACCGTACTGTTGGAATCGCTCAACGAGGTGTCGCTGGTGCCGACGCGGAGGGTTTCGCCACCGTTGACGCCCAGCGCCGGGCGCGGCCCGAACCAGTTGTGGTCGATACGGTGCTGGTTGTCCAGGCCCTGGGTGGCATCGCGCACCACCACCACGGTCGGCCCGGCATTGGTCTTGCCGCGCAGCTGGCTGTGATCCAACCGGTTGTTGCTGCCATACAGCGATACCCAGTAGTCCTGGTCGCTGGCATCGGGGTTGGTGTAGTCATCGATCACCAGGCCGGTCACCCGGCTGTGGCGGGCCACCGCCTTGCTGGATTCGCGGAACGCCACCACCGCATCACCCGGCGTATAGCCGTTGCGGAACACCAGGTTGGATACCTGCAGGTAGCTCCCCGCCAGGCGCAGGTCCGAGCGCCCGCTGAGGACGACCTTGCCGGCGGTCTGCGCGCGCAGCACGATCGGCGCGGCCGCCGTGCCCTGGCCCTTCAGCAGCAACCGGGCATCGTTCCAGATGCCGTCAGCCAGCACGATCTCATCGCCGGGCTGCAGCGCTGATGCGGCGGTAGTGAACTCAGCGACATCGTGGACGAGCCAGCTGGCTGCACTTGCCGCTGAAGTGGTCAGGCACATGACCAGGCCAGTGGCCAGGCAAACAAGTGATGGATTGTTGGGCAGGTGACGCGCCAGCGAGTGAATGCGCATGAAATCCTTCCAGAGACGGTCGGGCCGTCGTTTCAGGGTGGGTCTGCATACCACTTCCGGGTGTGTTGTAAGCCAGCTTTCGCGCAAAGTCATGCTGCAGCAGCACATTAAATTTCGATCAACTGGTATGGATAAAAGGCATTTGAACAATCGCATACCAATTGGTTGACATTTTCATGTCGCCGTGCCGAAGCTGCGTCCCACGCCTGGCATGCAGGCGATCCTTTGGGAGGAGGAAACCATGCGGCGACCCGCCGGAGCAGTGCACAGCATCTCGTTGTCCCCCACACCCCTGATCGTGGCGCTGCTCGCCGTGCTGGCGGGCCTGCCCACGGCCCAGGCGCAATCCAGCAAGGACGCGTCAGGGCAGGATCCCACTACGCTGGACCAGGTGCAGGTCACCGGCATCCGCGAGTCCATGCAGAGTTCGATCAACAAGAAGCGCGACGATACGGTCATTGCCGATGTGCTCTCCGCAGACGACATCGGCGACCTGCCGGCGCCGTCGCTGGCCGATGCCATCGAGACTCTGACCGGTGCCGCCTCGACCCGCGACAAGACCGGTGCCTCTGAGATCTCGATCCGTGGCCTGGGCGCCTTTCTCAGCAGCACCAACTTCAACGGCCGCGAAATCACCAATGGCAGCGGCGACCGCTCGGTGAACTTCAACATGTTCCCGGCCGAGCTGATCAACACGGTGGCCATCTACAAGACCCAGCGAGCCGACATCATCGAAGGCGGCGTGGCCGGTACCATTGGCCTGGAAACGGTACGGCCATTGGAATACGGCAAGCGCTCGGCGCAGATCGATCTGCGTGGCAGCTGGGCCGAGTATGACAAGAAGTACCACGACGACGATGGCATCGGCTATCGCGGCACCGCCAGCTACATCGACCAGTTCGAGTTCGGCAATGGGCAGAAGCTGGGCATTTCGCTGGGTTTCCAGCGCCTGGATGGTACCGATCCGGAAGAGAGCATCACCAGCGGTTCCACCTGGTATGCCTGCGACGGCACGCAGAACGTGTCCAATGCCAACTGCAACGAGGTCAGCGCACAGGCCATCGCCAACGGCGCGCCTTACTACCTGGTGCCGAGCAGTCGCATCTACCGCCTCAAGCAGGAGCGCAATGATCGCCAGAGCGAGTTTGCCGCGCTGCAGTGGCGGCCCAATGACGTGGTCGAGCTGAATGTCGATTTCGAGCATACCCAGCGCAACTGGTACGAGAACCGCAGTGACCTGAGCCTGTCCAACGCTCGCCGCGGCATCACCCAGCGCGAGGTTGACGAGGACGGCATCGTGCGCCACCTGCACGGCAGCACCTCGATTGATTCCACCTCCAACCGCTACTGGCGTGGGGAGGAGTACACCGGCGGCGGCCTGAACCTGATCCTGCGCCCGACCCCGGCGTGGGAGCTGTCCACCGATCTTTCCTACTCGCACACCAATCGCCTCGACAGCGAGCGCATGACCCGGTTGCGCGCCAACCAGCGCGACGTCAACAACGCCATCGTCCCCGGCATCAGTAGTGGCGCCACCGGGTACGTGGACTACGACTGGGACTGGCATGGCGAAGTACCCAGTGTTGCCCTGGCGCCGAACTTCGACCCCAACAACTGGGACGCCTACACCGGCGCGGCGCGCGTGACCTCCAGCGCAACGGAGAACGACCACAAGATCAAGGCCGGCCGCTTCGATGCCAGCTTCATGCCGGAGTCCGGCTTCTTCACCCGCATCAAGGGCGGCGTGCGCGCCAGCCAGGCCGACTACCGCCTGCGCGACAACACTCTGGTGACTGACTACGACCAGCGTGTGGCAGCCGACAAGGCGAAGATCATCGCTGCCAACCAGGCCTGCCGCGCGCCGTTCCCACAGGATGACTTCATGGATGCCGCAAGCGGCAACACGATTTCGTCCTGGGCGTACTTCGATCCGAACTGTCTGTACCAGTCGTTCCGTGGCAGCCTCGACAGCGGATTGGACCCGGGCTTCCAGGATCCGAACAATGTCGATATCACCGAGAAGACCCGCGCGCTCTACCTGATGGGCGAGTTCAGCAGCACGTTGTTCGGGCTGCCGGTGACCGGCAATCTGGGCCTGCGCTGGGTGAAGACCGATGTGCGTTCCGAGGGGGTGCGTACCGGACTGCGTATTGAAGACAACGGCGACGGCACGATCCGCCTGCAGCCTACCGGCGACTACACCACCCAGGTGTTCAAGGCGGGCAACGACAAGCTGCTGCCCAGCCTGAACGCCGCGTTCGAGCTGCGGCCGGATGTCCTGCTGCGGGTCGGCGCCTACCGCGCGATGTCCCGTCCGGACATTTCGGCCCTGGGAGCGGGGCGCACCATCAACGTCAGCAGCGACGCTACCTACGGCAACCTGGCCGATGCGCTGGATGACATCAGTGCCAGTGGCAACCCAGCGGCACAGCCGCTGATGTCCTGGAACGGCGACCTGTCACTGGAGTGGTACCCGAACCCGGACACGATGCTGGCCGGCGCGGTGTACTGGAAGCAGTTCAACGGCGGCACCGCCACTGCGCTGGTGCCGGAGACCTACACCATCGACGGCCAGAGCGTGACCGTACCGGTGCGGCAGCAGGTAACCACCGACGAGAACAGCACGCTGACCGGCTTCGAGGTGACGGCCACGCATCGACTGTCGTACCTGCCCAAGCCGTTCGACGGGCTGGGTTTCAAGGTCAGCTACAACTACGCCGATGCGGACTATCAGACCCAGGACTCACGACTGGGCGAACAGCTGGCCAGTGATGGCACGATCATTCCGGCGATCGTGCCGCCGGCGGGTCTCAGTGGTTTCTCGCGGCACGTGCTGTCCGGCTCGATCTACTGGGACGTTGGGCGCTTCAACATCCAGGCCATCGGCAAGTTTCGCTCGCACTACTACCAGGACTTCACCGGCAACACCGCGCAGCAGAACCGCTACTACGATGACAACACCAGCGTCGACCTGCGCCTGCGCTACCGGGTGAACAAGCAGTTGTCGCTGTCGCTGGAACTGATGAACCTGACCAACGAGCCGCGCGTGGCCTACCAGCCGCTTTATGGGAACTTCCGCGAAGTGGTGACCTACGGGCGGCGTGCGTATTTCGGTGTACGATACAAGTTCTGAACAGGGCGGCGCGGCCAGTGGTCGCGCCGTCGCTCCAACCGGACCCTTGCCGGCCGCGGTGGCAGGGCAGGGACCCGGAGGGAATCGCCAAGGGTCAGCCGCATGTCCGCCAACCGCCTTTACCAGACCATCGCTGCCAAGCTCCGCAAGCTGATCGAGGACGGCGAATTTCCGCCGGGCTCGCGGCTGCCGGGCGAGCGTGAACTGGCCGAACGGTTCGGTGTCAGCCGGGTGACCATCCGCGAGGCCGAGATCGCACTGGAAGCACAGGGTTGGATCGCCATCCGCATCGGCTCGGGCGTGCATGTGAAGCCGCGCCCGACGCAGGCTCCGGGTGGGTTGCCGGATGTCAGTGCCTTCGACCTCACTGCCGCCCGCGCGGTGTTCGAGGCCGAGGCTGCCGCCCTGGCCGCCAGCAACCTGGATGATGCCGGCATCGCCGAGCTGCAGGTGCTGGCGGAGGCGCTGTGCCGCCGCGACCTGAGCGACGCGGAAGCCGGCGAGTACGATCGCCGTTTCCATCTGACCATTGCCCGTCTGTCAGGCAATCCGGTGGTGGAGTACTTCGTGCAGCAGATCTGGCGCATGCGCAGCGAGCTGCCGCGCGTGACCGAGGTCTATTCGCGGGTCTGCCATGACGATGGCGCCAGCCGTGCCGACGAGCACATGGCGATCTTCGAGGCCTTGCGTGCGCGTGATCCGGTGGCCGCACGCAATGCCATGCGCCATCACTTCCAGCGCCTGTTCGAAGCGATGCTGGAAGCGACCGAGAGCCAGGCTCTGGAAGAAATTCGCCGCCGCACGCAGCAGGACCGCGAGCGGTTCATGGCGACGACGCGGATCTGAGCGACCGTCCTGAGCGCAGCGCGTTTCACTGCGCTTGCTGGCCGGTAGTGCCGGCCGCTGGCCGGCAATGGCACCAGATCTACGGGCGCGCTGGCCCTAGAACCTTTCGATATTGGGAAGTGGATTCGAATCCAGGAACTGTCGCCCTGCGTCGTCAGCGATGCACAGTCCGTTCGACAGGAATCTGGTATGACGATCAGACTCATCCCTAAACTTCAGGTAGGAGTACTTGCGGAGCGAGTGCAGCAGCTCGTTGAGATTCGCAATCATCCCGCTGGCGCTCTTCGGATCAGCAACATCCTGTGCGAATGCCCCCAGCCTGATCGCCTCATTTGAATCCCGTGAGGCGTCAACTTGGGCAAGCAGACGGGACGCGTGCTGATGGAAGATAAAGACTTCGTCATCGGCCAGGCGCTGCAGGCGGGTCCTTGCCATCCTGGTGAACGTCACTTCGAAGTCAACGGAACTTCCCTCTATCAAGGTGGCAGAGCTGTTCACGCAGCCCTTTCCGAAGACCGCCTCGAACAGCGTCATGAGGGCGGTAAGTTTCTCGAAATTGCTCCACATCTGCTTGGGAACGCCTAGCCAGAGACCATTTTTGAAGCGTGTCCAGTGCATGTAGCGCTCGGCTTCTCCGCCATCGTCTGCCTGGCTGGCGAAGTGTCCGCAGGCTTGCAGGAATCGGAGACAGTCTGCAGCGGGCATGAAAATTGGATTTGCCAATGCCTCACCCCGTCTCACCCTCTCCAAGGGATCATTATCCAGCTCAGGATCGATGTACTCGACCTGCAGATTCCCGTTCTCAACGTAGGCGTAGCTGATGGCGCAGAAACTGATGGCAAGAAGCGCAGGCGCGCCGCCTCCCAAGGAGAAATTCACCATCGGGTACTGCACAACCTGCTGCTGTGCCTCCGCAAGTGTGCTGTTTTTCCTATTACCCAGCGACCCCTTGGCCTCGATCAAGCCCCATGTACCATTATTCAGCTGCACCAGAAAATCGGGGGCATCTGTAGCTGTCCCGACCGTGGGGAATGGTAAGCCCTGGATATGGATTGGGCCGCCCTGACCTGTGTGAAAGTGAAGGATACGACTCACGAATCCCGGGACAGCCGGCGCGACAAGGATCGCCTGTTCCAGGGCATAGCGGGCATAGACCATGCCGAGGAAGTAGCTGAAGCTGCCCTTCTCGTTCTTCTCGAGCTGCCGAACGAATGAAAGCGTGTTGACGCAAGCTGGTCCAGGCGGGACGGGGGTGCCAAAGATATCGCCCAACAATTCGACCTTGCCGTAGATGTACGTTCCCAGCTGTTCCCACTCAGCTTTGGTCGTCAGGCTCAAATTGGTAAATCCGGGCGCGGGAACGGCACCGGGCGGCAGCCCAAGGAATGTGAGTATTTTCCCATAGCCACAGTCGAGTGCTGCGAGCAGAGTGTCGACAGAGTGCGGATGTGGCAGCGGCGAAACGACCGGCGGGGCGAACGCGAATGCCACGTCTTCATGGGCGTAACTCAAGGGCCACTTCGGGAGATTGAGTGGCTGCAGGTAGAGCTTCAGTAGACTTGCCATGACGCTTCCTTGCTTCATTCAATACAACCAATGTTCTCGCCGTTTGCGAGCCGAGGCAAGCTGCCAGGTGGGCCCAGGCCCCTCAGTCGCGGCCCAGGCCTGACTCTACGTCGTGCAATTCCCGCAGCTTCTTCTTGTTGATCTTGCCCACGCTGGTGCGCTCGATCGAATCCACGAAGCGAACCCGCTCCGGAATCGCATAGCGTGAGATATCTCCGGCGCGGCTGCGTGCTGCGATCAGTTCGATGATCTCCGCTTCGGCCACATGGCTCCCCGGCTTCCTGACCACCAGCGGCAATGGCCGCTCGCCCCATTTCGTGTCGGTGATGCCGATTACCGCGACTTCACTGACCGCCGGATGCAGAGCGATGATGTCCTCCAGGGCGAGCGATGAGATCCACTCGCCGCCGGTCTTGATCACATCCTTGATGCGGTCCGTCACCCTCAGATAGCCGCTTTCATCGATGTTGCCGATGTCACCGGTATGCAGATAACCGCCTGCCCACAACGCCGCCGATGCATCCGGATTGTGCAGGTAACCCTGGGTGAGCCAAGGTGCTCGTACCACGACCTCGCCGGTGGCGATGCCATCGTGGGCGACATCCTTCATTTCCGGGTCGACGATGCGCAGGTCAACCAGCGGTACCGGAATGCCGGCTTTGGTGCGCAGCGAAAGAACCTCATCCACATTGGTCACGGCATCCGAATCGATCTGCGCCAAGGTAAGCAGCGGGCAGGTCTCGGACATGCCGTAGCCACCGAAGATGTCGATACCCCGCGCCAGTGCACGCTGGGCCAGGGCACGGGGCAGGGCGGCACCGCCGATGATCACCTTCCAGTTGCCCAGGTCAGTGTCGGCCGCAAGCGGGTGCTCCAGCAGCATGTGCAGGATGGTCGGCACGCAGTGCGAGAAGGTCACCTTCTCACGGGCGATCAGCGCCAGCAGCTGGGCGGGCACGTAGCGCCCGGGGTAGACCTGCTTGATGCCAAGCAGCGTAGCGACGTAGGGCAGGCCCCAGGCGTGCACATGGAACATGGGGGTGATCGGCATGTAGACGTCGCCGCGGTGCAGGCGTCCCTGGCTGGCCGCGCTGCCCAGCGCCGCCATCCCCGTCAGCGAGTGCAGGACCAGCTGCCGATGGCTGAAGTAGACACCTTTTGGCAGGCCGGTGGTGCCGGTCGTGTAGAACACCGTTGCGCGGGTGTTCTCGTCGAAGTCCGGGAAATGGGTGGTCGCAGTGGCAGTCCGCAGACCGGCTTCGTACTCGGTCACGAAACCGTCTGGCAACGGGCCGCCGGCATCGTCCAGCAGGATGCGCGTGCGCAGGTCTGGCAGCTGTTCGTCGATGGCTTGCAGTATCGGCAGGAACTCGCGATTGGCGAGGATCACCCGCGCCCCGCTGTGGTTGAGCGTGTAGGCAATCTGTTCGGGTGCCAGGCGGATGTTCACCATCATCAGCACCGCACCGATCATCGGAACGGCGAAGTAGGCCTCCAGGTAGCGATGGCTGTCCCAGTCCATCACCGCCACGGTGTCGCCCTGCTTGACCCCCAGCGAAGTCAACAGGCCTGCCAGCTGCCCGATGCGCGCCTGTAACGTGCGGTAATCGAAGCGGACCGAGTCGCCGTAGACAATCTCCTGGTCCGGGCTCGCTGCCAATGGCGTGTGCAACAGTTGCTTGATCAGCAGTGGATAGGCGGAGGCGCCGGGGGCAGGGGGGAATGACATGATGTGTCCTCGTGGGCGGTGCATCGGTTGACGCCCTTCGTGCCACCACACTATCTGCACGCCCGCCTGGCGCCAGCGTACCTAGGTACGCCTTCCCAAAAGCGGACGATTTGCTACTCTCGCCTGGACATGCCAACCCTGCTCATTGCCGACGATCACCCTTTGTTCCGCGCCGCACTGCATCGCGCGGCCGAAGAGGCGGTTGCCGATCTGCAGATCAGCGAGGCCGACGCGCTGGACAGCGTGCTTGAGGTGCTTGAACGCCAACAGATCGACCTGATGCTGCTCGACCTGCATATGCCGGGCAATCATGGCCTGGCTGGGCTGGCCACCATCCGCGCACTGCAGCCAGGGCTGGCGATCATCATCGTCTCGGCCAATGAAGAGCCGCAGGTGATCCGCCGCGCCATCGACCTTGGTGCTGCTGGCTATCTACCCAAGAGCTCGGGCCTGAACGAGCTGCAGGCGGCACTGCAGTCGGTACTGGAGGGCGAGCGCTGGATACCGGCACTGCTGCGTGAGCCGGTGGCGCGCGTGGTGCCCTTCAGCAAGGATGCCGACCTCGCTGCGCGGCTGGCCAGCCTGTCCGCACATCAGTACCGGGTGCTGAGCCTGGTGGCCGAGGGGCTGCTCAACAAGCAGATTGCCGATCGGCTTGGTGTACAACTGCGAACGGTGAAGGCGCACATGACCCGCATCATGGAACGGCTTGGGGTCCGCAATCGTGCGCAGGCAATCCGGGTGCTGCATGAAATGGGCCTGGCCGACCCCTCCCGCCAGATCGAAGAGTCGCGCAGCCACTGAATCGTCAGGCCATGTTTGTGGAACGGGCCGTCAGCAGATGGTTGATCGCCCAGCGCAGCGCCAGTGGCTTGAAGGGTTTGTTCAACAGCGAGAGACCGGCGCCACGTACGGCATCGCGGGTCTCGCCACCGGTATCCGCACTGAGGATCACCGTAGGCCGCGGCCCGTGCACCGCGACCAGCCGTGTGAACAGTGATACACCGGTGTCGCCGTCATCGAGGTGGTAGTCGAACAGCCACAGCGCCGCATCGCGCGCCGACGAACCGATGCCATCCGCATCACGCACCGCGATGACGTCGCAGCCCCACGACAGCAGCAACTGCTGCATTGCCGCCAGCGCATCCGCATCGTTGTCGACCACCAGCACGCGAATACCCTTGAGTGTGTTGCTGCCGCTGGCAGGCGGTTCGATCCGCGGTGTCGCTGGCGCTGCGATCCGCGCCACGGCGACGGAGAACACCGAGCCGCGGTCCACCGTGCTGTGCAGCCGCAAAGGGGCATGCAGCAGGTCGGCGATGCGGTGTGCGATGGTCAGGCCAAGCCCCAGACCCTGGCCGTTGCTGCGATCAACGCGGTGGAACTCCTCGAACACCGCCGCCTGCTGTTCGGCGCTGATGCCGGGGCCGGTATCGTACACAGCGATGGACAGGGCGTGCCCCTGGCGGCGCACGCCCAGCAGGACGCCGCCATGGCGGGTGTAGCGAAGGGCGTTGGCGAGGAAGTTCTGCAGCACCCGGCGCAGCAGCAGTGGATCGCTGTGGACCCAGGCACGGGTCCGCAGGTAGCGGAACTGCAGCCCGCGCACCGCCGCCAGCACCGCAAACTCCTGCGCGAGCGGATCGAGCACGGTCGAAAGCGCGAACGGACGCGGATCGGCGACCAGGCCGCCGGCCTCCAGCCTGGAGATATCCAGCAGCCCGGACAGCAGGTCGTCGGTGGAGTCCAGCGCACCACGGATCTGGCGCAGGAAGCTGTCGAGGAACTCCGATTCGATGTGCTGCGACATTGCGTCGGTCAGCAGCTGAGCAGCGTGCAGTGGCTGGATCAGGTCGTGACCGACCGCGGTCAGGAAGCGGGTTTTCGCAACGTTCGCGCGCTCGGCGGCGTGCACCGCGTGCTCCAGCCGTGCGGTACGGTCCTGCACGCGGCGCTCCAGGGTTTCGTTGCTGCGCTTGAGTGCCTCCTCGGCGCGGCGGAACGCAGTGACGTCGGTGAAGGTGGCCACGTAACCGCCGCCCGGCATTGGATTGCCGCGGATCTCGACGATGGTGTTGTCGGGGAAGATCCGTTCGGACAGATGCGGCGTGCCGCGCCGCATGTGTGCCACGCGGCGCTGCAAGGCCTTGTCGCGGGAGTCACCGGGGCCGTCACCGATTTTCAGTTCGGCCAGCGCCCACGCTGTCAGATTGACCACCGGCTGCCCAACCTGCAGCAGCTCGGGCGGGAACTTGAACAATGCCGCGTACTGACTGTTCCACGCCACCAGCTGCAGGTGTGCGTCGACCACGCTGATGCCCTGGCTCATGTTCTCCAGCGCCGCCTCCAGCAGGCGCTGGTTGAAGCGCAGCACCTGGGTGGCCTCGCCGACCGCGCGGGTCACTGCATCCAGTGGCGCAGTGCCGCCATCGCGTGCCGCTTCCACCAGCAGGCGCGCCATGCCCGCACCAACCACGGCGGTCAGCTCACGTTCGACCGCAGTGACCCGGTCGTCATCCAGCATCTGTCCGGCGGGCCCCTCCATCAGCTGGCGCGCACGCTCCTGGCCGAGGAAGCGTCCGGCGGTCCTGCGCAACGAGGCTGCAGCCACCGCGTCGCGCCGCCGGGGCTGCGATGGGCGCACCGCCCGCGATACCAGGACAACCGCCAACAGGTTGATCGCCAGGCTTGCGCCCATGCTGAGGGCGATGTGTCCCGGCTGCACGCGCAGCGAAACGACGGCCAGCCAGTGCAGACGCTCGGGGCTTGCGGTTTGTGTCGTGGCAGGGATCACCATAGGCAGCAGCACCAGCCACAGCCAGGCCAATGACCCCAGCACGATGCCGGCGATGATGGCCGGGGAGGGCGTGCGCGGGCGATACACCGCCAGCAGGACCGCCGGCGCAAGCTGCGAGAGGGCAGTGAAGGACATCAGTCCGAAATCGCTGAGTGCCTCGGTGTCACTCATCGCCCGGCTGTACAGCCACGCCATCAGGAACACGGCGAGGATGCCGGCACGGCGGAACGCCAGTACGCGTGGACGCAGGTCGGCTGCCGCGGCACCGCCGGCAATACCGTCCAGCAACCGTGAGCCGAAGCCATGGTTGCCGAGCATGATCGACAGGGTCAGCCCGGACAGGATCATCATGCCGGTGGCCGCGCTCAGGCTGCCCAGATAGGCCAGCAGCGCCAGCAGGTGGTGGCCACCGGCCTGCGGCAGCGCCAGCACGTACAGGTCGGGCGCCACCGATGCGGGCAGCTGCGCGGCACCAGCCAGCGCCATCGGCACCGACGGCAACCCGATCAGCAGCAGGTAGACCGGGAACATCCAGCGTGCCGTCCTCAGGTCCGAGGTCTGACGCAGCTCGACCACACCGACATGGAACTGGTGCGGCAGCGTAAACGCGGAGATCGCGCCCAGCGCGACCATGGTGAGATAGTCCGGCATGATGGCCGGTGGCGGCAGCTGCGCCATCTTTTCCAGCAGCGGCGTACCCGCCTGGTGCACCGACAGCGCCGCATAGAGGCCAATGGCGAGCAGCGCCACCAGCTTCAATACCGACTCCAGGCCCAGCGCGACCACGATGCCACGATTGGGCTCGGTGGCCGAGGCCTTGCGGGCGCCGAACAACAGCGTGAACGCGGCCATCGTCAGCGCGAACCAGAACGACATGTCCAGCTGCGCGGCAGCAGGCGCGAAACGATCGCCCAGCAGGGCGCCCAGGCCCTGGCTGACAGCCTTCAGCTGCAGGGCGATGTAGGGAATGATGCCGAACAGCGCCACCAGGGTGATGGTGAAGCCGAGGCCCCGGTCCGCGCGCAGTCGCGCGACAACCAGATCGGCGATGGTGGCACTGTTGTGCTGTTTGGCCAGCCGCCCCAGGCGGAGCAGGAACGGCAGGCCGAAGGCAAAGATCAACGCCATGCCGGCCAGGGTGGGTGGAATGGGGAAACCCCATTGCAGACCCTGCGACGCCGCGCCGTAGTAGGTCCACGCGGTGCAGTGCACGGCCAGCGACAGCGCATAGATGAGCGGCCACACGTTCGAAAGCCGGTGCCCCCTGCGCTCGCCCCACAGCGCCACGCCAAACAGCAGTGCGGTCCATGCAATGCAGGCGAAGAGGACGATGGAGGGCGTCAACATCGCTCCAGTGTAGGGAGAGAACCGGGCAGGGTGGTGCTAGCGGGCGACCACGATCAGTGACAGCTGCTCAGCGACCAGTGCCAGCTCGCCATCGGCAACCCGCTCGACGGTTTTGCGCTGGGTCAGCAGCCATTGGTCCGGCTGGCGCGCGTCCAGCGACACCAGCTGCGAGCGTACCCGCACCTCGGACCCACTCGGCACCGGCGCCAGGAAGCGGACTTTGTTCAAGCCGTAGTTGAGCACATGGGCGATGCCGGGGAAGCCAGCAAGCGCGGCCACATCGTCCTGCACGGTGAGCGAGAGCAGCAGGAAACCGTGCGCGATGGTCTGCCCGCCCGGCAGCTGCACCTGCGCGCGGCCGGGATCGACGTGGATCCAGTTGTGGTCGCCGGTGGCGTCGGCAAAGGCATCGATGCGTGCCTGGTCCACGTAGGTCACGCCACTCAGCCGCTCGCTGGCCGCCCACTGCTGCAACGCCTGCAGGGCGGGAGGCAGGTTGCTGTCCGCACTCACGCCACACGCTCCAGCAAGGTAAGGATCGCGTCACGTGCCTCGGGCTCGGACAGCATCGGAGCGTGCCCCACATCCGGCACCTCCACCAGGCGGGCACTTTCCGAAGTGGCCGCCATCTGCCGGGCAACGTCGGCCGGCAGGATATCGGACAACGCACCGCGCACCACCAGCACCGGCACCCGCGCGGTCAGCCCGCGTACCGCACGCCACAGCACCGGACGCAACAACCACAGCAGCCACGGGCGCGTGGTTCGGATCACCGCCGGGTCGTAATCCAGCTCCAACAGTCCATCGCTGCGCGGGCGGAAGGTGCGCACGGCCATCGCCCGCCAGTCATCGGTGCCGAAACGCGGGAACGCGGCCTTGCCGATCGACGCCACATAGGCGGTGGCCTGCTCCAGATCCATCGGCGGCACCGGCTTGCCGGCGTACTTGCCGATCCGTGCCAGTGCCTCGCGTGGCACCCTGGGGCCAGCATCGTTGAGCACTGCCCCAGCAATCCGCTCAGGTGCGCGGGAGGCGAGGGTAATGGTCACCAGCACGCCCAGCGAGGTGCCGACGAACACGGCCTTGTCGATGTTCTGCGAACGCAGCAGTGCGACCATGTCGTCCGCATAGGTGCGCGGGTTGTAGCTGGACGGGTCATGTGCGCGCTCCGAACCGGCGCGACCGCGCAGATCGACCGCGATCACGCGCCAGCCCTCGGCGGTGAGTGTCTCGGCCAGTGCATCGAAATCGGCACCATTGCGTGTCAGGCCGGGAATGCAGACCACGGTGCCGCGGGGCACCTGCCCGGCGTCCGCTGCATGGTCACGCGCGTGCAGGCGCAGGCCATCGTCACTGTTCCAGTACAGATCTACGTAAGACTGCATCATGCAGGGGCTTCCTGGAAATCGAATCGGATGCGCTAGAAATCGTAACGGACGCTGAGGCTATATTGGCGCGGCGGGCCATAGAAGCCAATCAGCGTGCCGACTGCGGGAATGTTGTAGCCAGTGGTGCGGTATTCCTTGTCAGTCAGGTTGGTGCCCTGCAGCGAGAAGGTCCAGGCATCATCCAGCCGCCAGATCACACCGGCATTGACCAGGCCGTAGCCATCCTGCTTGATCACCGGGCTCAGGTCGGTGGTCGGCCACACTTCGCTCTGGTAGCTGTAGCTCACCCGTGCCGACAGGTTGCTGCCATTGGCCAGCTCGGTACGGTACTCCACGTTGAACGCTCCGGAGAATTCCGGCGCATTGGTGAATTTCATCTGCTTGGCCACATTGACGCCACGGTCCATGTACTCGTCGTACTTGGTGTCCAGCCAGGCCAGGTTGCCGGAGATCAGCCAGTGCTGGCTGGGCAGATACTGGTATTCGACTTCCAGGCCCTTGACCGTGCCCGCGCCGGCATTGGTGAAGTCGCCGAAGAAGGAATCGTCGATGCCATCGCCATTGGTATCCAGGCCGGTGAACACCGACAGCTGGATGTCCTTGTACTTGTTGTAGAAGGCCGACAGATTGAGGAACAGGCGCTGGTCGAGGAAGGCCATCTTGCTGCCGACTTCGTAGCTGTCCACGGTCTCGTCGTCGAACGGCTCGGCCGAGCGCGGCACCGCCACGGCGTTGGCGCGGATGTTGTAACCGCCTGACTTGAAGCCACGCGTGGCCAGACCGTAGACCATGATGCCCGGGGTGATCTGGTAGTCCAGCGAGACCTTGGGCGAGACGTTCTTGAAGTTGGTCTTCTTGTCGAAGTCCGCGGTCACCGCCACCGGCCTGCTGAAGCCCGGGTCGGCGTACAGGCGGTTGAGCACGATCGCGCGCTTGTCCTCGTCGGTGTAGCGGGCACCGACATCGAGCTTCAGCTTGCTGGTCAGGTCGAAGGTCCAGTCCGCATACAGCGCGATGCTGTCGGTCAGCACCTTGCCCTGGTTGTCGGCGAACTGGGCGCTGAAGTAGTTGTTCTGGATCTGACCACCGGCCTCGCCACTGAACTGGTACAGGCCGACCACGCCGCGCACGCGGCCGCCGGCGTCGTAGTTCAACTGCACTTCGTTGCTGACCTGGTCGTCGTGATAGGTGCCACCCACGTCGGCCAGCTTGACCGGCGTGGTATCGAAGTCGATGTTGGCTTCGCTGTCCGACTCACGCTTGGCCACCACGTACTTCACTGCGATATCCTCATTCGGCCGCCAGTTCACCGTGGCCGAAGCGCCCTTGGTTTCCACGTTGTTGAGGTTGCGCATGCCCGAGCGGATGTCGTAGCGGCTGTCCATCGGAGGGTAGGCGCGCAGGAATGGATTGGGCGCCAGCATCTTCGAGCCGCGCATGCCGGACTGGTCGTCGATCCAGTCCAGCGCGAACTGCACGTCGAAGTCGTCGCCCGCATACGCGCCGACGTTCAGTCGTGCGGCATTGATCTGCTTGTCGCTGACCGGTTGGCCGTTGAAGGTGTTCTCGCCAAACCCGTCGTGGTTCATGCTGGCCACCGCCACGCGGGCGCGCAGGCCACTGTCGGCACCACCAATCGGGCCGCCGATGGCCGCTTTCGCATCCAGCTGGCTGTAGTTGCCCACGGTGATCTGCGCGAAGCCTTCGGTCTGGGTCGGCAGGCCGCGCGAGATGTACTTGATCGCACCGCCGATGGTGTTCTTGCCATAGAGAGTGCCCTGCGGGCCGCGCAGCACCTCGATGCGCGAGACGTCGAACACGTCCAGCAGCGCGCCCTGCGGGCGTGCGATGTAGACATCATCCAGATAGATGCCCACGCCCGGGTCCGCGCCCCAGGTGGGGTCAGACTGGCCGATGCCGCGGATGTAGGCGGTGACCGTGCTGCTGGCGCCGCGCGCCGCGTAGATGGTCAGGTTCGGCACCTGCGCGTCCAGGTCGCTGATGTCCTGGACATTCATCCTGTCCAGCGCCTCCGAGGTAAAGGCGGTGACTGCCACCGGCACTTCCTGCAGGGTCTCCTCGCGCTTGCGCGCGGTGACCTTGATGCTGTCCAGGTTGGTCGGCGAAGCGGATCTGCCTGCTGTAGGCGCGTCCTGTGCCAGTACCGGCCCCGTGGCCAGCAGCGCGCCGATCATGAGACTCAAACAATTCCGTTTCATTCGGTCCTCCCCCAGGCATGAGCGTGCGGATGGCCCATTGCCACCCCTGGAATCAAGGCTAGCGGTGTCATCGGCCAGCAGCGAGTGGACCTAGGTCCAGTCGGCAGCGGCCCGTGGATGCGGATACTGGGCGCGCCCCCAGCCGGAAGCGGTCCCCGGTACTACTTCATCCACGACTCACGCACGAGGATCTGGCCATGAAATCCGGAATCGATTCGATCAAGGTGGTACTGCTGGTGTTGTGCAGCTGGCTGGCGATGGCGGGTAGCGCTGTTGCCGCTGGCCCGGCCGGGCATTGGGATATCGGCCTGTACGGCAATCTGTTCGGCGCCCGCGAGTACCAGGTGTGGGTGCCGGCCGGCTACGACGACAGCCAGCCGCTGCCGTTGCTGCTGGTGCTGCATGGCTGCGTGACCGGGCCGAACCTGATGGGCGAGGCGTCGGGTTTCAATGATGTGGCCGACACAGAAGGGTTCATCGTGGTTTACCCCCGGCAGAACGTCACCTCCAATCCGGCACGCTGCTGGAACTGGCAGTTGCCGATCAACCAGGCGCGCGACAGCGGCGAGGCTTCGATCCTGGCCGGCATCGTGGACAGGGTGAAGGCGGACTACAGCGTGGATCCGCACCGGGTCTATGTCACCGGCATTTCCGCGGGCGGCGCGATGACCTCGATCATGCTGGCCTGCTATTCGGATGTGTTCGCTGCCGGCGCCATCCACTCCGGTGGCATGTTCAAGGGGGCGACCACGATTTCCGGCAGCGCCTATGCGTTGCTGGCCGGCAGCATCTATTCGCCGGACAGCAATGGCCGTCTGGCCTGGCAGTGCTCGGGCTCGCCGTCGCCGCGACCGCTGCCGGTGCTGGTGTTCCACGGCAGCGCCGATCTCACCGTCAATCCGGTGAACGGCCAGCAGGCCGTGCGCCAGTTCCTGCAGACCAATGATCTGGCCGACGACGGCCTGGACAACGACTCGGTGAAGTACGTGCCGACCAGCACCTATCACGGCCAGGTGCCGGGTGGGCGTGCGTATACAGTGGATACCTACGCCTACGGTGGCAGGACGCTGGTGCAGCACTATGTGGTGCAGGGCATGGGCCATGCGTGGAGCGGCAGCCAGTCCGGTCTGCCGTTCACCGACCCGAAGGGGCCGGATGCCACGCTGATCACCTGGTTGTTCCTGAAGGACTACCAGCGCTGAAGGAAAGGGCAGTCCTTGCCGGTGCGGGAGACACGCGCTCCCGCATCCGTCAACGTGGCTCCTGCGGCCGCTGATCGTCGGCGTCCGATACCTGCTGCCGAGTGCCTCGTTCTGCCAGGAAGCGTTTGGGGGGCGCGCCCACGGTTTTGCGGAACATGGTCACGAACGCCCCGGCACTGTCGTAGCCCAGGTCATCGGCGATGGCCTGCACCGTCCGGCCCTTGGCCAGCAGCGGCAGCGCGACCACCACATGCAGTTGCCGGCGCCAGCGTCTCACGCTCAAGCCGGTTTCGCCGGAGAACAGGCGCGACATGTTGCGCTCGCTCATGCCGATCCGGCTCGCCCAGACCTCAAGCGTTGCTCGTTCGGCTGGCGTGTCCAGCATCGCATTGGCCAGCCGGCGCAACCTTGCATCGGATGGCATGGGTAGATGGAGCCACTCCGGTGGCGCAGCAATCAGCTCATCCAGGAACACGCCCATCAGGCGGTCCTGCGCGCTATCAGGTTCATAGTGCTGGGGAAGGGCGGATGCGCGCACCAGCAGGGCCTGCATGAACGGGGTGATTGCCATCGCAGCGCAGTGCGCCGGCAGTCCCGGGACGGCACCGGGTTCGACGAACACCACGAAGCCATGCGGCCGTCCACTGCTGCTGGCCCGATGGGACAGACCACCGGGAATCCAGATCGCGCCCTGTGGCGGA
Source organism: Nocardiopsis yanglingensis (assembly GCF_045809185.1). NCBI lineage: Bacteria > Bacillati > Actinomycetota > Actinomycetes > Streptosporangiales > Nocardiopsidaceae > Nocardiopsis > Nocardiopsis yanglingensis. The sequence goes on along the minus strand of NZ_JBJNRH010000003.1, from coordinate 229,096 downwards.
ACCACCCACAGGCCAGCCGCGGTCTCCAGCATGATCAAGCCACGCGTGGCGACCAGCAGCTGTGCCTTCCGATGCGCATGGAAGGGCATTTCCCAGGCATCGGGAATGGGATCGAGCCCAAGCACCATGACCGGAAGATCGACACGGTCCGGATAGTCGGGCCCAACCCCGCTCAGCCCCGCAATCGAAATCTCCACGCTGGTACCTACGCCCCAAAGCCACGCCGGGCAGCACGGTGGCGCTTACTCGTCATCGTGTACCGATCCCGGTTCGCACCTGTGCCAGACATAGATCAGTCCCATCAGGACATGGACGATCGGAGCGTCCTCTCCTGCGGGTTCGGCAGCCCATGGCTGTTCAATCACGTTGGCATCCTCTCTGGTTGAGGATGAGAAGCGTATGGGTCAACCCGACAGGCGTCATTCGACAGTTCCGCCAGGTGATTCACCAATCCGGCCATCCCTGTCGACGTGGCCCCAGGGAAGGGAGGGTTCGGCCCAGGATTACAGCGCCGGGACCGTGATCCTCTGCAGGTCGAGCTTGGCCCTCAGAGCGTAGTGCTTGCGGGTGACCGGAACGACGCAGGTCAGGCGGGGATCGACATAGTCCCTGAACAGCGGCGGCCGCGCAGAAGACAGGTAGAACCCGCGATCCTGCTTGACCGCTGCCGGCAGCAGAACCTCGCTGAGGTCGCTGTCGGAGGCATCGGTGACGAGGCAGGGCGCATGGCGGAACCCGAGCCGGCGCAGCAGGTACAGGCGATGGGAGCCATTGGTCAGCACCAGGCGCTTGCCAAACCGGGTGGCGCTGATCAGGTTGTCACTGAAACCAAGATAGATGACGACGGCGTGGCTGGCCGCGCCGAACGGTTCGTAGTCGGTGATGGCAGCCGGATCGAGGGTCGCCACGTCGAGGAAACGCAGGTCGTTCGAGGTGGACGCGAAGGTGTAGCTGCCATCGGACTGGGTGAAGCGCACTTCCGGATGTGCATGGCTGCCGCTGCGGGCGACAAGCTGCATGACCTCCTGCGCGGTGGGCGAGGCGGTCAGGGATGCCGCCAACTGGTCGATGTGACGCAGGTTGATGCACTCCTGGAAGATCACCAGTCGATCGATATCGACCATCTGCCAACTGCGCGGCAGAACACTCGTCATGCGGTGCATCGAAGGTTGCCGCAGCGCCTGCGCAGCCAGCGGCAGCATCTCATCCGGCAACGCATGGACATTGATGGCATCTGCCTCACCGGCGTCTTCCTGCTGCAGCCTCAGCACCTCGGCACGAGCCGTCCGCCAGTCCTCCACCAGCGCAGCCTCGTCGAAGCGTCCCGGTGGGCAACGCTCCCGTACGAAGCGGATGAACTTCGGCAGGGGAAACATCCCCTTCAGCAGAAGTGTGGGATCCAGCCCGTCATCACTGATCTCGGTGTTCATCCCTCTTGCCTCTCATGGGTCGCATCGACAGCGGGCGGGTGGCGTCATTCGTCACGCCAAAATAATATGTTATATCGTAACATTTCAGTGCCTTGGCGGCAATCGCCCTGCAATGTAGTGGCGATGGTGGCTTGGCTGCTCCGTATCCGATGCAGCGCGGTTCAACGCAATGCGTGGGTACATCCACTGACGATAGGAGATGTTCATGAACGAGCTGATTGAGCTGGGTGTAGTGGCAGGACAGCAGAACCCTGAGGATCAGGGTGTGGGTGGCGAACTGATCGAGCTGGGCTCGGTCGTTTCGGAAACGAAGGCGCACAACCACGGCACGTTGTGGGATGGCGTGTTCCCGACCACGTCGCCCTGATCCACTGCGCAATGTCGCATCTGCGGTGCATGCCCTGCATGCACCGCTTCTCCGGTTCCGGCGCAGGAGCACATGATGGAGCAGACTGTTGCCCCGTACTTCCTCTCAAAGCACGCGCACGTCTGTGTCACCGGCGATGCAATGGTGATACTGGACCAGGCCACGGGAAAGTATCTTTCCCTTGAAAAACGCGGCGCCGCAGGCCTTGGCAATCTCGTTCTCGATTGGCCCCTGCGGTCCGAAGATGCAAGCGCCCCCAGGCTTCTGCAGGCCTTGATCGACCGCCGCCTGATCACTGCGGATCCGCAGCAGGGGAAATCCGCCGCCAGCCCCGCCATTGCGCTGCCACGGCACTGGGTGCGCGAGGGCGAGCCGCGTGGCCGTCCTCCGATCAAGGCGGGCGACCTGCGTCGATTCATTGCCTCGTGCGCCTATGCCGCCTGCAGCAGAACATTCCTTCCTTTCAGTACCACGGTGTCGGCCGTGCGCCGTCGGGCGGATCGCGGCCACAGCAGGCCGGTGAGCGCTGAAGAACTGGCCTTGCGCGTGCGGGTGTTCGACTGGCTTCGACCCCTGGCATTCCGGAAGACCGATGAATGCTTTCTCTACTGCCTGGCGATGCGCGGGTTCCTGTCGAAGTACGGCATCGTTCCTGCCTGGGTGTTCGCGGTCAGAACCCAGCCGTTCGCCGCGCACTGCTGGCTGCAGCACGGCGATCACGTGCTGACCGACATTCCCTTCAACCTGCGCCGGATGGCTCCCATCCTGGTGCTGTAACGAAACCTGCCATGTACCGATACATCGCCGTGCTCTGGAACACCCACTCGGAATCTGCGACGGAGCAGGCGGAACGGATCGTGGAAAGGATCGGTGCCAGGCTGCCCGGCATCGCCTGCGTGTTGAACGACAACGGCGCGGCGATCCACGTGCAGAGCGACAACCACGGCTATTTCGAATGCCGTCGCTCGAATGCGCTGGTGGTACTGGGCAAGCTGTTTCACAAGACGTTCGGCGAAGGCACGGTGCCTGGCTGCGTGAACCTGGATGCGGAAACAGCGGACGGCGCCTGCAGCAGCCAGGGGCGCAGCATCGTCGAACGTTGCTGGGGCCGCTACGTGGCGCTGGGCTTCCAGCAGGAAACATCGAGCTGGTTCGTCCTGCGCGATCCCACTGCGGAGATCCCGTGCTACATGACCACAGTGGGTCAGCTGACGCTGGTCTTCTCGAACATGGAAGACTGCCTGATGCTGGGCCTGCGCGATTTCAGCGTCGACTGGTCCTTCCTGTCGTACTCGCTGCTGTACCCGTTTCGTGATGGCCTGCAGACCGGCTTTCAGGAGGTCACGGCGGTCGAAGCGGGTGAGGCGGTTTCAATCCGTGATGGTGAGCCGGTGGGCCGGTACTGCCCGTGGGACGTGGTGCGGCTTGCCCGCGACCAACCGATCGAGGATCTGGAAGAAGCCGTGTCGCTGGCCCGTACCACGCTGCTGGGATGCATCGGCGCACTGGCCAGCCAGCACCGACGCGTCCAGCTGCAGCTGTCGGGTGGACTGGATTCGTCGATCATCCTGGCCGGCTTGCTGCATGCACCGTCAGCACCGGAGGTGACATGCATCCATCACTACGATGACGGCATTGGCGCCGACGAACGGGTGTTCGCGCGGATGGCGGTGCAGGGGGCTGCTGAATCCTCGGGCAGGCGCTGCGAATTCATCGAGTACCGGCGGCAGCCACACTGCGCGCTGGAAGAGATCATGGCCTTCCCGCGCACGGCCCGGCCGGCGCATTGCTCCGGCTACCTGCTCCATCGCCATGACGTGGACTTCGACGGCAACACCGTGCAGTTCACCGGCGTCGGCGGCGACGCGGTGTTCCTGCGCTTCAAGGGCAACGCCGCTGCGATTGACTACGCCTGGCGACGTGGCATCGACCGGACGTTCTTTCGCGTGGCGTTCGAAACCGCGCAGTCTGGCGATTCTCTGTACGGTGTACTGAGGGATGCAGTCGTGCACGGCCTGCTGAAGCGGCCGGGCATCATCAATGGTCGCTGGGGCAAGCCCTGCCCGTGGGTGCGGGTGGACCTGTCCGAACAGGACGGTCTGCAGCCAGCCTGGTTGCGGCATGCGCAGGCGCAGGGCCATCGCGTATCACCCTACAAGCTGGCCCATATCGGTCGGATGGTATTCCCGACCAGCGTCCTTGATCCCTTCGAAGGCGCCGGCCACTGGCATGGCGTATCGCCGATCAGTGCGCAGCCGCTTGTCGAACTGTTCGCGCGCATTCCGCTGCACCTGCTCATCGCGGATGCGGAAGACCGCACCATCGCGCGGCGTGCAATGAAAGGCCTGTTGCCGGATGCGCTGCTGTCGAGGAAGGTGAAATCCTATCTGGATGATCATTCCGTGGCGGTCACCCAGGGGCACCAGCAGTTCATCAGGAATCTGCTGGTCGATGGAATGCTGGCCAGGCGTGGCTATCTCGACAGCGCGCTGGCCGATGCGGGCATCCAGCAGGTCAGCCCGGACCACTCGTCACAGGTGCTCGGCATCTTCGGCCCGCAGATCAACATAGAAGCGTGGTTACGGCGCTGGTCAGGCCAGCGTGGCGCGCAGGCGGCCGCCGTGGCCTAGGCGCTGCGACTCATCTCTTCCAGATACAGGCTCTCAAGATCGTTCGCGGTGATCGTGCTGGCCGCCAGCGTCCTGCGCAGGCGGCCTGCCCGCATCAGGCCGATCGTGGTCGCCACTTCACGGGCGCGGAACAGATCGTGAGTGGCCATCAGGATCGCTGTGCCGCGATCGCGCTGCCGCACGATCAGCTCGTGGAACTCGGCTGACGCCGTAGGGTCCAGGCCCGAGGTGGGTTCATCCAGCAACAGGGCCCTGGCTTCCTTGACGATGGCCAGTGCGATGCCGACCTTCTGCCGCATGCCCTTGGAATAAAGGCCCACGCGTCGCCCGAATGCGTCGGTCGCCAGCCCGGCCGATCTGAGCGCGTCCTTCAGCCGCGCCGGCGAGCGCTCCTCGACACCGGCCAGGCGGGCGAAGTAGTCCAGGTTCTCGTAGCCGGTCAACTCGTCGTACAGCGCCACGGTCTCGGGGATGTACAGCAGCCGCCGGCGCACCTCCTGCGGCTGCCGGTGCGCACTGAGTCCGTCCACTTCGGCTGCACCGGAGGTGGGTTTCAGAAAGCCAAGGAACAGCTTGATGGTCGTCGACTTCCCGGCGCCGTTCGCGCCCAGCAGGCAGAAGATCTCGCCGGGCTTCACCTCGAAACTGACGTCATCCAGCGCCCGATGTGCACTGTGTTCCATGACCAGGCTTTTTGCAGACAGCATGTGGACGTCTCCTCAGGGCATTTCCAGTCGACTGCGCAGCGCTCCGGCCGCAAGCAGGACAAGCAGGGTGGCGATGATCAAGGCAGCAAGATCGGCCAGGACACCGGGCCGGGCGGTGCCCGCGGGCTCGCGGTACTGGAAGCGGGGCAGTGCGTCGTACTCTTCAAGGGTCTGCGGCGCGTCACGGTCCAGATAGCTCTTGTGCAACAGCCGTCGTGCCTGCCAGAAGTCGTGGACCTGGTGCTGGAAGTCGAGCGCGCGCTCGGCATCCGAGCCCGCGATACGGTCGAGCGCGTCCTGCGTCGCCACGGCCGGCAGTAGCAGCCGCACCCGGTCCAGAGCCTGGCGGTGTGCGGCCTCGGCCTGCGCATGCGAGGCGATCATCTGGGCCAGTTCCTGGTCAGCCGCAACCCGATCGACATAGGCCTGGCGCAGGGTGTCGGGGATGACGGGTGACGGCGAGTCCACTGGCGCCGACGTCGCATGCTCACGCTGCTGGCGCTTGGCGATATCGGACTGCATCGCCTTCACTTCGGTGGCGAACTGCATCTGTGACGGCGGCGGCGCGATCAGGTTCACCGTGGCCAGGGTCAGTGACGGGGCCATGACCACGATCAGCAGCCACAATGCACCGCCGGCGATGGCCGCCTCGGTGGTGCGCCGGGCAACGCAGCCGATCAGCAGTGCCAGGGCCAGCCAGAAGGCGCCATAGAGGAGGACGGTCAGTGCCAGCATGGCCAGGCCTGCAGGACTGCGCGCGCCGGCCCCGATCGCCACCGCCAAGATGATGACCAGTGCGGGCAGCAGCACCACCAGCCCACGCGCCAGTGCCTTGACCATCAACAGCCGTGTTGCCGACACCGGCTGTGACAGCACCAGCGCTGCGATACCGCGCTCGCGCTCACGTGACCACAGATCATGGGTGGCCACGAGAATGACCAGTGGCAACAGGAAGACGATCACGAAGGCCAGGTCGAACCGTCCCGCAGCCCGTGCCGCAGGATTGCCGATGTCGGCCCAGACGTGCTTGAGCAGCTGGGTCGGATCACCCAGCGCAACCACATCGGCGGTGTAGGGATAGGCATCTGCCTGGCCGATCGACAACGGTGCCATGGTGCTGGGCGCAAGCACCGGTTGGGCGCGGGGCAGCACCGAGGGCGCCTTGCCGACGAATGCCCGGCTGCGTTCCTTCGTCTGCTGTTCTTCCTGCTTTATCAAGGCAATGGCCGCCTCGCGCTGGTCCACCCATGCGCGACCGTTCCACGCGGCGTAGGCGCCCAACGCGAGCAGCAGGACAAGCAGCACCGGCAGCGCTCGATCACGCAGCAGTCGGCGGATCTCGTAGCGGGCAATCGAAACGCCGCTCATGGCGATCTCCCCAGCTTCCGCACAGAGATGAGTACCACCACGCTGCCCAGCATCAGCCAGGCCAGCAGAATGACGAAATTCCCGCGCTGCGCGACAGCAGTGTCGGCCAGGGTCTGTTGCGGCGCCCGGTACTGCACTGAACGGGTGATGCCGGCGATGTCGGCGACATGCTTTCCGCCCTGCGGTGCCTTGTGCAGCTTCACTTCCTGGTTGAGTGCCTGGATCAACCGATAGCGGTAGTCCTCCACGCCACGCAGGAACGCCAGATGCGCCGGGAAATCCGTGCCAGCGAAGGCGCGCGACCAGGACTGCAGCGCCAGTGTCGGCGAGACAAGGCCGAACAGGCGCTGGGTCGCGTCCTGCTGCTGGTAGGTGGCATGCAGGCGATCGAAGTGACGGTTGTAGACGCGCGTCGAGTTGGCCTCGGCAAACTCCAGGGCCACGCCGCGGAAGTTCAGCGGGAGGTCGTCCACGTTGTCGACCCGGTAGCGCGCCATCAACGTGGCACGCAGAGCATCGAGGCGCTTGTCGGCCGGATCGTGGCCATCCACGCCGTTCTCCGCTTCCTCGGTCACGCCGGCCCTGAACGACGGTGCCGAGGGAGTCGGGTACAGCGACTCGGCGATGGCAGGCGCCACTCTCGGCACCAGCAGCGTGGACACCACCCAGAAGCCCAGCAGCACGACCAGTGACGTCCGTGCGGAGCCTGCAAGCGCCGAGACCCCCACGGTCAGTGCGCAGAACACCAGCAGATAGAGCACGTAGGCGGCAGCCAGTGCGAGCAGGGCGGCGAGATCCGCGGCGCCGCCGTACTGGACGGACAGGCCCGGAAGACTGATCAGCAGCATGGTCAGCACCAGCAGCAGCGAGGCGGTCGCCAGGGCAATCAAGCGCCCGCTGATCAGCACGCCGGCCGAGGCACCGGTGCCGAGCTCCTGGCGCAGCGTCTCGCGGGCAGTATCGCCAGACAGTGTGGCGAACCCTGCCAGGATGATCAGCAGCGGCGCCACGACCTGCAGCGCCCACGCCGCAGAGAAACCCTGGAAGCGGCTGAGCGCGGTACCGGCATCCACGGCGCGGTGCCGGGCCGGATTCTGTGCGTGGCCCTCGATGAACACCGAGGTTCCCAGGAAATCCGTCAGACCCGGGTCCAGCGCAGCCAGTGGCCTCACTGGGGCAGGAATGGCGCGCCCAACATGCGCGGCGCTGTGCGGGTCGATCGTACCCTGGCTGTCCCACAACCGCGCCTCTTCCGCGCTCAACGCCTGGCGCTCCTGCGCCTGCAGGGTCAGGCGTGCGGCACCACTGAGTACAGACGCCCCTGCAATCAGCAACAGGGCCAGGGCGAGCCACAGCACGCGCCGCTCGCGCCACATCAGCGTGAGCTGGGTTGCCGCGACAGCGAGAGCCTGCTGGATGGCCATGACGGACCGCGACAGGGCAGGGGTGTCGGCACGCATGCGCAGGCCTACCAGCGGTGCGTCAGCGTCATGGACAGGAAACGACCCAGCGCTGTTGCATTGGTGGGGTCATAGCCGGTGTTGATGCTGTTGACGATGAACGGCGGATCCCGGTCGAACAGGTTCTGCACGTTGAACGCAAGCAATGTGCCACGCTGCGGATCTGCCGATGGGCCGAAGTGATAGGCGAGATTCAGATCGACAGTCGTCCAGGAGCTGACGTGCGGCCGGGCGACATTGGCAGGGTCGCGATAACTGTCCACGTAGTTCACGAAGAGCCCGCCCGCTGCCTGCTGCCGGCTGACTGTGATGCCGCCGCGCATCTTGAGATCCACGGGGTAGTACACCGCGTTCACCGCATCCACCTCGGGCGAGGTACTGGTCACGCGCCGCTTCGATTCGATGATGTACTGCCCGGCCAGGTTCATCGCGATGTGGGCCTGGCCGGCGTCTAAGCCATAGGATCCACTGAAATCGACACCACGCTGCCGGGTAAAGGCATTGTTGCGGAAGCGGTTGTCCAGGATCACCTGGCTGCTGGTTTCATCCATTCCAGCCGGCAGCGCGTACGGCCCCACGCGCGAGACAAACAGCCCCAGGCCCGAGATGCCCAGCTGGCGCGCCTGCTGGATCTGCTGTTGCGTGGGATTGGTGGTCAGGATGTCTGCGTAAGGTGCGGTGGACTGCTGGAACAGCGACGGGAAGCTGCCGCCGAAACCACTGCCGATGCGGTCGGCGTATTCGATGTGGTAGTAGTTCGCGTCGATCTTGAGGCCGGGCACCGACGGTGGCGCGAACGAGAAACCACCGGTCCAGGTCTTGGCACGCTCAGGGCCCAGATCCGGGTTGCCGTTGGACAGCATCATCAGGATGGTGTTGCCACCAGGGGCGCCCGGATTGGGAACGTTCGCCACCACCACGGTGTTGTTCAACTGCATGTCCTGGTACACCGGCGCCCGGTAGGAACGGCCATAGCTGGTGCGGAACGAAAGCCCCTGGGTCGCCTCCCACAGCAGGCCGAACTTGGGATTCAGCGTGGAACCGAAATCGCTATAGTCGTCATAGCGCGCTGCGGCGGTCAGTGACAGGCTGCGCACGCCCGGCAGGTCCTTCAGCAACGGAACGTTGAGCTCGGCAAAGGCGGACCTCACGGTGCGCTGCAGGTCGAGGGGCTTTTCCAGGCCGCGGTGATCGATCAGTTCGTAGCCGTCGCGGCGGTAGCCCGCGCCGAATGCCGCGCGGACCCCACCGGCGGGCAGGCTGAACAGCTCGCCATCGGCGACCAGGTCCAGGTAGCGGGATTCGGAGTTCGTATCAGTCGGTGGTGCCGTACTGGCCGAACTGCCTGTGATGGTGGTGCGCTGGTAGGAAACATCGCTCTTGCCGAACCCGGAATCCAGGCGCGCCTGCCACCCGCGCGGAAGATCCAGGGTGAGTCCGGCGAACAGGTCGAACTGGCGCGTGTGCGGGAACAGCCGGGTTTCGTCGGCCGTGCCGGAAATGGTGGTGTCCATCTCGCGCTTGGCGAACGAGCCGGTCACGTTCAGGGTCAGCACATCGCTGAGCTGCTGCACGCCGTCCACATACAGGCTGTGGCGCTTGGATCCCGGGTAGAGGTCGTACGGTTTGACCCGCACGTTCTTCGAAAAATCCTTGTCCACTGCCGGCAGGTTGCTCTGCTTGAGGAACTCATAGCTGGCCAGCACGTGACCTCCATTCCATGACCAGCCTGCCGACTGCGATGCCTGGTACTCCTCCATGCTGCCGGCGGTGACGGCGCCGTAGCGCACAGCAGTCTCGTACCCGGTGAAGTCGCGGCGCAGGATGATGTTGACCACGCCGCCGACCGCATCGGTACCGTAGATGGCCGAGGCACCATCGGTGAGGATCTCCACGCGCTCCACCGCACTCAGCGGTATCAACGAGACATCCACGTACTGGTAGCGGTTCGACGAGGTCACGCGGTGGCCGTTGATCAGGGTCAACGTGGTGCCGGTTCCCAGACCGCGCAGGTTGATGGCGGTGCCCTGGCCGAAGTTGTTGCCGGTATCGCGGTCGACACCAAGGTTGGCGACGTTGGCACCATTGGCGCCACCGCCGAAGTTCTGTGGCAGCTTTTCGAACAGCTGCTGCACGGTGGCCACGCCAGTACGGTCGATGGCCTCCTTGTCGATCACGATGACCGGCGATGCACCGCCGCCAACGGCATCGCGGATGTTGCTGCCGACCACCAGCACCTTGTCCAGGGTGGCGGTCCGCGCCTCGGGCGATGTGCCTGGCGCTTGCGAGCCACGGTCATTGTCGTGGTTCTGGGCCAGTGCGGGCAGGCTGGCCAGCAAGGCTGCGGCGATGCTGATCGCCAGGCGCGCGCGCGCCATGGCAGTGGATGCGTTCGTCATTCCCCGGTCCATCGATCTCATTGGAGTGTGGCCTGCGGCAGGGTCACGCCGCCTCTGAATGGCGATGTTATATCATATCATTCAAGTGAGCGACGGAGAGGGGCCGAGCCCATGCTGGAACGAGGCCGATGATGAAGAACGCCGTTCCGCCCCCTGTGGCGGAAATCCTGGGCGCGTACTGGAAGACGGATCGTCGGCTGTTGCTGCTGATCGCCGGCAGTGTCGTGCTGTCCAGCCTGGCGAGTGTTGCGGCGCCCTATCTCTTCTCGCGCTTGATCGACCGCCTGCCCAGCGATGGGGTCGACGCTCTGGCAGGCGGCTTCCTTCTGTACGCCGTCATGCTCGGCGCAGGCAGCGTCCTGCAGAACACCGTGCAGTACCTGTCGTTCCTCAGCGGCGAGAACCTCGGCTTCATCACCAGCACCCGCTACTTCGCCCGCCTGCTGAAGAAGACCAACAGTTTCTTCCTGGATCACAATGCAGCCGAGCTGCAGGTGGCAGGGGAGAAAGGCCGTGGCGCGCTGAAGATCGTGGTGCAGCTGGGGCTGGTGGCCTTCATACCCAGCGCACTGCAGATTGTGCTGACCCTGGTCACGCTGGGCGCGCTGATCAACCTGCAGGTGGTGCTGATCGTGCTGGTCTACGGCACGGTGGCTGTCACCGTTTCCGCGATTGCCACCCGGCGTGCCCGGATCCATCGCGAAGCCGCGGTCGAGGCCGGGCAGCAGAACGCCCGCTTCGTTGGCAATGCCATGAACGCCATGGAGACGCTGCGGCAGTTCGGCGGCAGCACCTGGATGGTGCAGCGCTTCGAGCAGAAGGCCCAGAGCGTGCGCGACAGTTGGCGTGCCTATGTACTGCAGCGCATCGGTTTCATCGCGCTGCTGGGCATCGGCCTGGCGGTCGAGTTCGTTGTCACTTTCCACCTGTTGCTGCCGCGCTACCAGAGCGGTGCACTCAGCATCGGCGACATCGTCCTGTTCAATCTGCTGCTGCTGCAGCTCAACATGCCATTCGAGATGATCGCCCGTTCGATCGACGACGTCGCGCGCTCCTGGAGCATGATGGGCCCGCTTTCAACCCTCTGGGCCGCGCCGGAGGAGCAGCAGGTGGCCGATGCCCAGCGCTTCGCCGGGGCAAGTGGCCATCTGGAGTTCCAGCAGGTCAGCCATCGCTATGGCAACGGGCGTGGGGTGAGCAACGTATCCTTCAAAGCGGAGCGGGGCAGCATCAACTTCCTGATGGGACCGACCGGGGCAGGGAAGTCGACGCTGCTCAAGCTGGCCCTGAAGTCGATCGATCCCCAGCATGGCCGGATCCTGGTCGATGGTGTTGACCTGTCCCGGATCGACCGTGCTGCGTGGCATGCTGCTGTCGCGGTGGTTCCGCAGGATGTCATCCTGCTCAACGAAAGCCTGGCCGACAACATCCTGCTCGGGCGTGCGCGCGATGACCACCGGCTGCGGCATGCCGCAGGCAAGGCTGCGATCCTGCCGTTGATCGAGGCACTGCCCGAGGGGCTTGAAACCACGGTGGGCGAGCGCGGCCTGAAGCTGTCCGGGGGTGAACGCCAGCGCATCGCGATAGCCCGTGCACTGTATGGCGAACCGGCCATCCTGTTCCTGGACGAGGCCAGCTCTGCGCTGGATGAGGCCACCGAACGCGAGATCATGGGCCATATCCGCGCACTTGCGAACGATGTAACCGTGGTGGCCATCACCCATCGGCGCAGCATCGTGAGCCCGACTGACCGGGTGATTGAGCTGGAGAGTGATCGCTGAGCGGCTTGGTCATGGCGGCCGAACCGCGCCAGATCAGAGCAGCAACAGTGCTCCGATCAGCGCAGGCGGCATCACCAGCACACCGACGCGCAGGAAGTCGAGCGCGCTGACATGCTCGCCCTCGCGGCGCAGCGCCACCAGCCACAGCATCGTGGCCAGCGAGCCGGTTACAGACAGGTTCGGCCCCAGGTCCACGCCCACCAGCAGCGCGGCGCGGGTCTGCGCCGGCAGGTCGGCCATCTGGCCCAGCGAGCCTGCGGCCAAGCCGACCGGCAGATTATTGGCCACGTTGCTCAGCAGTGCGGCCACACCACCGGCCAGCCAGCTGGCCTGGTGTGGGGAGGCTTGCGCTACGGCCTGCAGCGCGCTGGCTGCAGTCTGGATGGCGCCGGTCTGGGCAACCGCTTCCACCAGTACGAACAGGCCGGCCACCAGCGGCAGTACGCCCCAGGACACGTGGCGCAGCAGCGGCAGCGGGCTGCAGCGCTGACGGATTGCCACCACTGCCACACTCAGCGTGCCTGCGCAGAACGTGGCCAATCCGAGCGGGCCGTTCAGTGCGGACGTCACCAGCAGCACGGTGCCGGTGAACAACACGCCCAGCGCGCTCAGCCGGCCACCTTCGGTCAGCGGGCGATGTTCCGGCGCCGTCACCAATGGCTGGGCGATCTCGCGTCGATGCACCCAGCGCAGCACCAGGTACGTGGCGCCGATCGCGGCCAGTGATGGCAGCGCGAATTGTGCCAGCCACTGCATCAAGGGGGGCATATGCTGGCCGTACACCACCAGGTTGGCCGGGTTGGAAATGGGCAGCACGAAGCTGGCCGCATTGGCGATGAACGCACAGACGAACAGATAGGGCAGGGGGTTGGCGCGGGCGGCCTTGCAGGCGGCGTAGACCGCTGGGGTCAGCACCACCGCCGTGGCATCGTTGGAAAGGAACACGGTCACCAGCGTGCCAACCAGGAACACCAGGTCGAACAGGCGTCGTCCCGAGCCACCCGCATGACGGACCGCGTACAACGCCAGCCAGTCGAACAGGCCTTCGCGCCGGGCCAGCTCGGCCAGTACCATCATGCCGACCAGGAACAGATAGACATCGCGCCCCTCGGCCACCGCGTGCCAGGTCGTGCCGAATGACACCGCTCCCAGCAGGAGAAGCAGAATGGCGGCCCCCAGCGCCCACACATACTCCGGAATGCGGAACGGGCGGAACAGCAGGCCGACGGTCGCCACGGCCACGGCCATCCAGATGAGGAAAGAGGAGTAGGAAGCGAGCATCGGGCGGGGTGTCTCAGCGGCGCCGACGCATACCTCAACGGCACGCGCCCGCGGCAATCACGGCAGTTCGGGAGGAGGCGGCATCATACTCCGTGAGCCGCACCCGAAACGTCGCGCCGAGCCCTTGCTCGGCTGCTTGCCCCGCGCCTCTGGCGCGCACGCTCCGCGAACGTTTTCTTCGGGCGTTCTTCACCACCGCCCCGCATAGAGTGGGAGCCACTCAAGGCGTTGCGGCGGCATCAACGATGTTCGAATATCAGGACTGGACCTTCAACGCCAACGGTCGAACGTTGGTGGCCCGGGTGGAACTGGATGGCGACGGCGGCGGTACCATCAACCGCTACCGGTTGACCCCCGGGCCCGCACAGTCCGGACTGTGCATCAAGGTGGCCTCGCAGGCAGAAGCCGCCAAGAGGCTCGAAACCGAGGTGGAGAAGCTGCTCGGCCCAGAGTGGTGAACGGGGCTTCGCTGCGAGGGAAGCCTTGTGACGTTGTCACCGCCAACCCGCAATCTCAGCCCGTGCGACGGCTGATCGTATTCTTCTGGCCATGCACTCCACCGCCAGCCCTCCCGATTTCATGACGGACACCCGCGCCTCCGGCTGGGTGCAGAACGGTGAGCGCTGGAACCTGTGGTGGAACGGCCGCTGCGTGGCCAGCATCGTGCCGCATGCCGTGTTCGGCGTCCGCTTGTTCCTGGATGCGCGGAAAACGTCCGAGACAAAGGTGGTGGCTGCCGTGAATGCGGGGCAGGCCAAGCGCTACGCCGAGCGCTGGTGTGCCGCCCGGCTCTGCCCGCAGTTGCGGCTGCGCGATGCGGTGGCGCGGCTGGTAGATACCGGTACTCCATCACCTCCGGCGCCCACGCGGGAACAGCGGCAGCAGGCCCGCCGCCTGGCCGAGGCCGGGTCGCGCGAGATGGGGCGGATCAAGGAGGCGTTGGCGCCGCGGCGCTCAGAGATGCTGGCCAAGCATGAGGTGCCGGGGCGGGGTGGAGCCTGGTCGAGACCAGGCCAGGCTCCGTCAACCCGACGGCCGGAAGAGAGTGCGTTCCCGGCCAAGGCTACGCCGAAAGTTCTTCCCGCACGATCCTGGCCCCTTCGCTGAGTGCACGCAGCTTGCCCCGTGCCACGTCACGGGCCAGTGGCGCCATGCCGCAGTTGGTGCTCGGGTAGAGCTTGTCGGCATCCACGAACTGCAGCGCCTTGCGCAGGGTGCTGGCCACTTCCTCAGCCGTTTCCACCGTGCTGGAGGCCACGTCGATGGCGCCCACCATCACCTTCTTGCCGCGCACCAGCTCGATCAGATCGATCGGCACGTGCGAGTTGTGGCATTCCAGCGAGATGATGTCGAGGTTGGAGGTCTGCAGCTTCGGGAACGACTCTTCGTACTGGCGCCATTCCGAGCCCAGCGTCTGCTTCCAGTCGGTGTTGGCCTTGATGCCGTAGCCGTAGCAGATGTGCACGGCGGTCTCGCACTTCAGTCCTTCGATCGCACGCTCCAGTGCGGCCACGCCCCAGTCGTTCACTTCGTCGAAGAACACGTTGAAGGCGGGCTCGTCGAACTGGATGATGTCCACGCCGGCGGCTTCCAGCTCCTTGGCTTCCTCGTTGAGGATCTTCGCGAATTCCCAGGCCAGCTTCTCACGGCTCTTGTAGTGCGCGTCGTACAGGGTGTCGATCATGGTCATCGGGCCGGGCAGGGCCCACTTGATCGGCTGCGTGGTCTGCCGCCGCAGGAACTTCGCATCCTCCACGAACACCGGTTTCGGACGGCTCACGGCGCCGACCACGGTCGGTACGCTGGCATCGTAGCGATTGCGGATGCGCACGGTTTCGCGCTTCTCGAAATCAACGCCGTTGAGGTGTTCGATGAAGGTGGTGACGAAGTGCTGCCGGGTCTGCTCACCGTCGCTGACGATATCGATGCCGGCGTGCTGCTGTTCCTGCAGGGACAGGCGCAGCGCGTCCTGCTTGCCTTCGGTCAGGCCTTCATCGTGCAGTTTCCAGGGCGACCAGAGCTTTTCGGGCTCTGCCAGCCAGGAGGGCTTGGGCAGGCTGCCGGCGGTGGAGGTGGGGAGCAGTTTCTTCGTCGACATTGCGTTCTGTTTCCTGGGGCGAATGGAAATCGATGGATCAGCGGGCAGCCCACTGCTCAAGCACGGCGCGATAAGGCTTGATGAAGTGCTCTTCGGTGAACTTGCCCTGCTTGACCGCCAGCTGGCTGCGCTCTTCGCGGTCGTAGACGATGCGGGTGGAGGAGTAGTCCTGGTGCTTCAGGCTGGGCTGGTAGACCTTGCCGGCCACGGAGTTGGCGTTGTAGATCTCCGGGCGGTAGATCTTCTGGAACGCTTCCATCGTGCTGATGGTGCCGATCAGCTCCAGGTTCGAGTAGTCGCCCAGCAGGTCGCCCTGGAAATAGAACGCAAGCGGCGCCACGCTGCCCGGCGGCATGAAATAGCGCACCTGCAGGCCCATTTTGTCGAAATACTGGTCAGTGGGGGAGAACTCGCCCTGGCGGTATTCCACGCCCAGGATCGGATGGTGGTTCTCGGTGCGGTGGTAGGTCTTGCTGCTGGAAACGCTGATGCAGATTACCGGCGCCTTGCTGAAATTGGCACGGTAGGCTTCCGATTCCAGGAAGTGCTGGAACAGCTTGCCGTGCAGGTCGCCAAAGCCTTCCGGAATGCCGAAGGTCGCCTTGCCCTCGTTGCTGGCCGGCAGCACCACGCTGAAATCGTAGTCACGCACATAGGACGAGAAGTTGTTGCCGACGATGCCCTCGGTGCGAGCGCCGGTACGCGTGTCGACAATGGTCGGACGCAGCACCTCGATCAGCGGGAACGGATCGCTGCCCTCATCGCCATCGATGTGCATCTCCACCGAGATGATGTCCAGCTCAACGGCGTAGCGGTCCGCGCTGGGGTTGTCCCAATGCGCCAGGTCGTTGAAGCGGTTGTTGATCATGCTGATCGTGTTGCGCAGGTTTTCGCGGCGGGATTCGCCGCGGGCCAGGTTGGCGAAGTTGGTGGTGATGCGCGTCCCGTCAGCGGGCTGGTAGTCCTCGTTGAAGGGGATGCGTGTGATGCTGAAGGTGAAGTTCTCGGTCGTCATGGGCGGCGTTCCGGTTTGCGGGGTGACATCCGAATGCAGGGTGCTGGCATCCGGCATTCAGAGAATTGCGGCGGTCTCGGCGATGGCGGGCGCTGCGCGATGGGACAGCGCGAGCAGGGGCAGTGCCCGTTGCACCGCCAGCCGTGCGCGCTGGATCAGTGCCTCGTTGTGGACGCGGCCCTCGGCGAAATCGCGGTCGGTGGCGTAGACACCCAAGGGCAGGGTGCGCGCCTGAAAGAAGCTGAAGAGCGGCCGCAGCTGATGGTCGATCACCAGCGCGTGGCGCTCGCTGCCGCCGGTGGCGGCCAGCAGGATGGGGGTGTCGACCAGTGCGTCCTGGTGGATGAAATCGAAGAAGTGCTTGAACAGGCCGGTGTACGAGCCGCGGTAGACCGGCGTGGCCACCACCAGTACGTCTGCCTGTTCAACGGCCACCAGCTGCCGCTCCACAGCCTCGGGCAGCTGCGAGCGCCACAGTGCGCCGGCCAGCTGCGGCGCCAGTTCGCCCAGCTCGACCAGGTGTGGCTCGCAGGCAACGTCCTCGCCGATGAGGTCCAGCAGGTGCTCGGCCAGGGTTGCAGCCCTGGAGGGGCGCTGCAGTCCGCCGGAAACGGCGACGATACGGAGGGGGCGGGTCATCTGTTCGCTTTCAGCAGGGGAGGGAGCTCCTTCGGGCGATCTGCGGGGGCGCAGTCCTGCAGGCCGGCGAGGTGACCGGGCTGGCAGGCAACCGAAGGCATGACCCGATCCTAGCCATGCCCTTCCATGACGTAAAATGGTATTACTTCACCAATCCATGAGTGAGATTCATCGTCATGCTGGAGCGGATCCACCTCAGCATCGTGCAGCAGGTCGAGCAGCAGGGCTCGCTGACCGCTGCGGCCGGCGTACTCAACCTGACCCAGTCAGCCCTCAGCCACAGCATGAAGAAGCTTGAGCAGCAGCTGGGCACCGATGTCTGGCTGCGTGAGGGCCGCAGCCTGCGCCTGACCCAGGCCGGGCAGTATCTGCTGGCGGTGGCCAACCGCGTACTGCCGCAGCTGGACCTGGCCGAGGAGCGGCTGGGCCAGTTCGCACAGGGCGAGCGTGGCGCCCTGCGCATCGGCATGGAATGCCATCCCTGTTACCAGTGGTTGCTGAAGATTGTCTCGCCGTACCTGGCCGCGTGGCCGGATGTGGATGTGGACGTCAAGCAGAAGTTCCAGTTCGGCGGTATCGGCGCGCTGTTCGGCTACGAGATCGACCTGCTGGTCACGCCCGATCCACTGCTGAAGCCGGGCCTGAAGTTCGTGCCCGTGTTCGATTACGAGCAGGTGCTGGTGGTGGCCAAGAGCCACGCCCTGGCCAAGGTGGATCACGTAAAGCCGCGCCAGCTCGGTCAGGAAGTGCTGATCAGCTACCCGGTGCCGTTCGAGCGCCTGGACATCTACAACCAGTTCCTGCTGCCGGCCGGCATTACGCCGCGGCGCCACAAGACCATCGAAACCACCGACATCATGATGCAGATGGTGGCCAGCGGTCGCGGCGTGGCCGCCATGCCGCGCTGGCTGGTGGAGGAATATGCCGCGCGCATGGACGTGGTGCCGGTGCGCCTGGGTGCGAAAGGCATTCCCAAACAGATATACCTGGGCGCGCGCGAGGCCGATACGGGTATCGACTACCTGCAGGCCTTCGTCGAACTGGCGCGTAACAGCACGCCGGTTGCCGGCAATGCAGGCGGAGCCCGTTGATGCCCGCACCTGGATCGCAGCGGGCGGAAGCCTTCATCGACGCGTTTTCTCTGGAAGTGAGCGCCAAGGCCATGCCGGCACTGCGCGCGGAAGCGGGCCGCATCGCTCCCGGAACGACGATCTCGATTCCCTACCTCGCGAGCGAGGACGACGACGCACGCCTGGCGGCGGCGCGCACGGTGCGTGCGCTCGGCTTCGAGCCGATGCCGCACCTGTCTGCGCGTCGCATTGGGTCGCATGCGGCATTTGAGGGTTTTATGGAGCGTGCTGCCAGCGAGGCCGGTGTCGAGCAGTGCCTGGTGATCGCCGGTGACCTCGCCACGCCTGCCGGACCGTTTGCTGACAGTGCTTCGATCATCGAAACCGGACTTCTTGAGCGTTTCGGCATCAAGGTCGTGGGTATCGGCGGGCACCCGGAAGGCCATCCGGTGATGAGCAGTGACGATCGCTGGCAGGCGCTTGAACGCAAGTGCCGGGCCATCGAATCGCGCGGCATGGCACCCTTGATCATTACCCAGTTCGCCTTCGATGCCGATATCGTGCTGGCCTGGCTGAATGTACTGCGCGCCCGTGGCATCAACGTTCCGGTGCTGGTCGGTGTACCGGGGCCGGCCAGCATCACCAGGTTGCTGCGCTACGCCGCGATGTGCGGCGTGGGTGCCAGTGCATCGATGCTGGCGCGGTATGGCATCTCGATCGGTCGGCTGCTCGGCACGGCGGGGCCGGAGGTGTTTGTGGATCAGTTGGCGAGTGGACTGACGGCCGGGCACGGCCAGATCAGCCCGCATTTCTTCCCGTTCGGCGGCATTGCCCCATCACTGGACTGGATCGAGCGGTACCGGCGGCGCACGTCGGCCGCCAGCGTTTGATGCTCTATCGATGATCGCGTGGCCGGGCCGTTCAGCCCGGCAGTTCGCACTTCATCTTGCCGTCCACGTAGTACGGCTTGGGGACGTTCGGGTTCTCGCTGGTCTTCTCGAAGACCACCTCGAACGAAGCCGCATCGGGCGAGCCCTTGCGGTCGGTGCACGCGTCCTGCAGCTTCTTCTTGACCGCCGCGATGCCCGCATCGCGATTGGCACCGTCGGCGCTGTTGGTCAGGTTCACGGTTTCGGCCGAGGCCAGCGGGCTCAGTGCAAGCAGGCAGCCGGTCAACATCAGGGTGTGCAGCTTGGTCATGGTCATACCTCATGGGTCTCCAATGAGGTCCCAGCATAGAGGCGGGCTGTTAACGGCCCGTGGCCGCCCCGGTTTCGGGGCCGGATCTGCGGCATTCGTCGTCGGACAGGGGAGGTTGATCGGACGTTTCCCCTTGGCTGGATGCGTTCGGCTAGGCTGCAGCGACTGACCGCAAGGATGAAGGCACCCATGATCCGCTGGCTGTTTCTGGCGCTTGCCGCGCTGCCGCTCGCTGCTGGAGCCGTGGTCATCCGCCACGATGTGGACGATGTCCGCTACCGGATCGATGGATCCGTGTTTCCGGCCCTGGCTGACATGCCGGGCGAAGGGCAGGGCGTTCTGATCGCGCCGCAGTGGGTGCTGACAGCAGCGCATGCCGCACCGATGGAAGGGATGGGGCAGGCCATCGCCATCAACGGCAAGGATTACGGCGTGGAGCGTGTGGTCGTGCATCCCGGCTACAGGAGAATGCCCGACGCACTGGGTAAGGAGGCGCTGGCGACGGGGAGCCCTGCGAAGATCCATGCGTTCCTGGCCGGGTCGGATGACATTGCACTGATCCGGCTCGCAGCGCCCGTGAACGACGTGCAGCCCGTGGCGCTGTATCGCGGCAGCGCCGAGATCACGCAGGTCGCCGCCTTGATCGGGAAGGGCGCCACTGGCAATGGTGCGATGGGACTGGTGCCGGGCGGACCGCATCGCACCACGCTGCGGCGAGCATACAACGCCATTACCGGAGGCAATGATCGCTATCTCTGGTATCGGTTCGATGCCCCGCCACAGGGCCTGCCGCTTGAAGGCGTGCTCGGTAACGGCGACAGCGGCGGCCCGCTACTGATCAAGGATCACGGCGTTTGGCAGCTGGTGGGGCTGGGCTCCTGGATCACCGCCGTTCCCGAGCATGCCCTTGAGGCCGGCTTCTACGGGCAGGTGGTGCACAACGTTCGGGTATCGCGCTATGTGGGTTGGATCGAGAGCGTCCTGAATGCGCCCGATTACCGCCCAGTAACACCCGAAGACTGACAGCTGTCACTGGCTGCAACCCGGGCGGAAGCGAATAGTGGGCGCCAAGGCGAGGGCACCTCGCCACCAACCACCAAGGCGACCGCTCATGAACATGCTCCAGCAACTCATCTCGCAGACGCCGATCTGGGTCTGGCTGCTCCTGGCGTTCCTGGTCACGCGTGGCATCGCCGCCATGAAACCGGGTGAGACTTCGTTGCAGAAGCTGGCGATTGTGCCCGTCCTGTTCGCTGTGTGGGGCGCGTGGTCGATCAGTCATCGCTTCGGCGCGTCGCTAGCCGCCTGGGGCGAGTGGTTGGCCGGCATCGGCACCGGGGCGGCACTGGGATGGCTGCTGCTGGGCCACGTGAAGCTGACCCTGGATGGCGCCACCGGAAAGCTCTGGCGCAACGCGGACTTCAGCCTGCTGCCGCTGCTGCTGATCACCTTCCTGGTGAAGTACGGTTTCGAAGTCGCATTTGCAGTGTCGCCGTCGCTGACCGCCAACGCCGGATTCAGCGCCGCCTACCTGCTGCCGGCAGGCGGATTCACCGGTCTCTTCATTGGCAAGTACTGCCGCTACCTGGCTTCGTTGCGACTGGATGCGGCGGCTAAGGGCCTGGAGACCGCGGGCTGAGTTCGCCGCGGCGTGACGCGTCACATTAATACCCCCCTCACTGCCCGTTCGATTCGTTGGCGCACGATGCCAGGAAGCTTCGACCGCCTCGGAACGTAAGCGCACTGACAACGGCCAGGGCACAGGCACAAGCGCCCGCGTAAACCATGGCCAGTCGGTAGCCGAAGATCAGCGACTGGTGCGCAACGTCACGGGACACCGCCTGGCCACTGGCCGCCAGCGCATCCAGGCGCGCAGTACCTGCGGACAACCCCTCCGCAAGCGATCGCAGATGCGAAGGGTCGCCGCCGGGCAGGTTCGTTTCAAGTGCGTAGCCGGTGCCTTTCACCAGGATCAACCCCACCACGGCGATGTTGATGGCCAGGCTGATGAATCTGGCGCTGGTATCCATTCCGGATGCCATGCCAGCGCGGTCGCTGGGCACGGAACTGGTCGTCGTGTTGGTGATGGGCGTATTGATCACCCCCAGGCCCGAGCCCGCAAGCATGCAGCCTGGCAGCAGGGTCAGCCAGCTCGCGTTTTCCGCGCTTGCACCAATCGCCATCATGAACATCCCGCCGCCCATGGCAAACATCCCGACGGGGATCACGCGCTCAGGCCCGAAGCGCACAGCGAGACGCTCGCCGTAAGGCGGCAGCAGCAGCGACGGCAATGTGTATGCGAGGACAGACAGACCGGTCGCGAGGCTTGAGTAGCCAAGTCCGTGCTGGAAGAAAAGTGGCAGGTACACCATCAGCGGCCAGAAACTGAAGTTCATGCCCATCGAGCCCAGCAATGCGCCCGAGAAGCGCCGGTTGCCGAAGATGGAAAAATCGAACATCGGGTCCGGCACCCTGCGCTCGACCGCGATGAATACCGCCAGGCTGATGACGGCAACCAGGGCGGCCGCCATGGAAGAGGCGCTTTCAAGTCCTGCAGGAATGCCTTGGGTGATGTACCAGGTGAAGGAAAAGACGGCCACTGACAGCGAGACGATTCCCGCAAGGTCCAGTTTCCGCTGGCTTGGCGCCCGCGATTCCCGGATGCCCAGAACGGCAAGAACCGTCGCGCCCACTGCCAGGGGCGCATGCACCAGGAACACCCAGCTCCAGCTGCTGATGACAACAACGCCAGCACCAATGACCGGCCCGAAACCCAGCCCTATGCCAAAGACCACGCCCCAGATGCCAAAGGCCTTGGCTCGCCGTGCGGAGTCACTGAACTGATGGGAAAGCACTGTAAACACGCAGACCAGCATCGCGCCTCCCGCCGCACCCTGCAGCGATCGAGCCACGATCAACGCCGTTCCGCTTCGTGCAAGGCCGCAGGCCAGGGACGTGATGCCGAACAACAACAGGCTGATCACGAAGATGCGCTTGCGCCCGTACCGATCCGCCAGTGCGCCAGCCGCCATCAGCACCGTCGTGCAGGCGAGGGTGTAGGCATTCATGATCCACTGCAGGCCGCTGAAGCTGCTGCCAAGCTCGGTCTCCAGTATCGGCAGAATGACCGGCACGCTGGAGATTTCCAGCCCGAACATCAGGGAAGCCAAGCACGCCGCAGAAAGCGTCAGGCGGTCTCGAGCGGCAGGTGAAAGGGAAGTCATGGGTCTCCTCAGGCAGGTCCGGGATCTGGCGCACTGCCGGGGCGACTGCAGCTGCGCGTTTCAAGTGAGCGGCCATCTTGGAGGGGCTTTCATGATGATAAAAATGATTTGATTTAATAGAATTGATCAATCTTCATCATGGATAGCCCCGGTGTTCTTTGACCCCGACCTGCTGCGCGCCTTTGTCGCCGTCGTAGAGACCGGCGGCTTCACCAAGGCGGGTGAGCGCATGAACCTCAGCCAATCCGCCATCAGCCATCAGATCCGGAAGCTGGAAGAGCAGGCGGGCAGCGCCTTGCTGAAACGGACCACGAGAAGCGTGACACTCACCGAAGACGGCGAAGACTTCCTGCGACATGCCGAGCAGATTCTTGCTGCCCAGAGCCTGCTGGTTCGCCGGTTCCAGAGGGCTCCCGTTACCGGAGCAGTGCGACTGGGTGTGCCAGAGACCTATGCCGGCGACCGGCTGACCGCAATGCTGTCGCGCTTCTCCCGCAGGTTCCCCGCGGTGCGGCTGGATGTAGCCGTGGAGTCCTATGGGGCACTGAGCGAACAGATACAGGCGGGAACACTTGATCTGGCGGTGAACCTGTTCCTGCGGGAGGACGTTGAGTGGCCGGTTCTGAGGCGGACACGTTTCGTCTGGGCCATCGGCTCGGGATTTGAGTACGCACCGGACAAGGCGCTGCCACTCGCACTCGCGCCCAGCCCGTGCATGCACCGCGACGTGTGCATCGGAGCACTTGTTGAAGCCGGCCTGGAATGGCGCGTCACCTTTACCTCGGCGAACCAGCAGGGCCTGCGATCGGCTGCGAAGTCCGGGCTCGCCATCACTGTCGCTCTTCAGGATGACATCCAGGATGGCCTGATGATTGCGGGCAACGGATTGGGGCTTCCTGTGCTCCCCGCCGCGAGCTTCCGGCTGATGCGCAGTGCAGCCGTGCGGACGCCTGCGATCGAAGCGTTGGAGGAACAGTTGCTTCGCGCAGGCGATGGCGCGTGTTCGGTCCGTGCACTCAGCGCGGTGGGCTGAATCCCAGCGACTGGACAGTACCCTTCGTAACGGGCGGTAACGGATATCGGCGTGCGCTGGACGGGTTGATCTCCCCGCACGACCTGGATCCCCTTTCGCACGACAAGAGAGGGTCAGGGGAGTTCCAATTGCAAATGACTCTCACTACACTTGCGGCATCCCACCCCTTCCGTCGCCCATGGCGGCCAGAACTCCGGCTCCCAACGTGAATTCCCCGCCCCACCTGTGCAGACCGCAGGCATTTGCCCTGAGGGTGATGTGTCCACGCTAGGCCGGGGCACGGGCAGCAACGCGGATCGGGCCTCGTCCACGGAGGAGGGCATTCCGGAAGAGGCCTCGCCAATGGGCGGGAACCTCCTTGCGAAAGCCTATGCCCGTTGGCGCGGGCCCATCCTCCGTGGCCTTGCACGCGTCAGAGGTGCGGACGGTGAGGATGCCCTGCACGACGGTGCAGTCAAATGGCTTGCGGCAAACCCTGCACTGGCGTCCTGCGACCAGCAAGGTGCCTATTTCCGGCGAACGGTGATGAACACCGTGGCCGATGAATATCGTGAGCACACCGCAGGTCGCCGTCTCCAGACCCTGCCGCTGGCAGATGCTGAGGATGCGGGCCAGGCCATCGCCAGCGATGAATCACAGTGCCCGTTGCAGCTCAGCGCCCAGCGGCAGCGCCTGGAGCGCCTGCGAGAAGCACTGGCCGAGCTGCCGGAGCGTCAACGCGAGGCCTTCGTGCTCTGCCGCTTCGATGGCCTGACCCAGGAGGACGTGGCCGCTCGCATGCAGATCTCCCGCCGCATGGTGGTCAAGCACCTGTCGCGAGCGGTTGCCTACTGCGAAGTGCGGGTACGCTATGCGTCTCTGACACAGATGCAGGAACTGCATCGCCCGACCAAGGCGGGCGAGGCGTTGGCGCCTGCCATCGATGCTGATTTTCCCTGCCGATGACCGATCTCCCTTCTCCCGCAGGTTCCGACCCGTTTGCCCTGCATGAGGCGGCGGCCGCGTGGCTGGTACGGCGGCAGGATGCGGACTGGCAACCGAAGGACGAGGCGGCCCTGCAGCACTGGCTGGCCGGGAGCGAAGCACATCGACAGGCGTTCGCCGATGTGACCAGAACCTGGCACGACCTGGGCCAGCTGCCACGCCCCGTGCTGGCCTCGGACGCGCATGCGGTGATCACCCCAGCAGTACCTGCCATTCAACGGCGGGGCAGGGCGGCGCGGCACACACGGTCGTGGCGCCTGCCACGCGTTGCGGCGGCTGCGGCCGTGGCAATGCTGGCCTTGGGGTATGTCGGCTACGGCTGGTATACCGCGCCCAGCTACGTACAGGACGTGGCTACCGGTGCGGGCGAGATACGTGATCTGCAACTGCCGGACGGCTCACGGATTTCGCTCAATGCACGCAGCACGCTGGCCGTGCATTTCTATCGATCCCGCCGCGAAGTAGTGCTCAGCCAGGGCGAGGCGTTCTTCGAGGTCGCCCCCGCGGCCGACCGTCCCTTCACCGTGGATGCCCAGCGTAGCCGGGTGACGGTGGTCGGCACGGCCTTCAATGTGCGCAATGGGCCGCGTGAAGTGGTGGTCAAGGTGCTGCATGGGCACGTGCGGGTGCAGCCGGATCGCGCCGAAGGTGCCTCGCCGGTCAACCTGCACGCCGAACAGGGCCTGGCCGTTACCACGCTCACCGCTGCTTATCGCCCCATCGCCGCAAGTGCAGACAGCATTGGCGGCTGGCGCAACGGGCGCCTGGTGTTCCGGCGCACCCCGCTGGACGAAGTAGCGCAGGAGGTCGGGCAGTATCTGGGCCATCCCGTCACGCTGGGCCAGCCAGGGCTGAAGTTCCTGCCCGTCTCCGGCTACGCGGCCACCGATGCCCCGGCCACCTTCCTGGAAGCACTGCCGGATCTGTTGCCCGTGCAGGTGACCCGCAATGCCCAGGGCGGCTATCGCATCGACGAACGGCCTATGACCCGCTGACGCCGGAACGAAAATTTCTTCCGGCACGGGTTCCCACCCCACCGCCGTTTTCCGTTTACCCCAGTGAGGCCAGTAGCGGCCAAGCATGATGGAGCGGTAATGGGGTACATGAAGATCAAGCGCGCACTTGTTGCTGGCGCGTTCTCTACGGGGGTACACGCCAAGCGGCTGCCTTTGCTGGCACTGTGCATTTCCAGCGCACTGGCAGCGCCGGCCATCGCACAGGCGCAGGCGGCTGCGCGCGTGCAGTTCAATATTCCGGCGCAACCGCTGGATGCCGCACTGCGCCGCTTTTCCGAGCAGTCCCGGCAGCAGGTGCTGTTCAGCGAATCAGCGGTGGCGGGCCGTCGCGCCCCGGCCTTGACCGGCAGTTACACGCCGCAGGAAGCACTGGCGCGCCTGCTGGAGGGCAGTGGCGTGCGTGTCAATGCCACCCGTCCGGGCGTGTTCACCCTGGCGCAGGAAGCAGCAGCGCCTGGGCGCAGCAAGGATGCCCAGACCACCCTGCAGACGGTGAACGTGACCGCCAATGCCCCAAGCGACGGCGCTTACACAGCACGTGAGCTCAGCCTGGGCAAGCTGGGGCAGAGCATCCGCCAGACCCCGCAGTCGGTCAGCGTGATCACCCGCCAGCAGCTGGACGACCGCAACCTCACCACGCTGGATGAGGCGCTGGCACAGACCACGGGCGTGACCAAGACCGCCCGCAACTTCGGCAACCACAAGTTCTCGATCCGCAGCTTCACCGTGGACGACAGCAACTATCTGGTCGATGGCGTGGCCGGCATCGTCTATGCCCCCGTGGGTTGGCTGCCGATCGACACCGCGGTGCTGGAGCGGGTTGAGGTGCTGCGCGGTGCCGGTGGCATGATGCTGGGCGCGGCCGACCCCAGCGGGGCGATCAACATGGTGCGCAAGCGCCCGCGCGACCAGGCCCATCTCGATCTGGCGGCCACCGTGGGCTCGTGGGACAACTACCGCGTCGAGGTGGATGGTGGTGGCCCGCTCAATGCCGCCGGCAGCGTACGCGGCCGACTGGTCGCCGCCTACCAGGACCGCGATTACTTCCAGCGGGGCACCTCATCGAAGACGCCGGTGGCCTATGGAGTGATCGACGCCGACCTGGGTGCGGACACCACGCTGACCTTTGGCCTGCGCCATCAGGCCAGTGACACCGACGGCTACTGGCTGTTCGGCCTGCCGCGTTACACCGATGGCGGTGCGCTGGACATCAAGCGTTCCACCTCACTCATCCAGGACTGGAATCGGCAGGAGGGCTCCGTTGACGAAGCCTTCGCAGAGGCGGAGCACCGCTTCAACGAACGCTGGAAGGCACGCCTGTCGGTGAACCGCACCGAGTCGGACCTGGACCAGCGTGTCGCGGTTCCGCTGGGCGGAGTGGATCGCGCCACCGGCATCGGTTCGCGCTTCTATGACATCTATTTCAACCGCTCGCGCGTGCGCAGTGATGGCATCGACCTGCACACCACCGGAAGTTTCGACGCCTTCGGCCGCAGCCATCAGCTGCTGCTGGGCGCCATGTGGTCGCGCCAGCGTACCCGTCAGAGCTCGGCGGACCTGGCCATCGACGTGCCGATCGATGTCTATGCACCGGACCACAGCGCCATTGCGCAGCCGCTGCAACCCGCATGGGACTGGTCAGAAAACGCCCGCGCCCAGCAGAGCGGCGTGTACAGCAACCTACGCCTGCAGCTGGCAGAACCGCTGCACCTTACGCTCGGTGGCCGGCTGAGCTGGGTGAAGTACCAGTCCAGCGATGGCTTCACCGGCGCCAGGAGCCGCGACTACGAACAGAAACACGAATTCACCCCGTACGCCGGCCTCGTCTACGACCTGGGCCCGCAATGGTCGGTCTATGCCAGCTACGCCGATACCTTCCAGCCGCAGAGCTCGTACGTCACCGCGTCCGGCGCGGTGCTGGATCCGGCCATCGGCGCCAACTACGAGCTGGGCGTGAAGGGTGAATTGAACGATGGCCGCCTGAACCTCTCCGCTGCGGTGTTCTCCATCCGCAAGACCGGCAACGCCGTGGTGGACGAATCCGACCCGGGCAGCTGCCGTGGCTCGCTGGCGTCGTCCGATTGCTACCGCAATGGCGGCAAGCTGCGCAGCAAGGGCTTTGAGCTGGAAGCCAGCGGCGAACTGGCGCCGGGCTGGCAGATGATGGCCGGCTATACCCACGTCACCAGCCGCGACGATGAGGGCGCGACCATCAGCGCCGAGACGCCCCGCCACCTGCTGCGCCTATCGACGTCCTACCAGCTGCCGGGCAAGTGGAACGCATTCTCCGTGGGCGGGGGTGTATCGGCACAGAGCAGCTATTCCTATCCGGCCTACGACGACCCGGACTGGCGCATGGGCGCAGCGGGACGTGGCGTGTGGGACCTGCGGGCCGGCTACCGGATCAATCCGCGCTGGAGCGTAGGCGTCAACGTGGCCAACCTGTTCGACACCCGCTACTACGCGATGATCAGCCAGATCCGCCGCGGCAACTTCTTTGGCGAACCCCGCAATGTGATGCTGACGCTGCGCGGCTCGCTGTGATCTTCCGCAACCGGCGGGGCAACGACCTGCCCGCTACGGGGCAGGCATGAAAGCGGGCTTCCGGCAGAGCATGTCGTGGCTGCACACCTGGTGCGGCCTTACCTGTGGCTGGCTGCTGTGCGCGATCTTCCTGACCGGCACGCTCAGCGTGTTCCGTGAGCCGATCACGCGATGGATGGAGGCCGGCCCCGTGCCGGTCTCCTCGCCGGCGGTGGACACGGGAACGCAGGCGGTACGTGCGCAGCACTGGCTGGCTGCAAACGCCGCCGATGCCCGGGAATGGCAGATCCGTTGGCCTGTCCAGCAGGGCTGGCCGCTGGAGCTGTCATGGGAGGATGGCGACGGCGCCGCGCACGAACGCTGGGTGGATGCCGGCACCGGCATGCCACACCCTCCACCTCGTCTTCGGGAAACCGAAGGCGGGCGCCACTTCATGTCGTTCCATTACACCCTGCACGGCGGCATGGCCGGCTACTGGCTGGTCGGCTGGATCACCGCCTGCATGCTGCTGGCGCTGGTGTCCGGCGTGGTGGTGCATAAACGCATCTTCAAGGACTTCTTCACCTTTCGCCCGGGCAAGGGACAGCGCAGCTGGCTGGATGCGCACAACCTGAGTGCCGTGCTGACCCTGCCGTTCCTGTTCATGATCGGCTACACGGGGCTGACCTTCTTCTACAGCAGCTATCTACCGTGGCCGGTGCAGGCAGCCTATGGCGATGCGGAGGGCGCCTATGCGCGCTATGAAGCCGAGCTGGCGCCTGCACAGCCGGCTCCGCCAGGCATCCTGATATCCACCGCGCGACTGCCGGACCTGCAGCAGCTACTGGCACGCGCGCAGGCCCTCAGCGGACAGCCGCCAGCACTGATCGTGATCCAGGCGCCCGGCACCGTGCACAGCGTGGTGGAGGTGATCGGCCGCAAGCCAGAGGGGGGCGCGGACAGGCATCTGCTGACCGAGGCCAGCCGGGCGGCGTTCGATGCTGCCAGCGGCACGCTGCTGCAACAGCATGGCGCACATCCGCATGCGATTGGCGCCGTACAGGTGCACGAAACCATCGAAGCACTGCACAAGGCCGATTTCGGCGGCTGGCCGATGAAGTGGCTGTACTTCATCAGCGGTCTGCTCGGCACGGCCATGATCGCCATCGGCACGCTGCTGTTCTCCATCAAGCGGCGCAAGCGCAGCGAGCATGAGTTCGGCGCGGCCACGGCGGGCATCTATCGCTGCGTGGAAGCCTTCAACGTCGCATCGCTGGCTGGGGTGGCGCTGGCAAGCATCGTCTACCTGTACGGCAATCGGTTGCTGCCACTGGAAATGAGCGATCGCAGCGCGTGGGAAATACGCATCTTTCTTGCTGCCTGCGCGGCTTCGGTGGTGCACGCGCTTTGGCGCCCACCTCGCTTCGCATGGATCGAGCAGCTGTGGCTGGCCGCAGCGCTGTGCCTGGCACTGCCGCTGGTGAACATGGCAACCACCGGTCAGGGCGTGCTGATGTATCTGCAGCGCGGTGCGTGGCAGCAGGCCGGCGTGGAGCTGGTCGCACTGGCATTCGGGTTGATGCTGGCAAGGATGGCCCTGATGCTGCAGCGCCGCTGGCCACGGGCGCAGGACGCGGCGCGCACGGCCAAGCCTCCGGCTGGGCGGGAACCGGCCTATCGCTGGCAGGTGGCGAGCCGTGTACTGGCCGCCTCGCTGGGCGGCTACGTGTTCACCGCCGTTACCGCCACCGCACTGGCGTTGTTGTTGCCCGCGCTGGCGGGGGTGAGAACGTCTGTTTCGGTCCTGGCCAGTTCACTGCTGGGGTTCGTGCTGTTGATTGCCGTTGCTGCGGGCGTCTTCAGTGCCCGCAGTGTTGGGAAGGTGTGGCTGAGCCTGGCGGCAGGGAGTGCCCTGATGGGGTTGCTGATGACGATGCTTCGGACAGGGTGAGGGCAGGGGGACGTCGGCCTGTCACATGCTTCCGTCCAGGCGCTTCCGGAAGAACGCCGCCAGCTCTGCAAACGGAATCAGATCGGTGCGGTCATACAGATCCACGTGGCCCGCACCCTTGACCCACAGCAGTTCCTTCGGCTGTCCCGCCAGCCGGTAGGCCTCCTCGCTGAATTCCTTTGAATGCGCCTGATCACCCGAAATGAACAACATCGGACGCGGCGAGATTGTCTCGATGTCGTTGAATGGATAGAAGTTCATGAACTTCACGTTGCTGGTGAGCGTCGGGTGGGTGGTGAGCTGCGGTGATGAACCGGCCGGCGTGAATTCGCCACGCGGCGTTCGGTAGAAGTCGTAGAACTCGCGCTGGATCGGATGAGTGTCTGCCTCAAGCCTATGCACCGTGCCGGAGGTGTACTGTGCGGCGCCGCCCTCGGCTTCGACCCAACGCTGGCGGGCGGCAGCGGCAATCGCGGCCTTGCGCTGCTCAACGCTCTGCGAGCGGTTGAGGGCACTGCGGTTCGCAGCGCCCATGTCGTACATGCTGACGGTAGCAATGGCTTTCATGCGCGGATCGATCTTGGCCGCACTGATCACGAAACTGCCACTGCCACAGATGCCAAGCACGCCGATCCGCTCGCGATCCACCTGTGGCTGCGTGCCCAGGTAGTCGACGGCGGCGCTGAAGGCTTCGGCATAGATGTCCGGCGCAACCGCATTCCGCGGCTCACCCGCACTTTCGCCCCAGAACGACTGATCGATGGCCAACGTCACGAAGCCCTGTTCGGCAAGCTTCTGCGCGTAGAGATCCGCGCTCTGCTCCTTCACCGCGCCCATCGGGTGGCCCACGATGATGGCAGGCAGGGCGTGGCCGGGCCTTCCATTCTTCGGTACGTACAGATTGCCGACGATCTGCATGTGGTACTGGTTGCTGAAGTGCACCTTTTCAGTGATGAGCTGGGTGCTTCGATAGAAATTGTCCGCGCCGTGGGTCATGTCCTGTCCAACTGCAATGAAGGGGATGGTGGCGAGAGCCAGAGACAGCAGCAGCCTCTTCATTCGCCCATCTCCGAATACTGCTCGTCGCTTACCTTCTCCAGCCACGTCACCGGGCTGCCCTCCACCGCCTCGGCAATCGCGATGTGGGTCATCGCCACTGCGGCACTTGCGCCATGCCAGTGCTTCACGCCCGGGGCGATCCACACGGTGTCCCCCGGACGGATCTGCTGGCGTGGCTGACCCCACTGCTGCACCCAGCCCACGCCCGCGGTCACGATGAGGGTCTGGCCCAGCGGGTGGGTGTGCCAGGCCGTGCGTGCGCCGGGCTCAAAGGTGACCGTCGCACCTCCAACCCGGGCCGGCGCAGGGCGTTGGAAGCCGCCATCGATGCGCACGTTGCCGGTGAAGTAGTCCGCGGGGCCCGCCACGGACGATGCGCTGCCAGCAGGCGTTATGCTCAGATTGCCGCCGGCCGGGCCGCTGCCGGTCGCAGGCGCGGCCATGGATATCAACGTGCCGAGAAGCATGGACATGGGGAGTACTCCAGGAGTTGGGGGATTACCAGGCGTAGGCATTGGGCGCCTCGCCACCGGGGCCAGGCCAGATCGCATCCAGTCGAGCCAGTGAGGCATCTGAGAGCTTCTGGGCAGGGGCCTTCAGGTTCTGCAAAAGCTGGTCCACCGTGCGCGGTCCGCTCAGCGCGGTGGTCACCACCGGGTTGTGCAGCAGCCAGGCCAGCGCCACGTCGGCGGGCGCCTCGCCCAGCTCATCGCAGAACGCTTCATACGTTTCCAGCTGCGGGCGCAGCTGTTCGATACGCTGCAGGAGGTGCGGGGTAGCGCGTCGGCCATTGGCGACCTTCTTCAGCACGCCTCCCAGCAGGCCCATGCCGATCGGGCTCCAGGGGATCAGGCCCAGCCCGTGGTAGCGCAGTGCCGGGATCACTTCCAGCTCCACCGTGCGCTGGGTCAGGTTGTACAGGCTCTGCTCGGCCACCAGGCCGAAGGTGTGCCGCGCAGTAGCCACGCCCTGTGCGGTGGCGATGTCCCAGCCGGCAAAGTTGCTGCTGCCCACGTAGGTGATCTTGCCTTCGCGGATCAGCTGTTCCATGGCCTGCCAGATTTCTTCCCATGGCGTGGCCCGGTCCACGTGGTGCATCTGGTACAGATCGATGTGGTCGGTCTGCAGTCGGCGCAGGCTGGCCTCGCAGGCGCGACGGATGTGGTACGCCGACAGCCGGCGATCATTCGGGCCCAGCCCCATCGGCTGGTACACCTTGGTCGCCAGTACCAGGCCGTCACGCTTGCCACTGCGCTTGAGCCAGCGCCCGATGATCTCTTCGGAGAGGCCGAAGCCCTGCGCCATGTCCGGCGACTGCGGCCCCCCGTAGACGTCTGCGCTGTCGAAGAAGTTGATGCCGGCGTCCACGGCGGCATCCATGATGGCGAAGCTGGTTGGCTCGTCGGCAAGCTCGCCGAAGTTCATGGTGCCAAGACCCAGCCGGCTGATCTTCAGGCCCGATCGGCCCAGGGAGGTGTAGTGCATGGCGAACTCCTTCAGGAATGAACAGGCACGCGTTGCCGCTGCGCCGAGCGCGCAGCGATGTACGAGGTGACCACCGAGCCCAGCAGCAGGACAGCGCTGAACCAGAACGTGGCGCGGTAGCCCTGGTGGTCCAGCAGCAGGCCGCCCACGGTCGCACCGATGGCGATGGCCATCTGCACCACGGCCACCATCAGGCCGCCGCCGGCCTCGCCGTCATCGGGCAGGGTGCGGGCCACCCACGACCACCACGCCACGGGCGCCGACGTGCCAAGCAGGCCCCACAGGGCGAACAACACCGCCACCCTCGGCAGCGTGTTGCCGAGCAGGATCATGCACACCGCCACCACGGCCATCAGTGCGGGCAGCAGCCCCAGTGTGCGGAACAGTGCCTTGTGCACGAAGGGCTCGATCAACACCGTGCCGGCCAGGCCCGCAGCACCCATCAACAGCAGCAACAGCGACAACGTCGAAGGCGATACGTGCAGCGTGGCTTCCACGAACGGCCGCAGGTAGGTGAACAGCGAGAACTGGCCCATGAAGAACAGGCTCACGCCCACCATGCCCCACGCCACCGGTGGGCGCTTCAACAGCGCGAACACATTCCACGACGCGCGCCCGGCGGTCGCCTTCATCGATGGCAACGCGGCGATCTTCCACAGCAAGGCCACCACAGCCACCGGCACCAGCGAGAAGAACGCACCGCGCCAACCGATGATGGCGCCGAAGTAACTGCCCATCGGCGCCGCAATGACGGTGGCAAGCGCGTTGCCGCCGTTGACGATGGCCAGTGCGCGGGGCACCTGGTGGGAAGGAACCAGGCGCATGGCGGTGGCGGCCGACATGGCCCAGAAGCCACCGATGGCCACGCCGATCAGCGCACGGCCCAGCATGAACACGGGGAAGCTGGGCGCCAGTGCCGCCAGCGTTCCCGAGAGGATCATCGCGGTGGTGAGGCCCAGCAGCAGCCATTTGCGGTCCAGCTGCCCGGCCAGTGGCGAGACCAGCAGGCTGGTGACCAGTGCAAATGCACCGGACACCGCGATCGCCTGGCCTGCCTGGCCTTCACTGACCTGCAGGTCGGTGGCGATGGGCGTCAGCAGGCTGACCGGCATGAACTCGGAAGCAACCAGCGCGAAGGCGCCGAGTGACAGGGCCAGCACGGCACCCCATTCCCTGGGGGATGCCGAGCGAACAGGCGCGGCCGCGCTCGCCCCGGTCGGGGGGAGATTGAGTGAACTCATGAAGGTTTCCAGGCCCAGAAGGGCGATGACGGCGGAAGGCTCCGGCTGCCGGAGCTCCCGTGGTGGGGGAGGTGGCCAGTGTGGGCCACGCAGGGGCACTTGATTAGATAATCAATTACGAATAGGTCAATTAGTTGCGCTAATTAATTCCTGTGACACACTGCGCCCATGGCACGACGCAACTTCAATGACCTGCTGGCTTTCGTGACCGTGGCGCGGGAGGGCAGCTTCACCCGCGCGGCGGGCGTGCTGGGGGTCACCCAGTCCGCACTGAGCCAAGCCATCAAGACCCTGGAAGAGAGCCTGGGAATCCGCCTGCTGACCCGCACGACGCGCAGCGTTTCGCCGACCACCGCCGGCGAGCGCCTGCTGCAATCGATCGGCAACCACTTCGACGACATCGAAATGGAGCTCGAAGCCCTTACTGCGTTGAGGGACACACCGGCCGGGCAGGTCAGGATCACCAGCGGCGACCACGTGCTGCGCACGGTGCTGCTTCCCAAGCTGATGCCGCTGCTGCACCGCTATCCGGACATCCGCATCGAGTTCGACGTCAGCTATGCACTGCGTGACATCGTTGCCGACCGCTTCGACGCCGGTGTTCGCCTTGGCGAATCCATCGACAAGGACATGGTCGCCCTGCCCATCGGCCCACGCCTGCGCATGGCCACCGCAGGGACGCCGGGCTACTTCGCTGCACACGGAATGCCGAAGGTGCCAGGTGATCTGACCGGCCACCGATGCATCAACATCCGCCTGCCCACAAGCGGTGGACTGTACGTGTGGGAGTACGAGAAAAAGGGTCGCGAGATCAATGTGCGCGTGGATGGCCCGCTGGTGTTCAGCACATCACCGCACATGGTCGATGCCGCGCTTGACGGCCTGGGCCTGGTACATCTGCCCGTTGATGAGCTGGCACCCCATCTGGAAAGCGGCCGTCTGGTGCGGGTGCTGGAGGACTGGTGCCCGCTGTTCCCCGGCTATCACCTGTATTACCCGAGCAGGCGGCAGCCTTCCCCGGCGTTCAGCCTGGTGCTGGAGGCATTGCGGGTCTAGATCGATGTTGCCTCGATGACCGTCCGGCATCACAGCCGCGATGGGCTCACTAGAACAGGATCACCGCCCTGCAGCCGAGCCTGGATGAACTCCAGAAGCGCCGGAACCCGCGCGGTGACCGAATGCCGGTGGCTATAGGCACCCAGCAGTTGCAGCGGCGCCGGGCCCAGATCCAGTTGCACTTTCTGCAGCCGGCCCTCGCGTGCGGGTTCTTCGCTACCGATCCGGAAACGTGCCGCATCCCAACCGATGCAGAACGAGGCAGGAGTTTGACCAGGCAAGACGCATGCCTGGACAGCCCACCCGTCAACTGGGCGAGGCACGTTCTACGAGTACCTTGCAATGCGTATTCTGGACCTCCTGGACACGCTGCGTTCACGGCCACCGACACCTGCGCTCACCACACTGCCCCTTCCTTACACACGAAGGGGTGCCACATGGCCACCTGTGATGTCTGCGGCAACAACTACGACAAGAGTTTCACCCTGCAGCAGGGCGGACGCAGCGGAACCTTCGATTCGTTCGAATGCGCGATCCATGCATTCGCGCCACGCTGCGCACATTGCGACTGCGCGGTTATCGGGCATGGCGTTGAAGGAAAGGGCCAGATCTTCTGCTGTGCACATTGCGCCGGTCATGCCGGTGTACAGGGTGTAGCGGACCGGGCCTGAGCTGCCTCGGGTTGATCCTGCCGACTACGCAGAGACCAGCGATGAAAGTCGAGCGACCCGGGCTGCGCCCGAGTCCGCCAGCACTGCCAGTGCACGGCGTTTCTGGGAAGGCATCGCCGCCACGGCTTCCAATGCCACCACGACCTCGAACTCCCTCGCGTTGGCGTCCAGCGCCGTAGCAAGGACACACGAATCGGCCGTCATGCCACTGAGCCAAAGACGGCTAACCCCAAGCTTGGCCAGCAGAATCGGCAAGGGACTGGCCAGGAACGCGGAGTGTTTTGGCTTGAGCACGAAATAGTGGCCGGGCAGGGGTGAAAGGACTGTGGCAATTCGCGCAGCCGAACCCCCGTCCCGCTGGCACTGCTCCACTTGCTGGCGGAAATCCCGCTTCCAGTCAGAAAAGTTGTCATTGGCATAGATGACTGGCCACTTCCGGTCATCGAAGTGATCTCTGAGGCGCCGGATCTGCCGCGCCGCCTTTTCTGCCGCTGGCGCCAGCGCGTCTGCACCTGGGAAGTCGAAACGACTGAACATGTCGATGATCAGCAGGGCGGTAGAAGGGGGGCGTGCCATGTCTCAATCTCCAGTCTGGGCATGCGGCGCTTCGACCGGCTTGGACTGTGGCGAATCCTTCTGGCGCAGGAAGATGGTCAGCACAACCAGAGACAGCACGGCCAGAAACTCACTTTGCCAGTTCTGCATCGATTCGAACCAGAAAGTGCTGCTGGCCAGGTGCTCGAGAAAGCCCGGCACTGGCAGGCCCTGCAGCTGCTGCTCGGCCTGTTCGGCGCGCCAGCTTCCCAATGCATGCAACGTAAAGCTGGTCAGGAACAACAGGCCGAAGGCGATGGCAAGCGAATGGCCATAGATGATCTGCCATGCGCCACCACGCCTGACGGGCCAGGGCGTGGGCCCCGGCTCGACGCGATTCTGTTCCTGCGTAGGGTCCAAGGGCCGCGATTCGGCCGAACCGCGCTGGCGCAGGCTCACTGTCAGAAGAACATACATCCCCATCTGCAGGAATTCGCTCTCCCAGTTCTCGAATGTGGCGCTGACAAAATGCCCGGTCGCCAGGTAGTGCCAGAGATCGATCGGCGTGCGTCCGTGCTGCACCAGCTCCTGGTTGTGCACGTGATGTCCCGCAACTGCCTGCCCACCAATGAATACGACGGTGAGCACGAGCAGCACCAGCGAGAGACCGTTGCGTTTCCACATGCAACACCTCGTTCAGGTTGTTCCAATGGCCGTGATGAAGCTTGCGCCGCCAGCGGGCCATGAGCTGTGAATCCGGCGCATCCAGTATGTGAGGCGGACTCAACGCTTTCCTGTTGGATCGGGATCAGGACGCTCGTAGTCCTCGGGTACAGCCTTGGGGCCATCGCCATCGTCGGGCATGTCGTGCTCCTTCCATCTGGCTCGATCATTGCGCCGCTTGTCAGGCGTATGTGCCTTCGACTGATCATCCACGTCCGTGGTCGGATTGAAGGGCAGTTTGTCGGTCATGGGTTGCTCCTGCAGCAGGGGGCTGAAGCGTGCGACCCGTCCGGTTAACGCGGTGACGTCGCGAAATGAACACCATGCACACCGGGATGTCACCGCAGGGGGCGGGGGGTGTTGCGATGCTGGAACCCCCTCTTGCTGGAGAAGCACGATGCAGGCATTGACCTACCACGGCCGCAAGGATGTACGCGTCGAGACCGTGCCGGACCCGGTACTGGCGGCTGATGACGACCTGATCCTGCGTGTCACCGCCACCGCCATCTGCGGCTCGGACCTGCATCTGTACCGGGGCAAGATTCCCGATCTGCACGACGGCGATGTGCTGGGCCACGAATTCATGGGCGTCGTGGAAGAGGTCGGCAGCGGCGTTACCCAAGTGAAGCCGGGGGATCGGGTGGTGATTCCCTTCGTGATCGCCTGTGGTGAGTGCTTCCACTGTCGGCTCGCCGAGTATGCCGCCTGCGAAACCACCAATACCGGCAAGGGCGCCGCGCTGAATCAGAAGGGCCTTCTGCCGCCGGCCGCGCTGTTCGGCTACAGCCATCTGTATGGCGGGGTTGCCGGTGGCCAGGCGGAGTTCGTGCGCGTGCCCAAGGCGAATGTGGGCCCGCTACGTATTCCGGAAGGCGTGGCCGACGAGCAGGTCCTGTTCCTGTCTGACATCCTTCCCACCGGCTACCAGGCCGCGCTGAACGCAGGGGTGAAGCCGGGCTCAACGGTGGCCATCTTCGGTGCGGGCCCGGTCGGGCTGATGAGCGCGGCCTGCTGCCGCCTGCTGGGGGCCGAGACCATCTTCATGATCGATCATCTTCGCTACCGCCTTGATTATGCGCGCCGCGCCTATGGGGTGACCCCCATTGATTTCAACGAGATCGAAGACCCAGCCGATTTCATCCTCGCCCAGACCAGTGGGCGGGGCGTAGATGCCTGCATCGAGGCGGTAGGTTTCGAGGCCGAGGGCAGTGCGCTGGAGTCAGCGTTGACCGCTGTAAAGCTGGAAGGCAGCAGCGGCGTGGCGATCCGACAATGTATTGCAGCTGCACGCCGCGGTGGGGTGGTCAGCATCCCAGGCGTCTACGCCGGCTTCATCCATGGTTTCCTGCTGGGTGACGCGTTCGACAAGGGGCTGACGTTCAAGATGGGGCAGACCCATGTGCAGGGACTGATGCCGGAACTGCTCGACGCCATCATGGAAGGAAAGCTGGACCCGGGTGACATCATCTCGCACCGGATGCGCCTGGCCGATGCAGCGCAAGGCTATGCAATGTTTGATGCCAAGGACGACGACTGCCGCAAGATCGTATTGACACCTTGAGCATGCCGCCATGAGCGCGATCATCATGACGTGCGTCTATGCGCTCTGGTTGGCCGCCGGTTGGCTCGACTTCCATTTCCACCGGCGTACCGACCTGCCGCACACCTCTGCGTTGCGGGAAAGCGTATTGCACGGGCTGCAGCTACTGCTGATTGGCAGTGGCGTGCTGGCATGGCTCCTGCTGGAGAATACCCGGTCACTCGTCGCGCTCCTGGCGCTTCTGGTCATCGCACACGCGATCACCGGCTATTTCGACACCGTCAGCGCGGACGGTCGCCGGCGTATCAGTCCAGCGGAGCAGCACGTGCACAGCGTGCTCGATGCCGCGCCCTGGGTTCTGCTGGGCTGGGTCGGCTGGCACGCGCAGCCGCGGTGGTCGCTGAGCGTGGATCCTGCGGCGCTTGAGGCCTGGTGGCTCGTTCTGTTGCCGGCGGTGGTACTGGTGGTGCTGCCATGGCTGTGGGAATTGCAGCAGTGCCTGCGCGTGAGGCAGCAACGGCGTGGGACAGGTGCGTGAGGATCACTGCGCAGGGCATTCATGTGCCCGCCACACCTCCAAGACAGTGATGTGACCGCCTGCCGCCTACGTTCATGACATATCTTCATTGCAGAAGCCCTCATGCAGGATGTGACGCCGCCATCATCATTGATCAACCGCGCCCGCCAGGTACTCGTCCAGCAGCCTGAACTGCCATTACCGGGATGCGGGCAGACACTGGATCGTTGGAGGGCGCTTGCGGCGTTGGGGGCCGAAGATCTCTGCCTGGCCAAGGTGCTGGAGGCGCACTACGACGCGCAGGCGATCATCGCCGAGTTGAAGGCACCGTCGGTTGCTGAAGGCCAACTGTGGGCGGTGTGGGCCGCAGAGGGCCCGGCGAGCACACTCCGCATCGACGCCGAGGGCAGGCTGCGCGGGGACAAGCCCTGGTGTTCGGGCAGCGCCTGGGTGGATGCCGCATTGGTCACGGTTCACAGTGCTCAGGGGGTGTGGCTATGCCAGGTGGCAGCGGAGCACTGGAGGACGCTGTCGGGTGAGCCTTGGCCCGCCGTAGGCATGGCCGGGATTCCGTCAACCACCGTGCGCTTTGATGCCGCGCCGATGGTGATACTGGGCGCGCGCGATGACTATCTGCAGCGACCGGGCTTCTGGCATGGAGGCGCGGGTATTGCGGCGGTCTGGTTTGGTGCAGCGGTCGCGCTGGCCGAGCGCATGCGATCAGCCTGCACCGAGGGACATCGCGCACGTCTACTGGGTGAAGTGGACCTCGCGTTGGCGCCGGCCGCGGCGCTGCTCCGCGAACTGGCGGTATGCATCGATGCCGAGCCCGAATTGGCGCACCGCGAGGACGTGGTGCGGGTGCGTTGCGTGGTCGAGCGTGCAGCTACGCGCGTGCTGGATCTGGCGGGTCGGGCCCTGGGCCCGGCCCCCATGTGCCTGGAAGACGCCCATGCCCACCGCTGCGCGGACCTGACCGTGTTCCTTCGCCAGAACCACGCCGACCGCGATTGGGAGTGGTTGGGTGGGCAGCGGGCGGCCCAGGAGGCGACATGGGCGCTGTAGTTAAAGCACCGCTGCAAGGCGAAGGAACCCAGGAGCAGGCATGGCTGCGCTGCGGCTGGCTCTGGCAACAGCCGATCACACCGGCAAGCGCGCTGTGCACCGGGCATGACCGCCTGGTGGTGGTCGCGCCGCATCCGGACGACGAGATCCTCGGCTGTGGCGGACTGCTTCACCACGCAGTGGGGCAGGGCATGGAGGTGAGCGTCGTTGCAGTGACGGACGGCGAAGCATGCTATCCGGGCGAGCCGTGGTGGACGCCTGGGCGCTTGCGGTCGGCACGACGGGCGGAGCTTGCCGCGGCACTTGGCGAACTCGGCATCCCGGCCGGTTCCATATTTCACCTGGGTATCGCCGACGGCGCGGTCAGCACGCACGAACAGGGCCTGGAAGGCTGGCTGCAACAGCACCTGCAGCCCCGCGACCTGGTCCTGGCACCATGGCGGTTTGATGGCCACCCCGACCATGAAGCGGCAGGGCGTGCTGCCTGCCGCGCCGCCCGGGCGGTGGGGTGCCGCCGCCTGGAGTACCCGGTATGGGGATGGCACTGGCTGGATCCGGCCTGTGCACATATGGCGTGGGAGGTGCCCAGACTGGTCGACATTTCAACAGTGGCGGCCGCGAAACGAAACGCGATCGCGCACTTCCGGACGCAGACGGGCGACGTGCCGGGCTTGAACAGCCCTCCGGTGCTGCCCGCGCATGTACTGACCCGATTCTTCCGAAACTACGAGGTATTCCTGGCATGAGCGCGCAACCGTACTTCGATGACCTGCATGAGCAGGAGGATCCGTTCGGCTACCGAAGCCGATGGTATGAAGAACGCAAGCGTGCGCTGTTGCTGGCAAGCCTGAGCCAGCGTCATTTCACTCGCGGGTGGGAGCTGGGTTGTTCCAATGGCGTGCTGACCGAGGCCCTGGCCGCCCGCTGCGAGCGCCTTCTGGCAACAGACATCAGCCCGCGTGCGGCGTTCCAGGCGCGCCGCAACCTGGCCCACCTGCCTCACGTGCAGGTCCACTGCGCCAGCCATCCCGAGCAATGGCCGCCGGGCCGCTTCGATCTGATCGTCTGCGGCGAAATGGGCTACTACCTGGGAGCCGGCGCACTGCGTGAGCTGCGCGCCGGTATCGGGGAAGCGCTTCGCGATGACGGGCTGCTGGTGGCCTGCCACTGGTTGCCCTCGTTCCCGGGACGCGCGAGCCGCACCGAGGTCGTGCATCGCTGCCTGGCTGAAGGCCTGCAGGAAGCCTTCCACTATCGCGACGCGGACTTCGTACTGCAGGGGTGGACGCGCGGCGCGATGTCGTTGGCCCGTCTGGAGGGCCTGCGGTGATAGGCGTACTCGTTCCGGCCCACAACGAGGCAGCGAGCATGGAGCGGTGCCTGCAGTCGATCAGGAGGGCGGCCCTGAATCCCGGGCTGGGCGGCGAAGCGGTGGAGGTGATTGTTGCGCTGGACGATTGTTCGGACGCCACGGAATCCATCTGCGCCCAGCAACGGGTTGATACGCTGCGGCTGCGTGCACGCTGCGTCGGCATCGCCCGGGCCAGGGCCGCCGCCGAGCTGCTGGGCCGGGGTGCACGATGGCTGGCGAGCACGGACGCGGACAGCGAGGTGCCTCCTGAGTGGCTGGTCGCACAGCTTGAGGGACGCCAGGACGTCTTCTGCGGGCTGGTGGACATCGCAACGACCTGCAGTGCCGAGGAGCGCCTGCGCAAGGCGTTCCGGAGGCGGCAACAATGGGGGGACGATCATGGGCGTATCCACGGTGCGAACCTGGGTGTTTCCGCCCAGGCCTATCTTGCGGCAGGCGGTTTTGCGCCACTGCACTGCGGGGAGGACGTCCAGCTGGTGAGGACATTGCAGCGTCTCGGCGCTGATGTGCGGTGGGCGGGTGCACCGCTCGTCATGACCAGTGCGCGCCTGGCAGGGCGCGCGACAGGAGGGTTTTCAGCCTACCTGGCGGAGATGGGAAGGGCGGGCGCCGCTTCGACAGCGGACCAGCCGATCCTGTTGGCTTGAAAATCAGCCGTTTCGGCACGCCGTGGCGGGAAATACCGAAAATACTGTGAAAAACCCGGGTTCGCCGGGCAATATGTGACCAATTCACGTTTGGCGTTTACGGTCTCTCAACGACACCGGCCTTAGATTGAGCGGCCGGGAGAGTAGGAGTGTCATCATGCCGAACAGAGCGATTGTCTACGTCAGCGAAGCCGTACCTGGATTCACGTCCGAGCGCTTGAAAACACTGATGGAAGATGCGGCCCGCTTCAACCGATCAGCGGGTGTGACCGGGGTTCTGTTGTTTGACGGCCGGCACTTCCTGCAATACATGGAGGGCCCCGCCGATGGGCTGGATGTGGCCTTCTCCCGCGTCAGCGGCGCGGGCAGTCACACCGACCTGATGGAGCTTGCTCGCGGGCGTGTCGGGCAACGACGGTTGCCGTTCTGGCCAATGCGCTGCCTGCCAGTCAGTGCGGATGAGCTGCGGATGGTCGCCCTTGCTGACTGGACCAGTTTCATCCAGCGGGCGGCGACGAACCAGGCGGGAGCTACAGCGATGGAGAAGCTCCTCTCGATCGTCGAGCCCTATGCTAAAGCGGCCTGATTGGTCGATGCGCTTGCTGTAGGCCGACCTTCCCGAATTTCGCAGGGCGGCGCAGGACAAGTGAAATGGGTTTTCCCTTGCTGACACCCCACTGAGTTGACTGCGACGCAGGATCAGTGCGTGGTCAAGGGCGTGCAGGCATCGCCCATCACGCGTTGGACGGCCTGCTGCAACTGGGCGATATGGAAAGGTTTGGCCACGAAGGCCGCGCTTCGGTGGCGCTGTGGTACCAGTTGGTCATAGACCGCAGACACAAACAGGAACGGGATGCCAAGCTCGGCCAGGCGATCGGCGACCGGAAAGACCATGCCGTCACGAAGCTCGACATCCAGCACGGCGCCATCGAACGTCTGCTTCTCCAACAGACCCATTGCATCAAACACGCTGTAAGCATGGGTTACCTGGCCCCCTCCGTCTTCGAGCGCCTGCTCCATCAGTGCGGCCAGATCGAACTGATCTTCCACCAGCAGCAGGTTGCACCTGCGCTGGCTCATATCGGGTTGCATGCGCGCATGCCTGTATTGCCTCGGGAACTGCAGTGTGTGCTGTGCTGCATCAACGCTGCGAGTGTGGAATGTCAGCCTGGTGCGAAGCTGGGGCAGGTGTTGCCAATGCTGTCGAGGTGGCGTGGAAAGAGCCCGGTGTTTGTTGACGGCATTTTGGCAGCGGCCATGGATTACTGCCGCCATCTTCGACACCGGAGTTTCCGCCATGCATCGACCTGGAACCGATCCTGCTTCGCCCCGCCTGCTGCGTGTCGAGAGCATGTCCCTGGACTGCGGTGGCACCGCCATTGTTATAGAGCTTGATCGCACACCTGAGCGGGCGTGGATGAAGTCGCTGAAGCGAGCCGTTCAGGCCAACACCGCCCTGGAGGGGGCACAGGCCAAGTTTGATGGCCGTTTTGTGTACTTCGTGAGCATGGAGGAGAGTGGGCATCGCGTCCAGCATCACGTGATGCAAGCGCTGATGTCGGCGGAACCGGGCCGGGACCCGGCCAAGTTCAAGGGTTTCCCGGGCGCGGCACTCTCCAGCTCGATGACCGCCTGAGTGCGACCTGGGCCGATAAGGCATTCCGCCTTGATTGCCACCGTCAGCCCATGCCGGCCGCCGTCGCAGCTGAAGTCCGCCATGCGCTGGCACGCGCGCGCACATCCGAAGCGCACGTTGCGTATAGACGCGATGCGCAGCGGCCACCCCACAGCTCGACGCAACCTCCACACCGGTGTCACCGCGCGTACGATCCGCGTCGCTATGGTGGAGCCGTCTGCAACAACCGGTGGTGTCATGCCTCTTCGCGCAATTGCCTATGTAAGTGAAGCGTCCGACAGCCTGACTGCGGAGCGACTGCAGCAGCTTGTTATGGACGCGGTGCTGTTCAATGAATCCGCCGATGTCACCGGTACGCTGTTGTTTGATGGCACCCGCTTTCTGCAGTACCTCGAAGGTCCCGACGCCGGGGTCAACGCCGCGTACAAGCGGATCCTGGCATCCGGCAGCCACGGTGGCGTGGTCGAACTCAACCGGGGGAGGGTGGGCCGACGGCAGTTCTCCCATTGGCGGATGTGCTGCGTGCGGGTGGATGTACTGGCGCTGGGAAAGATCGCCATCTCCGACTGGACAGGCTTCGT
This sequence comes from Nocardiopsis yanglingensis, assembly GCF_045809185.1. Taxonomy (NCBI): domain Bacteria; kingdom Bacillati; phylum Actinomycetota; class Actinomycetes; order Streptosporangiales; family Nocardiopsidaceae; genus Nocardiopsis; species Nocardiopsis yanglingensis. Next base: position 184,793 of record NZ_JBJNRH010000003.1, on the reverse strand, counting down.
GTGCAGCGCATCGGCGCTGGCTTCAGGCACCAGCGCGCTCGATCGCCTGCTGTCGGTGACGCAGTCAAATGTGGAAGGCGTTGCCAGTCGTGCTCTGGAACCTGACGGCTGGGTGGCGCGATGAACACAGCTCCGTCGCCGTCTGGTCCGGTACGCATCGGTTGCGCCGGCTGGTCACTGTCCCGGTCGGCGCAGGAAGCCTTTGGGCAGGGTAATAGCGTTCTTCAACGCTACGCCACCCGCCTGCCCATGGTCGAGGTCAACTCCTCGTTCTACCGTCCGCACTTGCCCAGCACCTATGCACGGTGGGCTGCGAGCGTGCCGGACCATTTCCGCTTCGCGGTGAAGATGCCGCGCTCGATCAGCCATGAACATCGGCTTCGCGATGCAATGCCACCGCTGCAGAGGTTCCTCGATGGCGTGCTGGCACTGGGTGACAGGTTGGGGCCGCTGCTGCTCCAGTTGCCACCCAGCCTGGCATACGAACCGGCGACGGCGGAGAGCTTTCTGCAGGGTCTGCGCGCACGTACCCAGGTCGATGTAGCCTGTGAGCCGCGCCATCCCAGTTGGTTCACCATGGAAGCGGACGCCCTGCTGAGCGACCATGGTGTTGCACGGGTTGCAGCGGACCCGGCACGGGCGTCCTCAGCTGCGACTCCCGGTGGGGACCGCACGTGGAGCTATTGGCGCTGGCACGGCCAGCCGCAGATCTATCGAAGCGCCTACAGCGAACAGGCCCTGGCGGGCCTGGCGCGGGAGCTAGAGCTCGAATCGGATACGCAACGATCAGTCTGGTTCGTACTGGACAATACCGCACAGGGCCACGCCACCAGCAACGCCCTGCGCCTGCAGGCCCTGCTGCAGGAGGGCGAGCATGCCTGAGGGCCCATCCATTGTCCTGCTGCGCGAAGCTGCGAGGCATTTCAAAGGGCACGTCGTCCGCACCGTTTCAGGGAACAGCCGGATCGATCTGTCGCCACTTCAAGGGCGCAGGGTGAAAGCGGTTCGCAGCTGGGGCAAGCACTTCCTGTTGGAGTTCCGCCACCAGACCCTGCGCATCCATCTGATGATGTTCGGCAGCTGGCGCATCGACGAACGGAAGCCAACCCCGGCGCGGGTGTCCCTGGGGTTCGACAATGGCGAGCTGAACTTCTATGCGTGCTCCGTGCGGCTGATCGACGAGCCGCTGGACGACGTCTACGACTGGCGCGCGGACGTGATGAACGATGCCTGGGATCCGAAGCTGGCCCGGCGCAAGCTGAAGGCAATGCCGGACGTCATGGTCTGTGATGCGCTTCTGGACCAGACGGTCTTTGCCGGCGTGGGCAACATCATCAAGAACGAGGTGCTGTTCCGTATAGGCGTGCACCCTGCCACGCGGCTGGGCGACCTGCCGCCGCGCAAGCTCACTGCCTTGGTCACGCAGGCACGCACCTACAGCTTCGATTTCCTGGAGTGGAAGCGCTGCTTCGAGCTGAAGAAGCACTGGCAGGTACACACGCGCAGGATCTGCCCGATCTGCGGTGGCCCAATCAGCAAGCTGTACATGGGTACCACCCGGCGACGCACCTTCTTCTGCCCGAACGACCAAGTGCTGTACGAACCTTGAGGCCGCCTTCCATGGCGGCCGGGCTCTGTTCGACGCGGCTCAGGCAGCCTGCGCGGCCTTCGCGTTGCCGCCGCCCTTGGCCAGCAGGGTCAGCTTTTCATCGGTCGCCTTCTCTTCCTCCAGCGTCTCCAGCAGCAAGGGAAGGGCATCCTTGTAGCCCAGCTGTTTGGCCAGCGCGGCGATGGTGCCGTAGGACGCAATTTCGTAATGCTCGACCTTCTGCGCGCCACCAATCAGGGCGGCATCACGCACAGGGCCCTTGTCGATGCTGTCGATCACTTCCTTGCCTTCCTCCACAAGACCCTCCATCGCCGCGCACTTGATGCGCTTCAGGCGGATGCCAAGCAGCTCCACCACTTGGTCGATGCGCTCGATCTGGCCCTGGGTTTCTTCCAGGTGCGTTTCGAAGGCCGCCGCCAGATCCGGGTTCTCGGACGCACGGGCCAGGCGTGGAAGGGCCTTGGTCAGTTGCTTCTCGGCGCTGTAGATGTCCGAGAGTTCGTGGATGAACAGGTCTTCCGCCGTCTTGATAGCCATAGTGGGCTCCGCAGTGAGTGGAGCGCTCAGAGTAGGCGTCGCCCAGTTGCGCCCAAGCAGGGGCCAAGTGAAGGCGGCATGGGAACGCCAGCAGAAACCCTGCGCGCCGTCTTCACGAAGCGGTGCCTGTCACTGTGTGTGGCTGCATTTCAATGCCGGCAGGCCTTCGGAATGGCTTCACGATGGCATCGTAGCTTGGGACTGCTTGCGTCCCCGGTCGATGGCCTCCGTCGGAACAGCGCTGCAACGCCCCGCCAGGCAGCCAGGACATCCCCACGCGGGTCTGCCGCCGTCGCGGCGCCCTTCAGGCTTCGGCGGCGGCATCCGCATCGCAGGGCATGCAGCGCTCCTTCTTGGACTTGATGTCTGCAGCGGTCTTCGCGAGTGCCTCGTAACGCTGGCGAATCTCTTCAAGGTGAGCGGGCTCCATCGATTCCAGGTTCAACAGCTCCTGGTTGGCATCCTTGCTGACCCGGATCAGTTCATCCAGCTTGATGTGCAGCGCGGCCGTATCGGCGTTCTGCGTATGCTGGATCAGGAACACCATCAGGAAGGTCACGATGGTCGTTCCCGTATTCACCACCAGCTGCCACGTATCATCGAATTGGAAGGCCGGCCCGCTGGCAGCCCAGGTGATGATCACACCCAGCGCGGCGACGAATGCGCCCAGGCTGCCCGACAATCGTGCCGTTGCGGCCGGAATACGCGCAAAACCGCGCCGGATCACTGGTCACCTCCTGCGGCCTCCTTATCCGTGCGGCGGTCTGGCAGCTTGCCCCGCTCCCCAAGACGCTTGGCCTGCTCTTCCGGTGTTGGTGCAGCGACAAAGGGAGAGATCGGGTCACTGGCAGGGAAGGTCTCCTGCAGCGCCTCGTCATGGTTGCGGCGGTTGTGCAGCTTCGCCTGCAGTGGACTGACAGGATCGGGGTTCTGTGCTTCCGGGTCCGGGTGGGGAAGGTCTTTCTGATCACGTTGCATGATGCGGTCTCCAGGTTGGTGCCACGGCTCAGGTGGCGCGCCCAGCATAGGAACTGCATCGTGAGCGGCCCCATCAAGGGCGGAGCAACGTGGCGTCAAGCCTTCAGGCAAAGCGCGTTAACAATCAGCAGGGCGGGGGTGTTCGGGGGCGGCCGCGACGGCGCCAGGCCATCACCTGTCCCACCACGGCCGTCAACAGCAACATCGCATTGGTCACCACGAAAACGGTGCTACCCAGCATCGCGCTATACACCGTAAACAGCGCGGACGCTGTCATCTGGCCCACGAACAACCACTTCGATACCGCCTCCGGGTATGGCGACTGCCGCTGCTTCACCATCTGCCGGATCAACGTCGCCATCAGAACCGCCGTGGCGACCCAGCCAAGTACATCGGGGTGCATGATCGCCTCCCATCGTGCAGATGCTCCACGCTAGCCCTTGGCTGTGCAATGGCGTACGAAGGGGACGTGAAGGCAGCATGCCGCCCGTGGCGCGCTCACACCATTCACTCCGCAGCAGCGAGAATGGCCTACCGGCCGCGCCATGCGTGACCCGCCCACCGAATGCAGGAACACTGAAATGTCCAACACCCCCTTTGGTGAATCGTCATGCGCTGCCGCCGCCAGCGGTTGCGTCGAGGTGCGTGGTGCGCGCGAGCACAACCTCAAGAATGTCGACGTCTCCATTCCGCGCAATGCACTGGTGGTGTTTTCCGGGGTGTCGGGTTCCGGCAAGTCATCGTTGGCCTTCGGTACCGTGTTCGCCGAAGCGCAGCGGCGCTACTTCGAGTCCGTCGCGCCGTATGCCAGGCGCCTGATCGACCAGGCGGGCGTGCCGGACGTGGATGCCATCGACGGCTTGCCGCCGGCAGTAGCCCTGCAGCAGCAGCGCGGGGCCAGCAATGCACGTTCCTCAGTGGGCAGCGTGACCACGCTGTCCAGCCTGGTGCGCATGATGTACTCGCGCGCCGGTGCGTACCCAGCCAACCAGCCCATGCTGTACGCCGAGGACTTCTCGCCCAACACGCCACAGGGCGCCTGCAGCACCTGCCATGGCCTGGGGCATGTCTACGAAGTGACCGAAGCGCTGATGGTTCCGGACCCCTCGCTGAGCATCCGCGAGCGCGCCATCGCCTCCTGGCCGCCGGCCTGGCATGGCCAGAACCTGCGCGACATCCTGGTCACGCTGGGCTACGACATCGACGTGCCATGGAAGAAGTTGCCGAAGAAGGACCGGGACTGGATCCTGTTCACCGAGGAAGCCCCCAGCGTGCCGGTCTATGCCGGTTTCACGCCCGCAGAGACCCGTGCCGCACTCAAGCGCAAGCAGGAGCCCAGCTACATGGGCACCTATACCGGCGCACGCCGCTACGTGCTGCACACCTTTGCCAACACCCAGAGCGCGCTGATGCGCAAGCGCGTTTCGCGCTACATGGAAGGCCGGTTGTGCCCGGCCTGCCATGGAAAACGCCTGAAGCCGGAGGCGCTCTCGGTTACCTTTGCCGGCGTGGATATCGGTGAGTTCATGCGGCTGCCGCTGGATCAGCTGGCAGCGCTGCTGGAGCCCATCGCACAAGGTGATTTCGGCGCACACAGCAAGGGCGCTCGCACCCGCAGGAGTCCGACACCCCGCGATCGCGCCCGGCGGGCCGCGAGTGGCCAGGCGACCCATGAGGGTGCCCCCGATGTGCGCCTGACTTCCGCCCTGTCGGAAGAGAAGCGCCTGGCGGCACAACGATTGGCAGGCGGGGTCATGGCCCGTGTACGCCAGCTGCGTGACCTGGGCCTGGGCTATCTCTCGCTGGACCGTGCGACGCCAACCCTGTCGGCGGGCGAACTGCAGCGCCTGCGGCTGGCGACGCAGCTCAGCTCGCTGCTGTTTGGCGTGCTGTACGTGCTTGATGAACCCTCGGCCGGCCTGCATCCGGCCGACAGCCAGGCGCTGTACGACGCACTGGAACGGCTGCGCGACGGCGGCAACTCGGTGTTCGTTGTTGAACACGATCTGGAGCTGATGCGCCGCGCGCAGTGGCTGGTGGATGTGGGTCCGCAGGCGGGGGAACACGGCGGGCGCGTTCTCTACAGTGGCGAGCCCGACGGCCTGCGCCAGATCCAGGATTCACGCACGGCCCTGTATCTGTTCGACAAGGTGCCGGCACCTGCCAGCCAACAGCGTAGCGCCAACCGCTGGCTGGAATTGAAGAGCATCCACCGCCACAACCTGCAGGGCGTGGACGCACAGGTGCCGCTGGGACTGCTGACAGCCGTGACCGGCATTTCCGGCTCCGGCAAGTCCAGCCTGATGGCGCAGGCGCTGCCCGAGCTGTTGCTGCTGCACCTCGGGCATGAGCCTGCGGACGACAACGCCGATAGCGCGCCCACCGACGGGCCAGCCGTGATCGAAACGACCCGGGGCACATTGGCCGGCGATGTAGACGCCATCCAGCGGGTGGTGCAGGTCGACCAGAAGCCCATCGGCCGCACGCCACGCTCCAACCTGGCCACCTATACCGGGCTGTTCGATCACGTGCGCAAGCTGTTCGCCGCAACACCGGCCGCGCGCCGCCGCCGTTTCGATGCCGGCCGCTTCTCGTTCAACGTGGCCAAGGGCCGGTGCGAGACCTGCGAGGGCGAGGGTTTCGTCAGCATCGAACTGCTGTTCATGCCCAGCGTCTATGCGCCGTGCCCCACCTGTCATGGCGCCCGCTACAACGACGCCACGCTGAAGGTGCAGTGGAATGACCGCAACATCGCCGAGGTCCTGCAGATGACGGTCGACCAGGCGCATGCGTTCTTCAGCGAGGAAGAGGCCATTGCCCGGCCGCTGCAGTTGCTGCAGGAGATCGGCCTGGGCTACCTGCGGTTGGGCCAGCCGGCCACGGAACTTTCAGGCGGTGAAGCGCAACGCATCAAGCTGGCCACCGAGCTGCAGCGCAGCCAGCGCGGGCGCACGCTGTACGTGCTGGACGAACCCACCACCGGCCTGCATGCGTCGGACGCGGACCGGCTGCTGGTGCAGCTGCAGCGGCTGGTGGACGCGGGCAATACGGTGGTGATGATCGAGCATGACATGCGCGCGGTCGCACAGGCGGACTGGGTGATTGATGTCGGGCCGGGTGCAGGGGGTGCGGGTGGCACCATCGTGGCGAAGGGCACGCCGCAGCAGGTGGCCCGTGCCAAGGGCAGCAGGACGGCGCCGTTCCTGGCGCGCGAGCTGGGACAGGGCGGCTGAGGCCACTACCCGGACATCTCTCCGATCCCTAGCAGCCGGGCCTGGATGAATTCCAACAACGCCCGCACCCGCGCGGTGACCGAGTGCCGGTGACTGTATGCGCCGAGCAGTTGTAGCGGCGCCGGGTTCAGATCCAACTGCACTTTCTGCAGCCGGCCCTCGGTCAGATCCTGCTGACACGGGTAAGCCGCAACGATGGCGAAGCCCAGACCCTGGCGTGCACCTGCTACTGCAAGTTCCCCGCTGTCGACCCGATAGCGGCTGCGCACCGGCACCTTCACGATGCTTCCCGACGGGTCCACAAACTGCCAGGGTTGTCCCTTCAGTGCACTGGCAGTGGTGATGCAGGGCATGGACTTGAGTTCGCGCACCTGGCGCGGCGTTCCGGTCCTGGCCAGCAATGCCGGGGCGGCCACCACGATGCTCGGCAATGTCGCCAGTTCGCGGGTGATGAACGCGCTGTCATCCTGCTGCCCCCGATGGAAGAAGAGGGTGAGATCCATATCGTCCCGCAGCGCTTCCGGGCCGCTCAGCCGCGTGTCGCACTCCAGTTCAATGCCGGGATGGAGACTGCAGAACTCGGCAAGGATGGGTGCGAGCAGCCTGGGCGCCTCGTTCGGCATGCTCATCCGCAGCACTCCCTTCAGCTCGCGCTGCACCGCGCCCAGCTCTTCCTCGGTTGAGAGCAGGGTATCGAGCAGGGGCTTGGAGCGTGCGTACAGCAACCTGCCAGCTTCGGTCATGCGCAGATGGCGGGTGCTGCGTTCCAACAGCCGAACCCCCAGCCTGCGCTCCAGCGAAGCAACGTGGCGGCTGACATTGGAAGCGGGCAGGGCCAGCAGGCGCGCCGCACCGGAAAAGCTCTGCTCGTCTACCACGGCCACGAAGACACGGACGGTGTTCAGGTCGAAGCTGCTGCGCACGATTATCCCGCCATGGGTACGAATAAATCTCAGTTCTGCATGCTAGTTGTCAGTATTGGCAGAGTCCAGACTGCACGCCCGTCCCATGGATGCCGTGCAACGGCGTGCCTGGGCGAATCGAGAAGGCTGCATCGGAATGGAAATTGGAATACTGGGCGGTGGAATCGCAGGCCTGAGCGCGGCCCTTGCCCTGCACAGGCAAGGGCACAACTGCTGTGTCTACGAACGCCGGGTCGGGCCGTCGACCATGGGCGCCGGCGTCACGCTCTGGCCCAACGCCAGCTTCGTACTGCAGGAACTTGGGCTGCTGGAGGACATCGGTGCTGTCGGCGGCCGGCCGACATCAGTACATCGCAGGGATGCAGCGGGTGACGGGCTGGGCGGTCTGGACATCACGCTGCTGGATCGGATCATGGGATACCCGACCCATACGATCCTTCGCCGTGACCTGCAGGCGGTGCTGCTGGACCACGTGACGCGGGCGGGAATCCAGGTGGTGTTCGGACATCACGCGGTAGCGATTGAGCTGGATGCAAATGGCAAGGCCATGGCGCGGTTCGACAACGGACAGTGCATCCGTCCGGACCTGATTCTGGGGGCAGATGGGCGAATGAACTCGGTGGCACGCAGGTTCGTTGCGGGAGACAGTACGCCCATTTACCAAGGATTCGTGAACTGGATCGGGGTCGCGCAGGGCAAAGCACTGGTGAGCGAGGTCGGGATCCAGGATTACTGGGGGGCCGGCGACCGCTTCGGCTGCGTCGCGATCCGAGCAGACCTGGTGTACTGGGCGGCCGCCCAGGCGCGGCCACTCCCCACGACAACGCCCGCAGCAGACATGCGCGACGAGGTGAGGGATCTGTTCGCAGGGTGGCCCGAGCCTGTCGCGCGTTTGATCGAGGCCACTGCGGCGCACTCCGTCCAGCGGATTGCCGTGCACGACCTTGAGCCGCTGCACACGCGGAGCCGCGCAAACGTGCTGCTCATCGGTGACGCAGCGCATGCACCGTTGCCGACGTCAGGACAGGGAGCCTGCCAGGCGCTGGAGGATGCCTGGCACCTGGCGCGATGCCTGGAGAGTACAGGGAGCCAGCTGGATGAGGCGCTGCCGCGCTTCGCCGCCCTCCGTACACCCAAGACTACGAAGCTGGCAGAACAGGGTCGTATGTTCGCGCGCGGGCTGTTCGCCAAAGACCCGGAAACCTGCCGTATCCGCAATGAGCGCGCCAAGGCGTCCGATCCGATGCGTGATGCGCTGGCCATGGCTGCCGGGTGGTCAGAGGGATTGCCGATGGCCGAGTGCATTGAACGGGAGGCGGCGAACAGCGCGGGCAGCATGTATCGCCTGTGACGCTGTGCTGCGGTGAAAGGATCACCCACCGGTTGGACCATCAATTGCTCGATGATGTCTCAGGCAGGGTCCTGTCTCGGGATGACGATGAGGTCCTTTCTGTTGGGAGCCTCACGAATGATCTTCTCGGCCGGAGGCACTTCAGTCCCCGGTGGCGGCAGTTGCGGAAGAAGGCGCTTGGTGAGCTGTTCCGCATTGCCATCTTTCAGTGGCACAGCCTCGCTCGGCGGGGGAGCTGAGCGAGGCTGGGAAGCGCACGCGGCCACTGCAACTGAAAGAACCAGAATCGTAGGCCAGCGACTGTCCATTGCTCCTCCCTGCTTCAGCCGTTACGCACCTTACCGGGCGATGTTCAAGTATCCCGTCACATCCCTGGCTTGATAGATCAGCCGGGGATAGGTTGGGTCGTGATACTCATAATCCATGACAGTTGGAATTCCCGAGCGGAAAGCCACACAGGAAAAGTTGACGACAACACGTCCACCATATGGCTGAGCGCCCAACGTAACGTTCGTGGGTCCGGTCCAATCAATGCTGCACCCTGCGCTTGAGTTGGTCGGCGTGTTGTACCCGCGGCATTTGACAGTCGATAGCCCTGCACTCACCGAGGGCATCCCGGAGATTGCGGGGATGTGCAGATCGGCGCCGCAAGACGTTGTGACCTGCGTTTCACCGGCGGGCAGAACGAGGTTCCCGGACGGCGGATGCACGGCCGCCGTTACCGGCGACAGGGGAAACGCCCTGGGAGCGGCGGCGGCGCTTCTCGAAGCGGTTTGCGACGCGGGCATCTGACAAACCGCAGCAGCGGTTACATCTTTCCCCATCGTCAGTACACCCTCTCCGGTAACGTCCACGCCTCCCATCGCCTCACAGACAAGCTTCCGCATGGGGTCGCTGCTTTCAACGTTGTACGCGCCCGATGATCCAGCTGCCGCGAGCATGGAAAACGCGATAGCCCCTCTTACGACACTGCGCTTCATAGCTACACTCCTTTGCTGGGAAAAGTCCGTTTGGCGCACCCGGCCCATAACCTATCGCCGAGGAAGCGGCCCCTCTTCTGAAGACGGAAACGGGGACGCCGAAGCGACAACGGCGAGTACCCCTTGGATTTCGCAGGTCGGCGATCAATCAGTGAATCCGTTCGCCGTGTGCCGCCAACCTCTGCACGGCGTCAACTCACGCCTGCCTTGCCCGATCTGCAAAATTCCGCTGCAGCAGCCGCTCTCTCACCTTGTCATACACCAGGTTGTAGACATAGGTGTAAGGCAGGAAGAACGCAATCAGGCCCAGCTCCAGCAGGAACGCGTCCCAGTAGGAGATGGACAGCCACCACGCGGCAAGCAGTACCACAACCACCACCAGGCCGCCTTCAAACCCCACCGCATGCGCAATCCGCACCGGCACGGTTCGCTTGAACCCGATCTTCTTCTCCACCCGGTCAAACAGCGCGTTATAGATCATGTTCCAGAGCATCGCGCACGTCGCCAGAGCGACGGTCAGCACACCGGTTTCAAACAGCGATTTACCCAGCAGGTAAGACATCACCGGAGCGCACAGGCACAGGGCAATGGCTTCAAAGAGGACGGCGTGGAGGAGGCGGTCCCAGAGGGTCTTTTTGGAATTCATGCTGCAGCACCTGATGTTCACCGCCGGCAGTGCCGAGCGGATGTAAGAGCGAATCGAGAGGGGTGGGGCAGAGCGGCTATCCACGCTCGTAATGTGCCCGGGCGGCATGATATAAGCTTCAAAAATGAATCAAAATAGCCAATAACGCAGGCAGCCGTTTCATCCATGAAACACTTTCCCTGGGACAACCTGATCGTGCTGTTGGCCGTGATCCGAGGCGGCACCCTGCGCGAGGCGGCGAAGGCGGCCCGTATGAGCACGGCCACGCTATCGCGCCGACTGGATGCGCTGGAGGAGCGACTAGGGGGCAAGGTCGTAGAGCGCACTTCAACCGGCTGCGTTCCCACGGAACTGGGGCAGCGAGTGTTTGCACTGGCCGAGCAGATGGAAGAGGCCGCCGACGAGATCGCTCGCCAGGTTGATACGCCCAGGGAGCTGGTGGGCACAGTGCGCATCAACGCCGATGAGTGGGCCAGCTTCATGCTGATTACGCTGCTTCCCGGCTTGAACCACCAGCACCCTTCGTTGGATGTGGAGGTGCTCACGTCGCGCGAGCCTTACAACCTGGCGCGCCGCGAGGCCGACGCCCTGCTGCGCTACGGCCCGCCCGACACAGGTGATCTGCGTGGTGACCGCGTGGGGCAGATGGATTACGCGCTGTACGCCAACCAGGCCTACGCTGCGCGGCGGCAGGCGGCGATTGCCAGCCAGGCATGGCATGAGCTGGAATTCGTGGGTCTGGATGAGCCGCGCGTGGAATTTGAGGTGGAACGCTGGATGCGTTCGCTGCCCGGTGCAAACCGTCCTTGGCTTCGCTGCAACTATTCAGTTGGGGTGCTCGATGGGGTCACCTCGGGGGCCGGGCTGGGCGTCATAGAATGCGCGGTTGCCCAGCATGTGGGCGGGTTGATCCGCGTGCGCGATGCGCCGGCACTCAGCAAGGAAGTGTGGCTGTGGACGCACCGGTCGCTGTATGACACCCCGCGCTTCCAGGCCCTGCGGGATTTTCTCAAGCAAACCTGGCTCAGTGGCACGACCGGGCGCCAGCGGGCGGCAAAGTAGGCCGCACCCGCTGCAGCATCCGCGCAACGTGGCTCTCACCGAAGGAGAGCAGGTCATGATGACGGGGAAAGATGCCGTGGTGGTCGTCAACCATCAAGGGAGGGTGATCGCCACTTGGGCAACAAACACAGAGGGGGCTCGATGGCCAGGCGTTTTACGGAAAACGAACAACAGATGTTGTCCTTGGCCGGAAAGGTTCTTGCCGCTCGACATGCTGCACCTCTGCTTGCAGAGCGATTGGCAGGTAATCACGTTACGTCGGACGACCGCAAAGCGATCATCGAAGTGATTGCGGCCGAATTGTGCGAAAAGGGCTTCGATGCCGAGTCGGAGCCCGCTATGTACGGGGAAGAGCTTGAGGCGTTGATTGACTACTTGAACAGGCCGAACCTGGAGTAGCGCGAACGATCCGTCCCCAAAGCGCACTGCAGAGCAGGTGATCATCCTGGATCCGGCCCACGTCACTCATATAACTGGAATCGAAAGCAACTAGCAGCCGCTCCGGGGTATGGGGCACCACACGGGTATTGCGCCCGGTGCAGGAAGGTGGCGTTGGCGCCTTCGAGCTGGCTGCGCGTTACGACCGCTACGACTTTCTCGATGCGGCCCGGGGTGGCGAGGGCACCGCATGGACGCTCGGGGTGAACTGGTCGTCAACAACTGGTCACGCCTGGTGCTGAACTGCGTTCACTGGAAGACCGACAACAAGGTCGGCAACGCCCAGGGGCCGGATTCCGGCAACACCGCCGGCGTGCGAGCGCAGGTTTCGTTCTGATGTGGACATCGCAGCAGGCGCAGTGATCGCGCTGCTGTTCCTGAAGTCCGCGGTTGGCGTCATCAGCGAAGCGTGGCCCGCATGGCGCGCGGCTGCGAAAGCGTGACCTGATGCAAGGGGCTCCGGCGATATGCCGGAGCCCGCGGGGCTTACTTTTCCTGCAGGAACGTCAGCAGGTCCTGGTTGACGCGATCCTTGTGCGTGTCGGTCAGGCCATGCGGCGCACCCGGGTACACAATCAGCCTGGCGTTCTTGATCAGCTTTGCCGACTGGCGGCCGGAGATGTCGATCGGCACGATCTGGTCGTCATCGCCGTGGATGACCAGCGTCGGCACATCGAACTTCTTCAGGTCGGCGCGGAAATCGGTGGCCGAGAACGCGGCGATCGAATCGTAGGTGTTCTTGTGGCCACCCTGCATGCCCTGTGCCCACCACGCATCGATCAAGCCCTGAGACACCTTCGCGCCCGGGCGATTGAAGCCGTAGAACGGGCCCGACGGGATGTCCTTGTACAGCTGCGCGCGGTTGTCCATCTGCGCCTTTCGGATGCCATCGAACACTTCGATCGGCAGGCCGTTCGGGTTGTCGGCGGTCTTCAGCATGAACGGCGGCACCGAGCTGATCAGCACCGCCTTCTTCACCCGGCCGGTGCCATGGCGGCCGATGTAGCGCGCCACTTCGCCGCCGCCGGTAGAGAAGCCCACCAAGGTCACGTCATGCAGGTCGAGCGTGTTGATCACCGTGGCCAGGTCATCGGCATAGTGATCCATGTCGTTGCCGTCCCACGGCTGGCTGGAACGGCCGTGGCCACGACGGTCATGGGCGATGACGCGGTAGCCGTGGTTGGCCAGGAAGATCATCTGCGATTCCCAGCTGTCCGAGTTCAACGGCCAGCCGTGGCTGAAGGTAACGACCGGGCCGTCCTTCGGGCCCCAGTCCTTGTAGTAGAGCTGCACGCCATCGGCAGTGGTGATGTAGCTGGCGGTGCGCGCGATGCTGGTGACTGCCGCCGGCTTGGCCGGTTCGGCGGCCTGCGCGGACAGGCCGGCCTGGACCGAGAGGGCGAGGGCGGCAATGGCCAGGGTGCGGGCGAAGGTGCTCATGCGGGAACTCTCATGGGTGGGTGGTGAGGCGTACTTTGCGCCAGCAATCAGGCGCCTGGGTGATGAACTGTCCGGATTTCTTGATAGATCGTCTTGCACGGTTGTGCACACACGAACCGCCACCCATTGCCCGTTGACAAGATAGAATGGTCGTTCTACCTTGCAGCCATGCACAAGACCGGCACCGACACTGCGCAGAAGATCCTGGCCACGGCCGAGGCCCTGATCTACCAGAACGGGATCCACGCCACGGGCATGGACCTACTGGTGAAGACCTCCGGCGTTGCCCGGAAGAGCATCTATCGGCACTTTGAAAACAAGGACCAGGTTGCTGCAGCTGCTTTGAACGCACGCGATGTTCGTTGGCTTCAGTGGTTCCAGCAGGAGTGCGATAAGGCCGACACCCCGGAAGCACGCATCCTCGGCATGTTCACCGTGCTCAAGGGCTGGTTCCAGTCCGAGGGCTATCGCGGCTGTGCCTTCATCAACACCGCGGGCGAGGTCGGCGATCCCGGCGATCCGATTCGCCACATCGCAAAACATCACAAGCAGAAGCTGCTCGATTACACGCTGGAACTGACCGGGCAACTGGATATCGAGCAGCCGGCCGCGCTGGCGCGGCAGCTACTGGTTCTCATGGAAGGCGCCATCACCGTCTCGCGCGTGATGGGCGACTACAACGCCGCAGACACTGCAAGGGACGTTGCAGCGGCGTTGTTGGAGCAGGCCAGGCGCTGACGCCTGAGTGATCAAAACCCGTCGAAACCCGTTCATCCACTTGATTGGAGGCCCCGCCGTGTCCATTGAAGCACCCCGTCCGCCACTTCCCCCGTTCACTCGTGAATCGGCCATCGAGAAAGTACGCCTTGCCGAAGATGGCTGGAACACCCGCGATGCCGACAAAGTTTCGCTGGCCTATTCGCTGGACACCGAGTGGCGCAACCGTGCCGAGTTCACCCATGGCCGCGAGGAAGCGCGGCAGTTCCTGGCCCGCAAGTGGAACAAGGAGCTTGAGTACCGGCTGATCAAGGAGCTATGGGCCTTCACCGACAACCGTATTGCCGTGCGCTACGCCTATGAGTGGCATGACGACTCCGGCAACTGGTTCCGTTCCTATGGAAACGAGAACTGGGAATTCGGCGCAGATGGTTTGATGCAGCGCCGGTTCTCGAGCATCAACGACATGCCCATCAAGGAGAGCGAGCGCAGGTTCCATTGGCCGCTGGGGCGTCGCCCGGATGATCACCCGGGACTGTCTGATCTGGGTATGTGATTCGCATTGCTTCCCGGAATGCAACATCACGTCCCCCTCCACGGGCCTACCGCAGCAACGGTGTGCTGCGTAGGCTGATCGCACACGGCACAAGCCGTGTTCCGGGCCCACCGCTTGCGCAGTGGCCCGCCTTCCCATGAACCCTGCAGCGCTGGCCTGCCAGGCATCCGTGCCCTGGCAACGCCACGCCCTGCGTCGTGGGAAAGCGCCCGGAATCGTTCGCGCCAGCCTTGCATCGCTGCCCGCCCAATGCCCCTTCGTGGAGATCCCTCATGTTCAGTCTGGAAAACACCGCCGCGCCCATTGCCCCCGCCCTCGATGAACTGGTGCCCTCGCGCTACGCCCTCAAGGTGGGCGACGTCGAAGTGCTGGTGATCAGCGATGGCGTCCTGCCGTTGCCCACCCAGATGCTCGGCCACAACGTACCGGCCGCCGACCGTGCCGAATGGTTCGAAGAGATGTACCTGCCGCAGGATGCCTTCGACTGGGCATTGAACGTGATGGTGGTGCACAGCGGTGATCGCACCATCCTCATCGATGCCGGCCTGGGCATGGACCCGGACCTGCAGCTGCCGCGCGCCGGCCAGTTGATCCGCCGCCTCGGTGCCGCCGGTATCAACCTGGGCGAAATCACCGATGTGGTGATCACCCACATGCACATGGACCACGTCGGCGGGCTGCTGGTTGAAGGCGTGAAGGAACAGCTGCGCCCGGACCTGAAGATCCACGTGGCCGAGGCGGAGGTGGAGTTCTGGAAGTCGCCGGACTTCAGCCGCACCAACATGCCGCAGGGGTTCCCCGATGCGCTGCGCGCCACGGCCAAGCACTTCTGGGCCGAGTACAGCAGCTACGTGCACACCTTCCAGGACGAACAGCAGATCGCGCCGGGCGTGACGGCCCGCCGAACCGGAGGGCATACCCCGGGCCACTGCGTGGTGCGCGTGGCGTCTGCCGGGCAGGCCCTGACCTTCGCCGGTGACGCGGTGTTCGCGGTCGGCTTCGACCAGCCGAACTGGCACAACGGCTTCGAGCACGACCCGGAGGAATCCGCGCGCGTACGCATCGCCCTGCTGAAGGAACTGGCAGGCACCGGCGAAATGCTGGTGGCCACGCATCTTCCGTTCCCGTCAGTGGGCCGGGTGTCGCTGGAGGGCGAGACCTTCCGCTGGGTGCCGGTGTTCTGGGACTTCTGATCGGGTCCTGCGGCCGTTGCGCAGGCAGACGTTAACGATCGGGGCGCATCGGCGCCCCGGTCGAATCCCGCAAGAACGAGGTCGCAATGGATGCCATCCACGCGGGGCGCGGATCTACTGGATGGAGGTGGGCAGTGCCAGCCGCTGCAGCTTGTGCGGGTTGCGCTGAACCAGGATCTGCGTGATCCGTTCGCCATCGGTCTCGAAGGCCATCGCCGCTTCCAGCTCACCATCGAAATAGCGCAGCAGTCCCAACCGCCCGTTGAGCATGGCCGGCACCATCCGCAATTGCGCGCTGCGCCGCAGGTGCGGGGCATACAGCAGCTGGGCAATGCGAGCGCCCCCGACCATCGGTTTGGGGAAGCTGGTGACGATGCCACCGCCATCACCCACCAGCTCGGCCGACTCGGCCATCAGCGCCTTCATCGTACGGAAATCGCCGCTGGATGCGGCCTCAGCGAAGCGGCGCAGCAGTTTCTGGTGCACCTCCTGCGGGACGTTGTAGCGCGGGCGCTCCTGCCTGAGCTGCAGCCGTGCGCGATGCACGATCTGCCGGCAGGCGGCTTCTGTCTTGTCCAGGGTGCGCGCGACCACCGCGTAGTCCTGGTCGAATACGTCGTGCAGCAGGAAGGCCGCACGTGCATCCGGGGCCAACCGCTCCAGCACGCTGAGGAAGGCGACCGACAGATCACTGGCGGTTTCCAGCACATATTCAGGGGTGCTGGTGTCATCGGTCAGCAGCGGCTCGGGCAACCACATGCCGACATAATGTTCGCGTGTATGCCGTGCCAAGCGCAGGCCATCAATGGCGCGACGGGTGGTGGTGGCCACCAGCCAGGCTTCGGGATTCTCGATCTGTGACTGGTCGGCGCCATGCCAGCGCAGCCAGACATCCTGCACCACGTCTTCGGCTTCGTGCGAAGACCCGAGCATGCGGTAGGCCACGCCGAACAGGCGTGGGCGGAGGCGGGAGAACAGCGCAGTGGAATCGTCCATGCCAGCGTAGACGGGACAGGTCCCCGGATTGTGACACCCGGGGACCTGTCGTTGGCACCAGCGCCGGACGTGCGATCAGTGCGGTGGCAGAACCGCCGGCTTGCCGATGTCCTTGATCAGGAACACCACGAACTTCGCCGGCTCGGTAGCGCTGGCGTTACGGCCCACGGTGTGCAGATCGGCCGGACCTTCATGGAAGGCCTCGCCCGGGCCGAGGGTGACTTCCTTGCCGCCGGCCACGCCCATCACGATCCGTCCTTTCAGGACATAGACGAAGCCATGGGCATCGTGGCGGTGCACCGGATCGGCGCCACCCGGCGGGTATTCCACGGTAAGGATCAGTGCTTCCTTGCCGGGCTGCTCCGGCAGGGCGCGGGTCATCACCTCGTGCACCAGGGGCTCGGGCGCAGCAGGGGGCGGGGAGGCGGCAGCGCTGCACAGTGGCAGCAACGCAAGCAGGGCCAGAACAGAACGACGCATGGCAGGTCTCCAGTGCGGTAGGGGAGGGCCGCTGCATGGGGCAGCGGCGGATCGATCAGGCCAGGCCGGCCTTGTCCAGGCCAAAGGCCGCGTCCAGGGTGCCGGGCGTGGTGCGGAAGGCGACGTTGGCGCGGTTCCAGGCGTTGATCGCCATCACCGCGTGGGTCAGGTCGACGATCTCCTGCTCGGACAGCTGGCCGCGCACGCGCGCGTACAGCTCATCGGGCACACCCTGCGCCGGCAGCTGGGTCAGCACCTCGGTCCAGGCCAGGCAGGCGCGCTCGCGCGGGCTGAACAGCGTCGATTCACGCCATGCCGCCAGGTGATGCAGGCGCAGTGGGCGCTCGCCGCGCAGGGTGGCCTCCTTCACGTGCATGTCCAGGCAGAAGCCGCAGCCGTTGAGCTGCGATGCACGGATGTTGACCAGATCGATGATGGCCGCTTCGATCGAGGCGGTATGGGCGGCATGCGAGTACAGGCCGAGCTTCTTGAACAGTTCGGGGGATTGCGCGGCGTAATCCAGACGTGCGGTCATGGTGTGTTCCTGTAGCGAGTGAAGGACACAGCGAGGCTAGGCCTGCGCCCGCACTGCCGGTAGGCCGGGGCCGGGCCGCATGCTGTTGCATGAAAAACACCAATGGCCTGTCACAGCGGCCGATGCTCGGCCGTCTGCCGGGCATGGACACCTCATCGCACCTGCGCACCGCATTCCGCCCTGCCAGCGAACAGGTCTGGCAGACCTTCCTGGCCGCGCTGCGCGAATTGCCGCCCGATGCACGTGCGGTGCTGTTGCTGCACGACGTGCTGGGCGCCGGGTTTGAGGACATCGTGCCCCTGCTGGGGCTCGACCTGTCCGCGTGCAGGCAACGCCTCGCGCTGGCGCGGAACCACCTGCACGCACACCGTGCCCGCCTGGAGCCAGGCCGCCCATGAACACCGCACAGCCCAGCCCGGCCAGCGACGGCCACGATGCGCTCAATGCATCCTTCTCCACCAGCTACGCCGGCGTGCTGGCCTTCATTGCAGTGGCGGCCGAGGGCAGTTTCGCCCGCGCGGCCGACCGCCTCGGCATCGGCCGTTCGGCCGTCAGCCGCAGCGTGCAGAAGCTGGAAAGCCAGCTGGGCGTACGGTTGTTCCTGCGCACCACGCGCTCGACCACGCTGACCCGCGAAGGCGAGCTGTTCCTGGAAGGCTGCAACCCGGGCGTGAACTGCATCCTGCAGGCGCTGGAGGAAATGCGCGACCTGCGCGAGGGCCCGCCGCGCGGGCACCTGCGCATCAGTGCCAGCCACGGCTTCGGCCGACGGGTGATCGCCCCCTTGCTGGCCGCCTTCCGCGCCGAGTACCCGCAGGTCTCTGTAGAACTGCTGCTGGACGAGCAGGCCCCCGACCTGGCCGGTGACCGCATCGATGTGGCGTTCCGCGATGGCCTGCTGGAAGACAGCCAGGTGATCGCAAAGCAGCTCGTGCCGATGCAGCTGGTGGTGTGCGCGTCACCGGCGTACGTGGAGGCGCATGGTCTACCGTCGTCGGTGGATGCGCTGTCCACGCATGCCTGCATCGGGCGGCGCCTGCCGGGTGGGCGCATGCAGCCCTGGGAATTCCGGGTCGACGGCACCGATGTGCACCTGCAGCCCCCGGCCGCACTGGTGTTCAATGATGCCGACCTCGCGCTGCAGGCGGTCATCGACGGGCTGGGCATCGCCCAGCTGCCCAGCTATCAGGTACGTGAAGCGTTGTGGGCGGGCAGGGTGGTGACCTGCCTGGATCGGCATGCGCCGCTCGATCGCGGCCACTACCTGTGCTACCTCAGCCGCCGCCAGCTTCCCAAGCGCGTGCGTGCCTTCATCGACTTCAGCACGCAGCGGGTGCGCGCGCTCGAACTGGATGTGATCTCGCACTGGGAAGCACGCCAACAGGCCATCCCCATGAAGCCAGGGGCACAGCCCGCCTGGGCCTGAACACATTGGTGCGCGCCGGGCAACAGTGCGCGCCCCAGCGCGGACCTACTGCCCCGCACCCACGCTGCCTACGATTCCAGCATGCCCGGCCACAGCCGGTCGCCCCTTCTACATTCCAGGAGACACGTCATGAAATTCCTCGTCATCGGTGGTACCGGCCGCATCGGCAGCAAGGTGGTGGAGCGCCTGCGCACCGCCGGGCATGACATCGTGGCGGCCGCGCCCTCCACCGGCGTGGATGTGCTGACCGGTGAAGGCCTGGACGCCGCCATGGATGGCGTCGACGTGGTGGTGGACCTGGCCAACTCGCCCTCGTTCGAAGATGCGGCAGTGCTTTCGTTCTTCGTGACCGCCGGCCACAACATCCTGACCGCCGAAGCCCGTGCCGGGGTACGCCACCACGTTGCGCTTTCCGTCGTAGGCACCGACAAGCTTGCGGCCAGCGGCTACTTCCGCGGCAAGATCGCCCAGGAGCGCCTGATCCGCGACTCAGGCCTGCCGTACACCATCATCCATTCCACGCAGTTCTTCGAGTTCCTGCCGGGCATCATCCAGTCCGCCGGCAATGGAGCGACCCTGCACTTGCCCGCCGCCGACGTACAGCCGATTGCCGCCGAGGATGTTGCCGAAGCGGTGGCACGCATCGCGCAGCAGCCACCCCGCAATGGCGTCGTGGAAATTGCGGGCCCCCAGCGCGCCGCGATGGCGGATCTGGCCAGGCAGTATCTGCAGCAGACTGGGGATCCGCGGCAGGTCGTGGCAGATGCCGAGGCCCTGTACTTCGGTGCGCCGCTGCAGATCGATACGCTGGTGCCGGTGGGGCAGGCGTGGCTGGGGCAGGTCGGCTTCGACGCCTGGCTGCAGCAGTCCGGCCTGCTGCAGCGGCAGCCCGCCTGAGTAGCGAATCGATCGCCTGCCAATGATCGAGCTGAAGCCACCTTCGCCCGCCATGCTGGACCGCTACCAGGGCGACGACGTGCAGCCGTTGTACACCGGCCGCGTACGGGTGAGCGGCGGCCAGGCCCAGCACGGGCGCGCGTCTGGCGTTGTGCGATCGGACGACGGTGCACTGGCGGTGGACCTGCGCCTGCCGCCGGAACTCGGCGGGCCTGGCGGCGGCTCCAATCCCGAGCAGCTATTGGCGGCAAGCTACGCCGGCTGTTTTCACGGCGCCATGGTGCTGGTGGCCGCGCGTGCCGGCCTGCTGCTGCACAACCCCAGCGTCGAAGTGGCGGTCACCTTCGCCCGTGATCCGGCAGATGGGCTGTACCTGCTGTCTGCCGAGATCGTGGTCCATCTTCCCGGCATGGATGCGAACCTGGCCTGCGAACTGGTGCGCAACACCGAACGCGTCTGTCCGTACGCCAAGATGTTCCATCGTGGCATCAGCCATGTGGTGCATGTGCAGGTCTGACCGCACGGTGCGCCTATATAGAGTCGAGCCATGCTCGACTATTGCCTGCCATGGGCCTGACCCTGGGGGCGTGGCCTGCTATGTACTGCTCATCCTTCTGGCGTCTTCCCGCAGCCGACCACACGGCAATGAGTCCAGCATCATGCACGGCCGTGGCAGCTCGCCCGGACCACAGCGGTTGCTGACCACCGACGCAGCACCGTATCCGAGCGCCGCATGGCGCAGTTCCGCAGACCAGCGAGGCACGCCTTGCGCATCAATACGCTGTCCGCGAGGCCCGCGTTCGCCAGAGGCGGCGTTGAAGATGACCGGCCAGTAGGCTCGGCCGACGATGCCGGCACACCCTGGACAGGCTTCACAGATCTGTACTAACCAGCCGGGCATAGTGCCCCTTGGGTAGTCTGAGCGCGTCCATCCAGCCACGGGGTTTCCCCGAACGCCAGGAGGTCACTGTGCCAAGTTGGGACGAAGGAATGAAGTTGACGCGTCGCCAGGTGATCGCCGGCGGCGCCACGACCATGGCGATGTCCGCCGCACCGGGGGCGTCATCGCTCGCCGCCGAACTGGCGGCATTCCCGCCGCCCAGGCCGCCGGTCATCAGCACGGTGGCGTTGACGGTCAACGGCACGCATCGTGAGCTCGAGCTGGACACGCGGACCACGCTGCTCGACGCCCTGCGCGAACATCTGAAGCTGACCGGGACCAAGAAGGGCTGCGACCACGGTCAGTGCGGCGCCTGTACCGTTCTGGTCAACGGTGAACGCATCAATGCCTGCCTCAGCCTGGCGGTGCAGCACCAGGGCGATGCCATCACTACCATCGAAGGCCTCGGAACCCCTGGTGACCTGCATCCGATGCAGTCCGCCTTCATCAAGCATGACGGCTACCAGTGCGGGTATTGCACGCCGGGGCAGATCTGTTCGGCCGTGGCGGTACTGGACGAGATCAAGCGCGGTGTCCCCAGCCATGCGCAGGCCGATGTCAGCGCACGGCCGCAGGCCACCAACATGGAAATGCGCGAACGCATGAGCGGCAACCTCTGCCGCTGCGGCGCGTATTCCAACATTGCCGAGGCGATGCAAGAGGTCGCTGGCGCGGCCGCTGGAAGGGGGCGCTCATGAAGGTCTTCAGTTACGAGCGCGCGAAGTCTCCTGCCGAGGCAGCCAAGGCCGTCGCCGGCACCGAGGGCGCGAAGTTCCTGGCGGGAGGAACCAACCTGCTCGACCTGATGAAGCTGGAGGTCGAGACGCCAGCGCATCTGGTCGACGTGCAGGACATCGGCCTGGACAGGATCGAACCTACAGACGACGGCGGCCTGCGCATCGGCACGCTGGTCACCAATACCGCACTGGCCTCGCATGAGCGCGTGCGCCGCGACTATGCGGTGTTGACCCGCGCGATCGTGGCTGGCGCGTCCGGGCAGCTGCGCAACAAGGCCACCACCGGCGGCAACCTGCTGCAGCGCACCCGCTGCCCGTACTTCTACGACCCCCATCTGCCCTGCAACAAGCGCCTGCCCGGATCAGGCTGCGGCGCGCTCGAAGGGTTCTCCCGGCAGATGGGCGTGATCGGTACCTCGGACAGCTGCATCGCGACCTATCCGGGCGATATGGCGGTGGCGCTGCGCGTGCTGGACGCCTCGATCCAGACCGTCAAGGGCGATGGCAGCACGCGCAGCATTCCGATTGCCGAGTTCCATCGTTCCCCAGGCGACACGCCACAGCAGGACAACGTGCTGCAGCGCGGTGAGCTGATCACCCACGTCACGCTGCCGGAACCGCTGGGCGGCCGGCACGTGTACCACAAGGTGCGTGACCGCGCGTCCTATGCGTTCGCACTGGTGTCGGTCGCCGCGGTCCTGCAGCGTGACGGCTCGGCGCGGTTCGCGTTCGGCGGGGTCGCACCGAAGCCGTGGCGCATTGAAGCAGCCGAACCCCTGCTGCGCGACAGCGTCAAGGCCGCGACCCGGCAGGTGTTCGCCGGTGCCCGTCCAACGCAGGAGAACGCGTTCAAGATCACGCTCGCCGAGCGCACGCTCGCAGCCGCTCTGGCCGAAGGAGAGCGCTGATGCCCCTCGAATTCAACGCCCCCGCCGGTGACAACCTGTTCGACAAGGCCAAGGTCGTCGGCAAGTCGACGCCGCGCATCGACGGCCCACGCAAGACCACCGGCACCGCCCCCTATGCCTACGAGCGCCATGACGTGGTGCCGAATCAGGTCTACGGCTACATCGTCGGCGCGGGCATCGGCAAGGGGCGCATCATTTCGATGGATGCCTCCCGTGCACGTGCCGCCCCCGGCGTACTGGCGGTGATCACCGCACCGGAGACCAAACCGGTCGGCACATCCAACTGGAACAATGCGCCACTGTTCGGCGGGCCCGAGGTCGCCCATTACCACCAGGCCATTGCCTGCGTGGTGGCCGAGACCTTCGAGCAGGCCCGCGCCGCTGCGGCGTTGATCCGCACCCGTTACGAGCGCGGCAAGGGGCGCTTCGATTTCCCAGCGCTGGCGCCGTCCGCGCCGCTGGCCAAGGGGCGCGGTGGCAAGCCCGACCGGCAGACGCTCGGCGATTTCGACACCGCCTACGCGAGCGCGGCGGCCAAGCTGGACGAGACCTACCACACAGCCGACGAAAGTCATTCGATGATGGAGCCGCACGCCACCATCGCCGCATGGGAAGGGGACACGCTCACCCTGTGGACCTCGAACCAGATGATCGACTGGGCCAAGCAGGGCATTGCCGCGATCCTCGGTATCGATTCTGGCAATGTGCGCGTGGACTCGCCCTATATCGGCGGCGGCTTCGGCGGCAAGCTGTTCATCCGCGCCGATGCGGTGCTGGCCGCACTGGCGGCCAAGCAGGTCGGGCGGCCGGTGAAGATCGCGCTGCAACGCCCGTTGATGCCCAACAACACCACGCACCGGCACGCGACCATCCAACGCGTCCGGATCGGTTGCGCGAAAGACGGCAGGATCTCCGCCATCGCCCATGAGAACTGGTCGGGCAACATCAACGGCGAGGACGGCGAGAACGGCACCCTGCAGACGCCCAAGCTCTATGCAGGCGCCAACCGCCTGGTGGCCAACTACATCGCCACGCTCGACATGCCCGAGGGCAATGCGATGCGCGCGCCAGGCGAAGCACCGGGCCACATGGCGCTGGAAGTGGCGATGGACGAAATGGCCGAGAAGCTGGGCCTCGACCCGATCGCGTTCCGCATTCTCAACGAGCCGGAGGTCGTACCCGGCGATCCGTCCAAGAAGTTCTCCGACCGCAACCTGGTGCGCTGCCTGCGCGAGGGCGCGGAACGCTTCAACTGGAACAAGCGTAGCGCTAAGCCGGCGCAGGTAAGGGAAGGGCACTGGCTGGTCGGCATGGGCGTGTCCGCAGGCTATCGCGGTGCACCGACGATGAAGTCGGCGGCGCGGGTCCGGCTTGACGGCCAGGGCGGGGTGATCGTGGAAACCGACATGACCGACATCGGCACCGGCTCCTACACGATCATCGCGCAGACGGCGGCCGAGACCATGGGCGTGCCGCTGGACCGGGTGCAGGTGACCCTCGGCGACTCCCGCCATCCCGCCTCCGCCGGTTCCGGCGGCCAGTGGGGCGCGGCAAGCTCCACCGCAGGCGTGTACGCGGCGTGCGTCAGCCTGCGCCGCAAGGTGGGCGAGAAACTGGGCTTCGACGGCGATACGGCAAACTTCGCCGATGGCCGTATCGAGGCGGGTGGGCGGACCATCGACCTTGCCGAAGCGGGGACACTGTCGGCAGAGGACGGCATTGCCTTCGGCAACTTCAAGCAGGGGTACGACGTTGGCACCTATGCAGCGCATTTCTGCGAGGTCGCCGTGCATGCCTACACCGGCGAGACGCGCATCCGCAGGATGCTTGCCGTATGCGATGGCGGCCGGATCCTCAACCCGCTGTCCGCACGCAGCCAGGTCATCGGCGGGATGGTGATGGGCGCAGGCGCCACCCTGATGGAGGAGCTGGTGGTCGACAAACGGCTTGGTTTGTTCATCAACCACGACCTTGCGGGCTACGAGGTTCCCGTGCACGCCGACATTCCACACCAGCAGGTGGTCTTCCTCGACACGCTGGATCCGGTGATCTCGCCCATGAAGGCCAAGGGCGTGGGCGAGTTGGGCATCTGCGGGGTCGGGGCCGCGATCGCCAATGCGGTCTACAACGCAACCGGTGTGCGCGTGCGCAACTATCCCATCACCCTGGACAAGCTGTTGCCCGGCTTGCCCGACGTGGGCTGACCCTTGCGCATGGACCGACCCGCTGCCTTGCCTGCCATGGATGCCGCTGTAGCAGGCGAAGTGGCGCCCAGGAACCTTGCCGAGCATATGCCCCCAGTACCGGGCTTCCTCACCGAAGGAAGCCCGCGCGGCGTGCTCGAGACGGCCTTGACGCGCGTGCGCGCGGGGGAGCACGCCGTGCTCGCGCTAGTGCTGGAAACCGATGGCTCCACCTACGCCGGTGCCGGCGACATGGTGCTGTTCTGCAACGGCAGCCAGGTCGGCTGGCTCAGCGGCGGATGCCTGGAGCCTGAGCTCGCGCGCCGCGCGGAGCAGGTGAGCGCGGCAGGGCAGGTCGACTGGATCGAGATCGACACCCGCAGTGACGACGACCTGTTGGGTGGGTCCGCGCTCGGCTGCCGCGGCCGGCTTCGGATTGCGCTTCTGCCGTTGCGGGTCATGACCGGCATCGACACCGTGATCGAGGCTTGGCTGCGCGAGGGGGTGTCACTCCAGCGCGACCTTCGCACGTCGGGGCAGATCGTTTTCCGCGCCGGCCATCGCGAGCAGGCATGGCAGCTGAACCCGATGGACGGGGCGCAGCCCTTTGGAGAAGCAGCGTGGCGTTTGCCATTGCCCCGGCTTCCACGGGCTCTGGTGCTGGGTGGCGGTCCAGAAACGCCCTTCCTGGTTCCGTTGCTGCGGGGACTGGGGTGGCGGGTCAGCGTGGCCGAACGACGAGCGCGCTGGTCCTCAGCGGGGCAGGGCGCGGATGCACAGCTCCAGGTGAGCCCGGCCGAGGCCCTCCATGCCGACCCGTGCGACGCGGTGCTGGTGATGCACCACGACTTCGAGCTGGACCGCGAGGCGCTGGTGGCCCTGGCCGATACCGAGGTTGCCTTCATTGGACTTCTGGGGCCGCGGCGAAGGCGTGAGGATCTGTTCAAGCTGCTGACACCCGATCAGCGCCACCGCCTGTCCTCCAGACTTCGATCACCGGTCGGCCTCAACATCGGCGGCCGAGGGCCGGAGGCGATTTCGCTCAGCATCGCCGCCCAGCTGCAGCAATGGCGAAGCACCGCCGGCACGTGACCGCCGCGCATGCGGTCGTCGTGCTTGCGGCGGGCGGGAGCACCCGGCTTGGCCAGCCCAAGCAGCTTCTGACCCGGCAGGGCGAGACCCTGGTACATCGCGTAGTGCGGTTGGCGCTGGAGCTCGCGCCTTCGCAGGTGCTGGTGGTGGTGGGCGCGAACGCACAGGCCGTGACATCCAGTATTTCCGGACTGGATGCGACTACAGTAACCAACCACCGCTGGGAAAGCGGCCTGGCCAGCAGCCTGCAGGTTGCAGGCACACACCTGCTGCCCGCGGTGGCCGCCGTGATGGTCGTGGCATGCGACCAGCCCGCGATCGAGCACTCCCATCTGCAGGCGTTGCTTTCGGGTGCCCACGCCTCGGCGTCAGGGTGCGCTGGCACCCGTCACGGAAACGTCCTTGGCGTTCCTGCAGTGGTGCCACGCGCATGGTTCAATCAGGTGGGTGCAAGCGGTGACCGCGGCTTCGGAGCGCGCTTGAGGCAGCTTCCCATCGATGCCGTGCATGCCCTTCAAGCGCCGGAGCTGGGCCTGGATATCGACACGCCAGAAGATCTCGCGCGTGCGCGCCTCGCGGGCTGGATCGATGCCGTGCGGTGAGTCGCGTGATCACTGGACCAATGCCCGTCGTGCAGGTGACTAGCCGCGAACCCTCGCAGCCCGCGGCTCTGTAGAGTCGAGCCATGCTCGACTACGGCACGCCACATCGCGCCCCATCAGGCACATCACCAGCAAGAATCTGCAGCACCCGATCCAACAGAACAGGTTCCGGCACGCCAGCCAGCACCTGCTCCAAGTGGCCCAACGGTTGCAGCTGCCATTGGAGGAGCGCCCGCAACTGCACAACGGCGGGCGCCCGCCGCTCCGCGTCCAGTGAGACACGCAACAGCAGATGTCGCGAGCGCCTCTCCAGCAAGAGCACCGGAATGCCGTTGCAGCGAATCTGGAAAGAGACATCCCGTTGCCGTTCAACGAACTGGAAGCCCTGCCGAGGCCGAGCCTCAACGAACTGCACCGCTTGGCGGCGCAGCTGTGAAAAGCGATTGTCGGTGATGCTCTGGAACGCGAGCGCCTCGGGCACAGGCGGCGCCGACCACCAAGGTTGTGCCGCGACCACTGCCGTGAGGAGCAGCGCTGTGGCCGCCCAGCGCCACCAGGCCACTCAGCCCTCCGGACGCACCCGATCGATGGCATGCGCCGTGAGTCCCAACCCGGCCATGATCAGGCCCTCCATGACGCGCGGGCCAACGTATTGCTCCAACTCACCGTTCTCGCGGGCACGCTGTGCGGCCAGCAGGATCTCCAGCACCACGCGAAGGCCGGCCAGCGAGCAATCGGTGTCCGCCAGGGCGATGCGTCGGCCGGGCATCTGATGGCGCTCAGGCCAAGGCTGGCCGTCGGAGGCGGCGCCGGAGCCGATGCTGTGCAGCAGGGCGATGAGCGTGTTCGGATCCAGAGCGGTGCCGTTGGCCGGCGCGTCGTGGATCGGGTGCGGAGCAGGGGAGTGAGGCTGGGTCATGGCTGGGCTCCTTGCGTGCATGCAGAAGCCGCCACCGATAAAGGTGGCGGACGGTGCGTGGCTCGAAATCCGGTACGCGACTAGGCCCGGTGGGCACAAGGCCCCCACGCACCGCCCGCCATAGCCGGCCGACGGATTGCCAGCCGGCACCACAAGGCGTGGTGCCGGCTGGCAAGCGCAAACTACAGTCGCGTTACCGGGATTTCGAGCCCCGGCCACCGATGTATTGGTGGCACGAAAAGGAATACGCGCGGTCGTGCGCGATGCCAATGCAGTAAGGCTGATGCCGTCACCAATTTCAACATTTTCAGAATCGTTGCATATGCTGCGACGTAGCTGAGGCCTTGCGCTGCAATGCTATCCCCGGTGTTGAAGGCGCACACCTGTATTCTGTCGGTATCCACCCAGTCGAACCAAGAGCGAGGCGGATGCGACAAGGTGGCCTAGGATTGCCAACCATCAATAGCTCTCCTATAGGGCTGTTTCGTCGCACATAGTCTGCGTTGCCATCCATCGACTGCGCGAGAGAAGGCACGATCTTCCTCAGCTCCCCGGCGCTACAACGAGCAAAATTTCGGCAAGGGATGATCCTGTTAGTGACGTCGGGACGTCGGGACGTCGGGACGTCGGAGCATCGGGACTTCGGGGCATCTGGACTTATATTTATCAATTGATTGCAGAACATTTCGAACCTTACTTCTGCATAATGACGCGGCCGAAGTCGCACATTGACTTCAAACGGATCATTGAGCATCATTTGTAGAAACACACAAAGGAATTTCCCTTGAAAGCCAATGAGAAGGTGGGCCCGGTCAAGGCCAGCATGTCCGTTGTCTTGAAAGCCAATGAAGTGGTCGTCGCAGAAGTGGATGACGCGATACTATGGAACGCAGTTTTTGCGGCAATGAACAGCGGCTCCTCGGCATTGAGCCCTATGACGCTTCCTAGCGCACAGATGCAAGGCATAGATGCTGAAAACACATCCAACAAAGTCCAGACCCAGCAGCAGACTCAGAACACACCAGCGGCCGAGCCCCTCAACAAATTTGCAAAAGAGCTAGGGGTAGATCTCGATGTGCTCGTTGGCTCCTGCGATCCCACTTCTTCGGAGCCGCACCTGCGACTGGACTCCCATTGTTGGGAGCAAATGAAGAAGGAACTTCCTATGCGAGGGCCCAAAGCAGTCGCGCCGATTGTATTGGCTGCAACAGCTCTTTGCTTGTGGGCCCGAAATGGTGGTATCGGCCCCGTTACCCAAGGACAAGCCCAGGGGGTCTTGGGAACAATTGGTCTTCGGGACCCCAACGCCTCACGTGGCATAAAAAGTGCAGAGTGGCTTCAGTCTCGCCCTGGCGGCCAGATTGTCTTGAATCCTGCGCAGGTCTCTAAGGCAATATTGATTACCAGCTGCTTCTGTAAGCAGGACTGGAGTGCTTGGAAATCCCTTTAATAAGTAGGGAATAGACGTGCCATATCGAGCTTTTCTTCTTCAAGTAGACGAGCGTTGCAAGACCCAAATGGATCGAGCAATCGCACTTCTGTGGCTCGCAGGCCGTGAGAATCCGTCGATCGGGCTGAGCGCGAAGAATATTGCGGAGATTCTTCGCTCGGCTGGACACCCGCAGCAGAACGTTTCGCGCTTAGACCGAATGCTTCGCGCTGACAAACGAACAGCAGTGGCCCCTGGAGGCGGCTGGTCGCTTCGGCCACCGGCCCGAAAAAAACTGGATGCGGATTATGTAATCTATGCCGGAGCGCCCGAGTTGCCAGCTAGCGATAGCGTAGTTCCGCTGGGGCTCGTCAATGGCACTCGAAACTACATCGAGAGAATCGCAGATCAGATCAACAAGAGCTTTGACTGCAGGCTTTACGATTGCTGTGCCGTCATGTGCCGTAGGTTGCTTGAGACCCTCATTATTGAAATGTACGAACACCAAGGGCGAGAGGTAGAGATTAAGAAAGATGCTCACTATCAGCCGCTCAGTGACCTTGTGGCTTACGTTGAGAGCGATCACAAGATATCGTTGAGCAGAATGGGGCTCAAAGCCCTCAAGGAATTCAAACGACTAGGGGACCTTTCTGCACACAACAGGCGTTATAACGCGCGCGAGAGTGATATCGCACCGCTTCGAGATGGCATCCGTTTAGTGATCGAAGAAATGCTGAACATCGCCAACCTCTATTCGAAGGCATCAAACTCAAAAGCGGCCTAGCTTGAATCGACGACAACCAGGGATTGATAAATGGCAAGTTACAAGAACGCGAATTTTCTTGTTCACAATGACGGCGTTGCGTTCGACGCACTCCTGCCGCCAGGAACGATCGCTCACAACTCCGGAATTTATCGTTGTTCAGGCTGCGGAAGTGAAATAGCAGCAAACAAAGACAATCCGTTGCCACCGCAGAATCATCATCAGCACAGCGCTGGTCAAGATCCAATTAGGTGGCAGCTAATTGTTTTTGCTGTGCATCACTAACAGCATCGCCTTACGGGAGATCATTAATCACGAAAGTGCCCGAGAAGCGTAGTGCTGGAGCTTCGGAAAGCTGATCATGCCGAGGCTGCGTGGACAGGCCTCGCCAAAGACCCAGCCCAAGCCCCTCAGAAAAGCGTTCTGAGCCCTGTAGGGCAGGGCGAAGCCTACAGCCATGCACAGCGCCATGGCCGTTGCAGCCAAGCGCTTCTAGAAGGTTCGCTCGGGCAAGGTAATGGCCTGTTTTTCAGGCTCTGGATGCCCCTGGATACGGAGCGCATCACCTATTTTTCCCGATCCCGACTGATCTCATCCCATACAGTCTTCGCGGTTTTCATAGCCGTCCCGAGAGCCTCTCTAGCGAGGATCATCTCGCCACCTTTCCAGCTGGGCCTTGCAAGGGCCTCGTCGATCGCAAAGAGGGTGATTTCGAGTTCCATCTGGAGCTCCATGCTCTGACCTTGCCGAGCCTCGCACATGACTTGCGATTCCTCCGGAGTGATGCGCGTCATCTCCAGCAATCTCCTTGCGGCTCGCAACCGTCCCTTGTTCTGATGCACACCAGTTCCGACCGGTCGATAGCGGGGGATGTGAGGCCCCATTTGCGTAATTCGCATCAACTTCGCTTGAATTCCTGCGAGGACGCGATCCTCAGCGCCATCTTTCTTCCGCTGCTCAGCCGACCACAGATAGAAAGTGAGCCCAGCTGCACCGATGCCCATGGCCCAAGTACCCACGGCCGCCACCCAGTCGGCCGCGCTTCCATTACTCATTCCTTCACAAATTTTATCGTCTCCGGTCAGAGCTGCGGTGACGATTCCGCACGACAGCAAGAACAGGCCAAGGGCCAGAGCCGCGACCTCAACTCGCGTAGACCTTACAACCATCACATTCATAGCGCATCTTCGGATCTTTAACTTGGGCGCGGGAATTCTGACATGACCGAGTCTCTAGCCAAGCCAGAGCCAGTCACAGCCATTGCCAAGCAGAGCCGACGAACCCAACAACGGCAGATATGGCATTTCGCATAATGTATATCGTGCAAGGCATTACCAGCCTGCGGCATAGCCTGCACATCGCGGGGCAGGGCGGTACCCACGAAGAGGCATAGCGCCATGGCCACAGTGGCGAGTTTCTGCGCAATTCGGCGCCACGCGGCCTTTTCGTCCTCGGAATTGCTCCGCTCAGCCATCACGACAGCCGACCACATTTCCGGGCTGTCACCAATGTCCACCGCCATCCGCTCGATGTAGTGGATTTCCGCGTTTTTCCCTTGTTTCCAGAGGGAAACGGTCGCCCGGGACACGCCTAATGCCAGCGCACCAGCGTTGTCGCTCTGGATCTTCTGCACGTGCTTCCACCGGCAGAACAGGTCGTAGCTGGCGCTCATTGTCGATACCTACTTGACATGGGTGTACAGGGGTACTTTACAGTTCGCCCCGGTGTCGAGGAATCCTTGACACTCCCGCCACCGGCACCCCAAGGCTGTTGGCGGGTTCTCTTGGGGCTTGGGGTAGGGGAGCAGGGATGATCGATCCGTTCATTGCCTTCGTGCTGCTGGCGGCCATCGTGGCCGTTTCGATTGGTAGCGCCAAACTGGTTTCGTGGTGCCTCGACCGGCATGGGGAGTCTGCCCGTCGCAGTGCACACGAAGCCGCCTTCGTCGCCCAGGCACGCGCCGAACTGGCCGCAACCGGCTGGACCCCCGATCACGAAACCTTCTATCAGGCTGAAATCGCCGCCACCAAGCGCGGTGATCTGCTGACCGCTGCTCGCTACGCCGAAGAGCAGGAGCGCGCCGCATGAGCAGGTTTCCCTCATTCGCCGAACTGGCGGAATTCGACATGGGTCTTGCGGCATGCGCCGCGCTGATCACCGTTTGGCTGGGAGCGGCGTTGCTCTCCATCGTGATCGAGCAGGCATGGCTGGCGCTTCGTCGGCTGTGGAAGCTCAGCAAGGGGCGTTGCAATGGCCGGTGATCGCGCGGTGCTGGCCGGGTCGGGACTCCCCTCGTCTAACAGGGGAGTCAGTGAATTCAGGAACGCCGATGGAACCCTGACGGTCGGCATTGACTGGTTCTCCGCTTCCATCGATCTGCGCGCAGCGCTGGACGAACTTGCGTTCCGTGATGGCAACAGCTTCGAAGAGGTCCGCCAGTGGATCGAGTTCTCCCCGGAGAACGCACGCATCGCGGCCTTGCAGGTGTTCTGCTGGTTCTTCGCCGGGCTTGGCCTTGAACTGGATGAAACAGCCGGTGGCGGTCGCTTCTACACGTGGCGTATCAAGATCATCGACGCGGCCAAGAAGTTCGTTGGCATGATCGAACTCGGTGGCGAAGAGTGCCGCCGCGCAGATGGCACGTATACCGCCCGCATCGAGCTAACCGGTGATGGATGCAAGGCGATAGGCGCAGCGCGCTGCGGCCATGCGAAGCGGTGGCTGGAGCTTCGAGCGAAGCTCGAAAGCTGCGCCGGAAGGATCACTCGTGTTGACGTGTGCGCCGATGACCTGGTGGGCGAATACCCATTGCGGCTCGCGCAGAAGTGGTACGAGGAAGGTGAGTTCAACAATCGCGGTCAGCGCCCTAAAGCGCAGCTGGTGGATGACTACGACAGCGGTGACGGCAAGACGTTCTATGTCGGCGGCAAGAAATCTGAAAAGCAGCTGCGCGTCTACGAGAAGGGCAGGGAGCAGGGCGACAAGAGTTCGCCGTGGGTGCGCTACGAGGCCCAGTTCCGCAACTCCAATCGTAAGGAACTGCCGCTCGACATTCTGCGTGACCCGGCCTCCTACCTGCTCGGCGCCTATCCGGTCCTGTCCTTTCTGCGCTGTGTTGCCACGCGCATCGAAATCACGAAAGCCGCCGTTGAAGCGACATGGAAGAGCGTTCGTCGCCACATTCGTCGCCAGTACGGTGCGGCCCTCAATTTCATCGCCAAGAACTGCCCTGACGATCAGGCGTTGCGGGCGGTAATCGAATCCTGCACTTCGCCATCGCTGCCGAAGTGGGTCACAGGTGACACAGCAGCGCACTGGCCCGAAATCGCGGCCGTACAGCCAACCTCAAAGGGGTAACAGCACATGAGCATCAAGGTCACCGTCCTCAAGAACGAAATTGACGAACGCGGCGGCAGCTTCAAGAACGACGCTGGTGAGAACGTCGAGTACACCACCCGCAAGCAGAAGGCCAAGCTTGAAACCGGTGGTTTTGCCTATCCGTTCGACGTGCGCCTGGACAAGGGCCAGCCGGGCTACCCCGAAGGCGAGTACGAGCTCGACGTTGAGTCCATGTTGCAGGTCAACAAGGGCGTGGCATCGCTGAGCAAGTTCACCGTCCTGCGCATGGTGCCGAAGTCCGCACCTCGCGCGGCTGCTCAGGCCTAAGTCATGGCCGTGTGCGTGTCTCTGACAGCTGAGGGGACGCTCGTACCCACCGGGGAGCCTGCATCGCAGTGTGGTGGGTATGTGCTTGTGTCGGCGGCAGAACACGCACAGGCCTCAATTCTCATCGATCTATTTCAGTGGCCCGAACCGGAAGTGGCCGCTGGTTGGTTCTCGGGGGTGTTCTCGCTGGTGCTCGCACTCAACGTGCTGGGCTACATCGTGGGCGCCGTCGTGAAGTCGGTCAGTACAGAGCGGGATTGACCACCCCATCCAACGCGCAAAACGCGCATCACAGAAGGAGTATTGCAATGGATTTCGACAGCATCCTGACCGGCCTCGCAGTCACCAGCGCCGTGAGCGCCATCATCGGTGCGGGCGCACTGAAGGCCTCGCCGGGCTTCGCCCGCTGGGCCACCAACAAGGTCGCGAACTTCTTCCGCTGATAGCGGAAGAGTCGCGCCGGGTAGGGGCTGGGAAACCGGCCCCGATTCCTATGCAGCCCCAGCTTGATGACGTCAATGTCGATGAGTGCCAGGACGACTGGTGCCCCGAGTGCGGCGGCGATGACGTGATCGTTCTGGATGACGGCAATCTGTGGTGCACGGAATGCCGGGTGGTCATCGACTACTAGGGGGAACGATGGACTTCAGTGGGGTATTTCTCGGGCTTTCAGTTGCACAAGCACTGGCCGCGATTGTGGGTGCCGGCACGCTATTGGCCCTTCCTCTTTTCGGGCGCTGGTGCGTCGAAAAGATCGCAGGCTTCTTCGAAGATCGGGAAGAGCTTGACGCCGACGAACACGCGGACGATCAGGCGGGCGAGGTAGATGAAGCCGTTTGCGATGAAGTGGGGCACGAGTTCGATGGCGGCGAATGCGTCTTCTGCGGCCAATCAGAAAGGGAGGATTGACGATGCTTGTGTGCATGGTCTTTGCGTTCATCGGCGGCCTTGCTGGTCATGCGGTCGCCCTGGCATTCAATGAGGCAAGTCAGTGACGCCCGCCCGATGTGCAGTGCTCGCTGTACTTCTTGCCTTCGGGCTGATGCCTTTCGTGGCGTTCGCGGATGATCAGGGCGAGGCATACGCCAAGTGCCTTAATCAGCTTTCCAAGACGACGGGGGAAAAAATTGTTGATCGCCAGTGTGTGAACCAGATCTATACCACTGGTGTGTTTGGTGGCGCCTATCGAGCCATGTACCGGCTTAGGACTGACAGTGGCGGTGTCAGTGGACAAATTCAGAGCGGTCCGGACTTCAACTGGATCAAAGCATGCAGCGCCCGACCGGAGGAACTTGGCTGGAAGGGTGGTGGCGACAACGGCCTAGGCAGTGTTTGCAGTAACGGCTGCACGTATGGGGGTTCGCTTTATGCGCAGTCCCCAACGGGGCGTCTATTTACGCCTACCGGTGAGGCGTGCAGCACGAACGACCACCCGGAGCCAACCAATCCCGATCCCGGCGAAGGAGGCGGCGATGGCGGCGGCACCGGTCCGGGCGACGGTGGCGGCGATGGTGGCGGCGATGGTGGCGGTGGCGATGGCGGCACAGGCCCGGGCGGCGGCGATGGTGGAGGTACTGGCCCGGGCGGCGGCGATGGCGGCGGCACGGGGCCGGGGGACGGTGACGGTGACGGTGGTGGTACCGGCCCGGGTGACGGTGGCGGTACTGGCCCGGGGCCAGGTGAGGGAGGTGACGGCGGCGGAACAGGCCCAACGACCGGGCGTCTTTACAAGAAGTCGGGCAAGACGGTTCAAAAGGTGATAGCGGAGTTCAAGACGGCCATTGAAGGGGCCCCGATCTTGTCGAAGGTCAAAGGCTTCTTTGGCAGCTGTACCGGCGGTGGCAGTTGTCCGACCGCAACGTGGGACGGTGGACAGTACGCGGGCAAGTTTGACCTGGCCTCGCTGTGCTCCGGCCCACTGCTACAGCTATTTCAGTACGCCGGATTCGTCTTCCTTGCGGGCATGGGCATCGTTGCGCTGAGGTGGGCACTGCTATGAAGCGTAATCATCTGATCGTGCTGGCTGCGGCGCTGCTTGTGCTCGTGCTGTCAGCGTCGTGGGCATATGCCGATGGGGTAGGGCCGGTCACCGCCCTCACCACGTGGGCAAAGGAGCAGATCACGTCGTTGTGGGCGGATTTCTCCGATTTCATGACGGATCTACAGACCGACTTCATCGAGCTGGTGTTGTCGTTCGTCAAGGCCATCGTGTATCTGATTCCAGCGCCTGATTTCCTGTCGCAGATCAGCTTCTGCGCAATGCTCAACGCTGCGGGGCCGTGGACCGCGTTCATCGTTGCCCAGTTGCGCGTCGGTGAGGCTATCGCGGTACTGACGGCTGCACTTGTATTCCGCCTTGTGCGGGTGTTCCTCACTCTCTTCCAGTGGACGTAACGAAATGATCTTCGGCCATGAAGGCTTGCCGCGCAGCGGCAAGAGCTACGAGGCGGTTCTGCATCACATCCTTCCTGCATTGCGGGCGAAGCGACATGTCTACGTGCGTCTAAACGGGGTAGGGGAGAGCCTCGATAAGATCGCTGCCCACCTGGGCATGCCTGAAGAAGAGGTGCGCGAGCTGGTGCATGTGATGGGCGACAAGGAAGTGGTTGATTGGTGCGTATGCGACACCGACAACGATGGCGCCATTTCGTTCCCACACATCGAGAAGCACGCACTGATCGTGATCGATGAGGCGCACGAGTACTGGCCGACCAATCGCGCCAATCTGCCTGAGCGCGCTGCAAACTTCTTCGCCAAGCACGGCCATATCAGCTTGGACATGGTGATCATCTCGCAGGACTGCAAAGACCTGCATCGCCTGATCATCCGCCGCATGGCGAAGAAGAACACGTATACCAAGCTCGACGCGCTGGGGTCCGATCAGCGATATTCGGTGCGGTTCTATGCGGCCACTGGCACCGGCAAATATGAAACGGTGGGCACAGAGGTCCGCAAGTACGACCCGGCCATCTGGGAGCTCTACCACGGCGTGCAGCCGGGCATTGAATCCAATGAGGTCTACAAGGGGAACACGCGCACCCTGTGGAAGACCCTGCGCGGTCCGGCAATCCTTATGGCGCTCGCGCTGATTGTCGGCGTCGTAATGCTGGGGCGGTTCTTTATCGCAGATGGCACCACGGGCGGTACAGACAAGATTAAAGGCGTTGTTGCTTCGCAGAAGGCCGCGATTCCGGCCATTGCCCACGCCCCCGGCTCTCAGCCTGCAACAGTGGTGACAAAGGTGGCTGAGCCTGCGAAGGAGAAGGAGCGCCTTCCAGCAGGCGTGCAGTACGTGCTGGACATGACGGCCAATGCCAGGGCGCGGCATGCCGGCTGGTATGGGCAGCGCGACATTGTGGAGTTTCGGGCTACGGGCGGCGGTCAGGTGCTTGATCGATTCACCACTGAGCAGTTGTGGGCGCTGGGGTGGTCGGTTAAACGCACCGAATTTGGCGTGCTGCTGAGCGCTAAGGGGCACGAGATCATTGCCACGACTTGGCCCGTAGACCCGTTTGGCGAGCAGTCCGATGCTACGACCGCGCGCATAAAGGCTGCGGCGGGGTCGCCTGTGACGAGCGCGAGCGAGACACAGCCGACCACCGCCGCGGCGAACGGGAGCACTCTAATTGCAGTTGGGAAGCGCCCGTTGGGTACGTTCCCAGAGACGCCGCCTTATCCGGCGAGCTTCTGATTTTCGCAATGGGATACCATGCCCCCGAACCTTGGGGGCGAAATGGACATTCGATCAGGCCTAGTTCTGGCTTTACTGCTGCTGTGGGCACCTGCGCATGCACAACAACTACGCTCGGCAACCGGATCGCAACCAGTGCCCAGGTACGTGCCGCCAACACCGAAGGCGAGCAATCTTGGCGCTGAGCCGCTGAAATGCCAGCAGCACCTCGATCCGCGCATTCGGCTCTATTGCGCTGACATTGAACGATCCTTGATCCAGAGCGAGGCGCATCGTCAAGGCATACCAACGCCATCGAGCGAGATTGTGCGCATGCCAGCCTACGGGAGCGCTGAGGCAAAGCAGCTGGGCGCTGCCTGCATGGGGGGCACTGCGATGCGCCGCCTAAACAACGGCTGGGAACAGTTGCGAAATGCCAAGGGCGAATGGCTGCGTTGCCGCGAGCAATGAATCGGGGTGTAGGGGCAGCGCCCCTACGAGAAACGCTTCACACGCGCTCGTGGCGCCTTGGCCCCAGTGCCGGTAGGTCTGCTGCAGGTGGTGCGGCGTCAGGGCCGGCCATCGCCACCGCCGAACGCTGTTTGCGTTGGCTCACAACGTCCCGCAGATTGACAACAGTGGCAGGATGATGACGAATGCTGGCGTGCCGATTATGCCCATTTCTGGAACTGTCGATCGACGGTGCCGAGCGTGCAGCTTCCATCATCCGACGCCATTCCTGCGCTTGGCAGGCGGTGAGCGACAGCCAGGCCAGATCCTCGGGCAGTAGCTCACGACCTTCGGGCGTGATCAGGCGGTCGCCTAGGAAAGAAAAACCGGCCCAAGGGCCGGTCAAGTCGATACGGTGGTGCGGGTCGAACACGATCATGCCGCGATCTCATCCTTGGCCGGGGTCTGAGGGCGCAGGCAAGAGCCGAGCCAGAGGCCCAGCCATTGCCACGCGGATCCAACAAAGGCCCAGATTCGACGGATACGCGATTTCGCATAATGTATATTATGTTCAGAGCAATCCGGGGGTGGCTGGCACGCATCTTGCCTCGATCCCCAGCCCTGCTGTGGCATGGAGCCTGATTGTGCGTGATCGCAACCTAACCGGCCCTTGGGCCGGTTTTTCGTTTAAGGGTGGCCGACTGGTCACTCCCGAGGGCCGTGAGCTGGAGCCGCAGGATCTTGCGTGGCTGTCGCTGCTGGCCGCGCAAGCGCAGGAATGGCGCCGCATGATGGAGATTGCCCGAGGCGGCCAGAAACGGCCATTCGGGCGTGCGGGCATCGTTGACCTGGCTGAGGTTGCCCATCGCCGCGCAAAGCGGTCTTCCACGGTGATGGCTGGTCCTGACGCCGATCCTGTTGAGGGTGTCCTGCCGCTGCCGGGGCCGAGACCACGCCAGCGCGTGTGAGGCGCTTCCGTAGGGGCGCCGCCCCTACACCCCGTAGAATGGCCGCTGGATCACTTGGGGGTGCCATAGATGGCGAATTCGACGGGATTGGTTTGGAAGGTGGCGTTAGGGGTGTTCGTAGGCGGCAGCGCTCTGCTGCTTGCCACATGCGGTGTCCTGGGCATCGCAGGACACGCGGCCATGAAAGAACAGGAACGCGCCATTGAGCAGCTTACCCGGCAGATTGGCCAGAGCATGTCGCTCGATGAGGTGCGCCAGCAGCGCGAAGCTGCGGGCCGAGCGGAAGCCCCCAAGGTCCTGCCTGCAGGACACCGATGCATCAATGGTCAAACGTTCCGCAGAGTTGAGAACGGATGGGTGCAGGTGTCTTCGACCTGCGCCCGTGATGCGTCACGTTAGAAGCTTGCCGGGTACGGTGGCGTCTCTGGGAATGTGCCCATAGGACGCTTGCCAACCTCAATCAGCGCGTGCGCGGCCGCCTCTGGCGAATCCGTTGAAGCGGCCTTCGCAATACTCCGGGATTCTTCTTCCCGAACGGGTTCGGACTGCTGACGGGGAGCGCGGTAGGGATTGTAAGCCGGGCCATCGCGTGCGATCGCCACACATACCGGGATTGAAATCTTGGCCTTAGTGCCCTGCTCTGTTACGCACGTGCACGTTGTGTCCTGCTCGGTGGTGCCAGATGCCATGCAATACAACTCAGGCTGCGATTGAACGCTGCGATCATCAAAGGCGGGTGCCGACCACGGCTGAAACTCAATCCGCGGCTTGTGACGTTCGATGTACTCCTCACGGTTGAGGGGCCGTGCCGCCGGCACGCCCGCGCCCAAGGGCGCCAGGGCTCCAGCCGCCGGCAAAGCACCGGCCCCCTGATCCACCTTCTTTGGTGCCGATGGCGGTTTGATGATGAACGCGTAGATCATCCAGACACCAAGGACTAGCGCAATGGTGACGGACAGCGCCTGCCAGACCTTCGTAGGAACCTTGAATTTGTGGCTGGCCGTGTGCAGCGTCGCACTGCGATAGCGGCTATACAGCGCTTTGGGGTAAGCCCAGATTTCCTCTTCGGCCTTGTCGCGCACCTTCTCATCGTACGGGTCACTTTGGACGCGCGACCACGTAAGGACGCCTGCCCGCTGCATGCCGAACGAACGATTCATGTGCGTGTGCGAACCGATGAGAGTGCGCACCTGATGGTGAATCTTGTTCGGCCATTGCGTGACGAACACAAGATCGAAACCGCGATGCCGATGTGTCGACATAGCGCGGATGCGAGGATCATCGGATTCACCTGGCTTTCCGGTCGACGGGAACAGCTTGCCGTAACGCTCCAGCCCCTGAGTGTTGCCATCGGAATGCGCTTCGTCGTAGATCACGAAAGAGCCGTCCGGAAGCTGTGTCCAGTCGTTGTGTTCGGGCAGCTTCTCCATCCACGGGAAAGCGTCTGCGCCCTCCTCTACTGTGGCGCCCGCGATGTTGGTAAAGAATCGGCGCGGCTGCGCCTTGCCTTCCTTTACCTGCTGCTGGTTCTGCTCGTAGAACTCAAGCGCCATCGACATCGCGCGCAAGGTCTTGCCATTGCCGGGTTGCCCCGAGATTAGATACATCATTTGGAAGCTGCCTTCTGTACGGCGACCTTGCCCGCATCAATGACAACCTTGGTCACGATTGCGGAACCGATCATGGTGATGGCCTCCCCTGCCCCGGCCATGAGCATCACATTGGCGAGATCGGCCGCGATGCCTGACCACTTCTGGGTGATGAGGTTCAGTGCGCCCTTCACAAGCGGCAACAGGGCTGCGCCTGTTGCGAGACCGAGGCCAGCGCCAGTGAGAACACGGGCGAGAGAGTTGCCCAGAAGCTGGACAAGGAAGGCTGCTAACCACGGCATTATTTGCGCACTCCAGAAACGATATATACAGCTGCGATCGCGGCGCAGGCGATGACCAAGCCCTTGATCATCAGCGCGAAATCGCAGAGCGGTTTGAACTCAAAACTGACGGTAGTAGAGACAGGTCCAACGCCAACAGTGATGACCTTCGCAGCGGGACAGGAACCACCACCAAGACCACTAGACCATTGCCCTAAGTAGCTACTCGGAATCGGTGGGTCCATGTAGGGCATTGGCACGTCGCCGGGATACGTAGGGTTCTCGGGGAGGCTAGGATTCTCGCCATCGCCATCGCCATCACCGTCACCATCTTCCCCGCCGTCACTGCCGCCATCACCGTCACCATCTCCATTTCCACCGCCCTCGCCGTTGCCGCCACCATCCCCACCTCCATCACCGTCGCCCCCGCCGTCGCCCCCGCCGTCACCATCCCCGCCACCCGTCTCACCGCCAGTTCCACCACCATCATCCCCGCCGCCATCACCTGCTGGCGTTGGCGCTGGAGCATCGGACTCCGTACAGATGCCACCCGTGGGTGTGTAGCTAAAACCCGCCACCCCTAGCGGGTCGAGCGAGCTGGAATACATGCAGCCTTTGTGACAGGCGTTCACCGATGCCGCTGTCGCGCCGCCCTCCCAACCAAGCTCTTCCGGTCGGACGCTGCATGCCTTAATCCAGTTGAAGTCCGGGCCGCTCTGAATCTGTGAACTAACACCACCACTATCAGTCCTGAGTCGGTATTTCGCTCGATATGCGCCGCCAAACGCGCCACCGGTATAAATCTCAACCACGCACTGGCGGTCAACGATCCGTTCACCAGTCAATTTCGCAAGTTGCTGAACACACTTTGCATACGCCTCGCCCTGATCATCCGCGAGCGCCTGCGAGGACACGCCAATCAGCAACGCGAACACCGCTAGGCGAAGGAACAGTCCCATCATCAATCACCAAAGGCGATGTAAAGCGCGGCACTGCCGGCGCAGAGAACGAATAGACCCAGCATCACGAATCCCCCATAGAAAAGGGGCCGGATTGCCCGGCCCCGTGTTACCGCGATCAACCGAAGATCGCGCCCTTGATCCACTTGAAGCCGACCGAGATTGCGGCCGGTGCGAGCTTTGCTGCGCCGATGGTGCCCAGGACAGCGGCCAGTCCTTGCAGAACAGTCAATGCGGCGGTTGCGTCGAGTTCCATGGTGTTCCCCTTTCACTAGTTACGGATGGTTCTGCCTATTTGCTTGTATGCCCATGCCACGGCGAAACACACCGCAACCATGGACAGGATTCCCGACACCTCGGCAGTGGTAAGTGCGGGAATATCGGTGCGCGGCACGAATCCAGCCTGCTCACAGGTGCCGGTCTGCTGATTGAATTGCAGGCATTCGTAGACGTACCGCGCCATGACTTAGGCCTTGGCTGAGACGGCTGCGGCTGCAGTCGCAGCAGGTGCGACAGGAACCAGCACAAGGCGGCGACCGACGATCAGATCACCGTACTGACCCACGTTGAAGCTCGACGCATCAACCTGATACTCGCCAGCCGGATACGGGGCCTGTGAATCGTCCAGACCGAGGCGGAACGGATGCGGAAAGTCCTCGCCATCCTTCATGATCGCAGCGGACTGTTCGCGGAAAACCATGGTGCTGCCGTCCTTCCGCTTGATCTGACGCGGGGTGACGGTGGCGGTGCGGATGATGATCTTGCTCATGCGGGTATCTCCAATTTCCATACGATGATCCGGCCCCTGTCGGTGATCACTTTCCACGGCGAGGGCCAGAAATCGCCGGTGATTTTGTCCACGTAGCCGCCCAGGGCTTTGCGGATGTCGGCAAGTACGCCGAGTGCATCGCGTGCTGCCTTAGGTGCTTTCCACCAACGCAGTTCACGCTTCGATTCCGTGTTGAGTCCACCGATGGCATGGGTCCGAAATCCCTTCGGGAACGACGCGAGCATGTCGGGGGAAAATTTGCTGGCGTACTTCGCCAGATAGCCCACTGCATTGCGGGCTTTTTCAATCTTGGTATGGCCGTGAGGCCACCACCCTGCCCTGTCAGCCTTGGGCAAGAAAATCCCGCGAGGGATGTAGATCAAGACGTGGTAATGGGGAACCCCGGCTTTAGTGAGTTCACCGCACCAGAGGTAACGGAAACGCGGACGGTATCCCCGGTAGCGCAATCGGACAGCTCGATTGAAGAAGCCCCGGATGCGCTTAAGTGTCTCGCTAATGTCACGAGGGCCAGCGTCACTTCCGTTTCGGTAAGTCGTGGTGAGCATGTACCACGCGCCACGGAACGAGCCTTGTTTCGCCTCTTGGTCATGAAGCCTTGCTCCGGTAATCAGCGACTTCTTCAGTCGCAGTCCGCGAATGTGATTCGGATCGAGAGTGAGTGACACGCGCCGCGTGTCACTTGTTGAAGAATGGACAAGCCCAAGGCGACGGCCTCCGGCCGCCGCCGAGAATCCGTGCGCGGCGTTCTTCTCA
Organism: Nocardiopsis yanglingensis; assembly: GCF_045809185.1. Lineage (NCBI taxonomy): Bacteria > Bacillati > Actinomycetota > Actinomycetes > Streptosporangiales > Nocardiopsidaceae > Nocardiopsis > Nocardiopsis yanglingensis. The sequence continues at coordinate 142,097 of NZ_JBJNRH010000003.1, read as the reverse complement.
TTGAACAGCTCAGCACGACGCTGGGCGCCGTAGGCGCGTGCGTTTGCCGCGTCGAATGCAGCTAGCTCGGGTGAGCGGCGATCAACCGGCGTCGCCGATACAGGCACGCGCACGTCGCTTTCGCTGCACTCGTAGCAGAGGCCGCCTTTGAACAGGTGGACGCTGATGTTCCCGCAGAATTTGCAGGTTCCGCCGCTCATTCGGTCGGCTCCTGAATGATGCAAATGCACGTGCGGCGGCAGCAGCAATGACCGGGCTTGCACGCGGGCAAACGCCAGATCCACCGATGAAGGCGGTCGAGCAAGAGGCTCACTTCTGTCGCCCTTCGCGGGCGCGCAGCCATGCGATGAAAACGACGATCAGAATCCAGCCACCGACAATGACCGAATAGGTTTTGAGGTCACTCATTCGAATGGCCCCCTGCCGCTGCGGACGTGTTTGAACCACCAGAAGATGGCCACGAGAACAAGCGGGATCAGGAAGATCATCGGCGCACCTCGGCGCTTGCCTGGGCAATGGCGATCGCTTGGCGTGCCCCCTGACCAGCGGCGTACTCACGCCGGTCCAACCACCAAGCCGTGATCCGGGCCAAGCCCACGATCACCGCGATCAAGCACATCCCCACGATACCTAGAACGGTCGCATCCATTGCCCTGCCCTTCCCCCAAGCCCCGCCCCAAGGGAACCCGCCAACGGCCTTGGGGTGCCGGTAGCGGGTGTATGCAAACCTGCATACAGGGGCGATGTATAGTGATCCGCAAACGGCATGTCAACGGAATCGCATACATGAGCAGCGTCAACGATCTACTTGACAAGGTCCGGGAAGCCGGAAACTTCCCGTCCGACAATGCTTTAGCTCAGCGGCTGGGACTGACCCGCGCAGTGGTCAGTACATGGCGATCTGGCCGGAATCCGATCCCGGATGAGCGAATTGCGCAGCTTTGCGCCCTCGGAAAGCTGGATGGACCGCTGTGGATTGCATTGATCCACGCAGAACGGGCGCAGTCGGCAACCGAGCGGGCTCTCTGGCGCCTCATGCTGGACAGAATGAGCGCGGCGGCTGCGGTCGTCGCGCTGGTAGCGCTGTCGATGCCAGGTCTCGCAAACGCAAAAACCGCCCAAATTCAGGCGGTTAGCGCTGCCGACAACGGCGGTATGTATATTATGTTCTAGCCATTGAGGGCCGAGACGGCTCCCGCCCAGTCCCTGAGTTCCTGCCCTGGCATGGAGCCTGATGGGAATCTGGCCAACCCTCGCAATCAATGTGGCCACACCGCTGGTCCCCTGTCACCGGCATCCGTTTCACTGCCGCCTCCCAGGAACCACTTTAGCCGTCGCGACCGTCCGCACGATCAACACCGCCAGCAGCGGGATGGCAATTCCATACACATACTGGGTCAGCGTCACGCCAATCCCGAACGGGAACCAGATCGTTGGAACCCCCAGCGAGCCGAGTTCGCTCGTGTACTGCGATACGGCAATTACCAGCAGCACGGTCAGTGCCATGCCGCGCATTGGCCCATGGCGGGCTGTCCGCGCGGCGACAAGCACGAGCAGCGCGAGTGTGCCGAGGCGGAAGACCTGTGTGCCCCAGGCCGCCCCCATAGCGCCTCCGGCAATCCCCAGAGCCGCCAGAACAAGGCTACCAGCATCGATCCCCCGCGAAGGTGGAAGCGCCCAGCGATTCCACGCCAGCGCCCATGCCGCCAGGCTGAGCGGCATCCACAGCACATTGTTCAACCATGTGTAGGCAGGAAGGCTGAGCAGATCCGTCCAGGAGACGATCGCGTTGTCGAGCCGCTTCACGGCAGAGAGCAGAAGCGCGACGCAAACGAAGGCGATGAACGACTGGTGGCTGCTGAGCTGCCTCAACGACAGCGCCAACACGATCACCATGGCCATCGCAAGCGGCTCGACCACTTCAACAATGTAGCCCGCGACGCTACGCCACCATTGCACGCGATACAGCTCACGGCTTTCTGGCTGCGGAGCTAGTGTCGGGGCCACGTGGATGCCGCCGCTCGCGGGGCCGGCAACGCTGCCAGGCTGCATGAATGCTCTTATGGCGATCACACCCTGCGTGCCTGCCGCATCGGAGGGAAGCGAAAAGATCATCGGTCGCGTACCCACGACACGAGGCGACTCCCCTAGCCTGCCTGAGCCCCCAAGGCGCTTGCCGTTCCAGTACAGCTCGTAGCCATCCTCCACGACGGTAGGCCCGAGGATGTCCCATACGCGGTCGCCCTCTGGAATCACAAGCGAGCGCCGGTACCAGGCATATCCCTGGTACCCGGAGTGACCGTGTGCCATCCATCCGCCGACATAGTTGGGCAGTCCCACGTCGCCGTCGATGCTGCTGGCCGGTGCGCTCAGGTCGAGTGTTTCCCAGGACGAATCATCCAACACGATACCCGCCCAGCGCGGATCGTCACCGACGTGAAATTTCCACGGCCCGTCAATCAAAGGTGCCACAGGGCGGAGCCTGGATGGATCAGGCCGGCCGCCGATGGCAAGGACGGCGGCCGTACACACCCAGGCCACCAAGCTGAGCACCAGGATGCTTATCACGAGCGTGCGTTGCGCCGGTGGTGCGAGGAGCTGGAATCTGGTCGCCGCAGTCATTACGGGGCCTCTGTGAGGTCGAACGCCTGCCGCCAAGTGAGAGCAGGTTTGCGCTCGAGAGGATGGACCGACAGCGTCACCAGCACAATCGGGGGCCGGACCGCTCACCCCCTACCCCACCTCCCCCTGACCACCACAGCGCCGATAGTCGAACGGAATCCGCAGGGTCTTCCCATCCTCCCCCGGCCCGGAAATGCTGGCTTTCAGCTCGGCGCCATCGCGCCGGTACTCGATGCGGTTCGGGAAGTCATGCTGCGGGTTCTCGAACACCACCCAGTTCTCGCCGTGGTCGGCAATGACGAACGTGGTCGGCGCCACGCCGTTGGGTTGCACATGCAAGCCGGCCGCCTTGCCTGCCGGCACCAGCCGCATGTACTCGAATGACGCCATGCCACCCTGGCTCAACGTACGCGACATGCCAAGCAACGCTCCGCCGGCCTCGGGCAGCCACACCTCTTCAAGCCCGCGCTCCTCGGTACCGCCGCACCAGTGCCCGGCCAGCCAGTCGAACCTGGCCGGTGCAGCCGTGACGGCACTGCTTCCCAACGCCAGCCCTGCGCCGAGCACCACCAACGTCGACTTCAACATGCCCTGACCTCCTGGATCGGTTGGACGCAGGCTAGCGCGCCAGCCCCGGGGGCGCTTGTAAAAACGCGCAGGATGGCGTCCGATGCCACATGGACTACCGCGAGCACCCTGCCCCCGACGACCTGCGCCGTCATGTCCAGTGCCTTTGGTGGCTGCGGGACGAAGCCCCCGGCAATGACGTGCAGGTCATCTATCCCGATGGCCGCTGCGAGTTGCTGGCGGAACTGGGCGTGCCGATGCATCTGCATGGGGCAGACGGCCGGATCCGCTCCGATCTGCCGTTCTGTTTCGCCGCACAGCAATGCGGCCCGATTCGTCTGCGGGCCGTCGGCCCGGTGTTCTGCATCGGCGTGCGGCTGCAGCCGGCGGCGAGTGCCTTGATTGCCGGCGTCCACCTACCCGGGCTTCGCGACCAGGCGCCGGACCTGTACACACTGGATGCCTCCTTTGCCGAGACCTTCAGTGCGGCCGCTCGCGCCAGCGCGGCAAGCGGCACGCCCGAGCCGTTATGGCAGGTGCTGCGGGAATGCTGTGCCAGCTTCACTTTGGACGAGCGCATCGAACAGGCCGTTGCGGAACTGGATGCAGCGGAAGGCGACCTGCGCATCGCCGAACTGGCGCGGCGGCTGGGCATATCACTGCGTGGCTTGCAGTCGCGTTTTCTGGCGGCCGTGGGCATGACCCCGAAAGAATATGCCCGTGTATGCAGGCTGCAGGCTCTGTTGCACACGCTGGATGGAGAAGCCACCAGCATCGCCTCCGCCGCAGCGCGCCACGGCTACAGCGACCAGGCCCATGCCACGCATGACCTGGTGCGCTGGACCGGCGTCACGCCCGGTCGACTGGTCCACGCGCTTCGCGGTGATCGCGGCAGCGACGATGCACTGCGGCTGGCAGCGGCCTTCGTGCGCGGCAGCAGTAGCGGCCACTCACGATAGCCGGGCCCCACCCTCCTGCCCTGCTCCAGAGCCGGCTCCATCAGCCAGCGCTTCCCGCCACCCGGATCTGCTCCCCCAGCTCCCGGATACGCGCTTCACCCGCCTCCAGTGCCTGCAGGCTGGTATGGACCGAGTAGTAGCCCGTTGCCAGCGGATACGAATGCTGTGCTGCGGTACCGAACACGAACTCGGTGTCCTCACGGGCGAAGAACGCAACCTCCTGACCGCCTTCCTCGAAGATCACCAGTTCACCTGCACCGATCGCTTCGGGTACACGCAGCGAGCCCACGCTCACCGCGGCCCAGGCCACGTCATGTCCCGGCGGCGGTTGGAACCGCCACGAATCCCCTGCCGCCAGCTTCACCGAAAAGTAGTTGATCGGTGCCGGGGCATCGATGGGGCTGCGGGCCGTGCCGTACGCTCCCAGCAATACGGTCACCGGACCTTCGCTGCGGATCTCGCCAGGAGAGAAGTAACGGCTGAAGGGCGCCCCAAGCTCCAGTACCGGCGGCAGTGCAAGCCACAACTGGAAACCGCGCAGGCGATCGGAATCACCGAATCCACCCCCGTGCCAGGCGCCACTGCCGGCCTGCATCCACTCCATCCAGCCGGCCTCGATACTGCCCTGGCGCCCCTGGTCGTCTTCGTAGTCGACCGCCCCTTCCAGCAGCCAGGTGAGCGTGGCGATGCCCGAGTGCGGATGCAGGCCAAGCGCAGGGGCCTGGGAGCGCGAAAGATCGCGGGCATCGATAAGGTCGAGGAAGACGAACGGCTTGAGGCGCTCGCCCAGGTCGGAAGGACTCACCAGCCGGGTAATGGGTCCGTGGCTGCGGCCGCGGGTGCGATGCACGATGCGGCGCACGGAGGCGACCGGAGAGATCGCGGTGGATTCGGAAGGGTGGACGGCAAGCATGGCGTGGTCTCCTTGGAAGTCGTTTTCGAACGACGCGACGGCGTCGTACATCCAAGGTAGGCGCCGGCCACGCACGGCAGTAGCCGGTCGGATCGGATTTCACCTCTCCACGGCTGGAGCAATCGCTGCCAGGCGCCGAAACAGCTACCGCCCGATTCAGGCGTCCACCAGCTGCCCCTGCACCAGATGGGTCGTGGCGAACTCGACAAACGCGCTGGCGGCGCGAGGCAGCTGCCGCCGGCTCTGGTAAACCACGAACAGTTCCAGGCCATCAATCCTGTAGTCGGGCAGTACCTGCACCAACAGCCCATCCCGCAATGGCTGCGCCACCATCGCCTCGGTCAGCAGCGCGATGCCCATGCCGGCCACGCAGGCCTTGGTCAAGGCCAAGGCCGAGTTGGCGCTGAATCGCCCGCGCACTTCGACCTCAGCGGGGCCATCCGGCCCCATCAAGCGCCACTGCGTGCGCCCTGAGCCCGAGGGCACGGCGATGCAATCGTGCGTGGACAGGTCCTCCAGTGCGCTGGGCGCTCCCCGTGCCTCCAGGTAAGCCGGGCTGGCCACCAGCACGGCACGGTTGTTGCCCACCCGGCGCGCGATCAGTGTTGGCCCGGTGACTGCACCTGCACGAATCGCAACATCGATGCCGTCAGCGACCAGGTCGGCGCGCGCATCATTGAGCACGAACTCCAGGCGGACCCTGGGATGGGCCTGCAGGAACGACTGCACCCATTCCAGCTGGAACCAGTTGAAGAAGTCCACCGGCGCGGCGACACGCACCTTGCCGACCGGCACTTCGCTTCCCTCGGAAAGCTCCTGGGTGACGTCCGCCAGCGCCTCGATCTGCTCAACGCTGCGTGCGTACAAGCCCTCACCGGCATCGGTCAGGGTCAACTTGCGGGTGGACCGATGCAGCAGCCGGACACCCAGCTGCGCCTCCAGCTGCTGGATGCGCCGGCTGGCGGTATTGGAGGGCATGCCGACGCGGCGCGCGGCCTCGGCGAAGCTGCCGGCCTTGGCCACCTGTACGAACAGGGCTACATCATTGAGGTCGATCACCCGCGGTCTCCATGCACACGACCTCCGGTACGGAGGCCCTTGCATTGTGTTGCAAATGGTGTCGCCGCGCTCGGCGCAGCGCCCTGCCCTCATCGGGCCTTGCGCGCATCCAGGCTGAACCGGCCTGCGCCGTTGGCGGCCAGCATCAGGAATGCACCGGCAATGGAGACATTCTTGAGGAACATGATCATCTGCGTCTGGTCAGCGAAGTTGTTGTGGAACAGGAAGGCGGTGACCAAGGTGAAGCCGGCAAGCAACATGGCGACCAGCCGGGTCTGCCAACCCGCTGCGATCGCCAGCGCGCCACCGACCTCCGCAAGGATCACCAGCGGCAACATCAGCGCGGGGACACCGACCGAGGCCATGTAACCTGCCGTGGCCTCGTAGGCGCTCAGCTTGCCGAATCCCGACAGCAGGAACAGTGCGACCAGCAGAAGGCGGCCGAGCAGTTCGACTGCGCCCTGCAGGCGGGTGGAGGACGAGGCGCCAAAGGTGGTTGTGGAATAAGTGGACATGTCTGCATTTCCTGGAGGTGTGTTGAAAGAAGAGGGACGGTGGCAGCGGCAGGAACGACGACATCATCACTGCCAGCGGGACGCACTCTAGGTGCCCCTACCACCGCCCACTAGCCGACCCAGGGGGAATACACCCGTCCATTCATGGACGAATCCACCCGCAGAGGGATTGCCCCCATCCGTGGACGAATGAAATCCGCTGCGACCGGCTAGTGGGGCCCAATGCGCGGAAATAAAGTGCAGCCGTGGCCCATGGCAGTGCGTTCGCCGGGCCCGTCCTACCTCCACTACGAGAACCGCCATGAAGCTCCTGCACATTGATTCCAGCATCCTGGGCCAGCAGTCGGTCAGCCGCCAGCTCACCGCCCAGCTCATCGAGGCTGCCCGCCAGCAGCATGGCGACGTGAGCGTGACCTACCGCGACCTCGCCCTGGCACCGGTCGACCACCTCGCCCCATCCCATCTTGCCGCCGCCCAGGGCACGCCCATCGAAGCCGATGCACTGCAGCAGGACGTGGCGCTCGGTGCCGACGATCTGGATGCCTTCCTGCAGGCCGATGTCGTCGTCATCGGTGCGCCGATGTACAACTTCAGCATTCCCAGCCAGCTCAAGGCCTGGATCGACCGCATCGCGATTGTCGACAGGACCTTCCGTTACACCGCACAGGGGCCCGAAGGCCTAGCGGGCGGTAAGCGGGTGCTGATCGCCTCCACCCGCGGCGGCATGTATGCAGGTGATGCGCCTGGCGCGGTCATGGATCATCACGAAACCTACCTGACCAGCCTGTTCGGCTTCCTGGGCGTCACCGACCTGCAGTTCATCCGGGCCGAAGGTCTGGCAATGGGCGACGATGCGCGTGCACAGGCACTGCGGCACGCCCAGCAGGACATCGAGCGCGTCTTCGCCTGATAGCTGTGCCGTCGGCGATACACATCGCCACGGCATTTCAATCCCATTCCGCCCGACGCACCGAAGCCGATGGACAGCGATATCGCTGTCTACAGGAACCGGTGCATCACATATACATCAACCAACCCCAGCGACCGATGCCGGAACGCCGCCGGCAGCGTCCCGACCACGGCGAAGCCCAACTTTCGATACAGCTCAACCGCTGGCGCATTGGTACTGACCACGTAATTGAACTGCATGGCCAGGAACCCCTCCGATCTGGCGCGATCCAGGCTGTGCGCCACCAGCGCCCGCCCGATGCCACACCCTTGCGTCAGCGGATCGACCACATAGGTAGCGCTGGCCACATGCGCGCCCAGGTCTGGATAGTTGGCGCCCATCTTGTACATTCCAACCACCCGGTCTTCCAGAACGGCCACATCGGCTGTCTGCAGCCCGAACCAATGACTTCGAAAGGTTTCGGCCTCGAATGTGCGGCCAAAAGGCAGTGCGTCCCCGGCCGCGATAGCGGCCTTGAAGATCGCCCACATGGCGTCGAAGTCACCGGCGGTGGAGGCTCGGATTTCCATGCAATTCCTCGCGGATCGGCGTAGCGGGCAAGGCGGACACTAGCAGAATCCAGCAAGTGCCCCGCACCCGCTTCACGCGCCACCGCCATCGGTTCGGCAATAGTTGAGTGAATTCCGGCCCTTAGAGCAGTACATGCCCCCTACTTCCGCGCGCATCCCGCACCGGCTCCGCCGATGGCGCGTCGCTGGCTACATCCTGCTGGGCGTGTACGTTCTCTACCTGCTGGCCGGCAACATCTTCCTCAACACCCCGCTGTTCGATCAGGTCACCAACCGCAAGCCGCACAAGTTCGTGATGACGACTGGCCCGGCCATCACGCTGCTGCCCGGCCATGTGATCGCGTGGAACGTGCATATGCGCGGTCACGTCAACCATACCGTCTACGTACTGCACGCCGAGCGTGCCAGCGCTCGCTTGGCGGTCCTGCCCCTGTTCCGCCGCGAAGTGAGGGTTCCGCGATTGCAGGCCACTGGCGTGTCGGCCGAGATCAGTCGCGTCGAGGACGCCATTCCGTCACCGCCGCGTAGCGACCAGGGCTGGACCCTGCGCTTCGACGCCATCCACAGCGACAGCATTCGCAGTGCCCGGCTCGGCAAGCTGCTGATCATCGGCAAGGGCCAGGGCACGGTCGGGTTCCTCAAGCAGCTGCGCGGCGGCCCGTCCGAACTGTTCGATTCCGAGGTTTCGTTCAGAAATGCAGATACCAGCTATGACGGCGTGCAGCTGCTGGGCGACATGAATCTGACTGCGCGTTTCAGCTATCCGCGCCACTATCGCGACCAGGCGCCCGGCCTGGCCAAGTTGAAGCTGCTGCATGCGCAACTTGAGGTGGACGCGCGCAGCCAGGGCCTGCGCATGGATACGGACGCCACAACGCCAAAGATCTCCAGCGCGCCCGTGCCCGGACGCCTGCAACTGGCAGTTCACATGATCAACGGCCAACTGCAACCCGGTGACCACGCGCTCTGGCAGGTGCCGCTCTTCCTCGGCGATGGCGCGCCCGATCGCGGTGTGCTGGCCCTGCAGCTCAATGTGGCCAACGATCTGCGCCTGCAGGCCCGCCTGCCGCCACGCCCGGATTCGGCCGCCGGCATCGATGCCGACCTGCACATCACCGGGCGCGAGATTCCATTCCAGCACCCTGCCCAGTTGCTGGAACGCAGCTCCGGCACCGTGCGTGGCGAATGGACCTTCACCTCGCTCAACTGGATCCCTGCCCTGTTCGTGCGCAAACCGTGGCTGCAGCTGGACGGCGGCGGCACGCTGAAGGCGGATCTGCGCCTGCGCAATGGCGAACTGATCGAAGGCAGCACCGTGGACATTCCTTCGGCTGCCGCCGTGGCCGAGGTCGCTGGCGTGCGCCTGGCCGGCACGGCCAGTGCGCATGGCGAGCTGAAGGCCGCCACCCCCACTCAGGCTCAGCTGGCGATCCGGCTGCCCCGCTTCACCGCGCGCCCAAGCGATGCGAAGGATGTGCGGCTGTTCGACGGGCGTGACCTGGCCGTGGACCTCACCGGCGATGGCCGCCTGCAGGAACTGCGCAAGGGCGTTCGCGCACGGTTGCGTTTCAGCGAGGCGACCATCCCTGACCTGGCCGTCTACAACCGCTACCTTGGCTCTCAACAGGTGCGCCTGCTGCGTGGCACCGGCAGCCTCAGCGGCGACGCCACGCTCGACACCGATGGCCGCGTCGGCCATGGCACCGCGCGCCTGCGGGGGCGCAACACCAGCGCGAAGGTTGCAGGCCTGGACATGGGCGGCGATGTCGACGTGAACGCGACGCTTCGCCGCGGGGACTTCAACCAGCGCCATTTCGATCTGTCCGGCACCACCGTGGAACTGCGCAATGTGCAGGTGGCCGGTACCGACTCCAGCAGCGCGTGGAAAGGCCGTGCTGTGTTCAAGCGGGGCCGCATCGACGCGCAGTCCCCGTTCCAGGTGGACGCCACCACCGATCTGACCCTGAGCGATGCACGCCCCTTGCTGGCGGTGTTCGCCAAGCGCACCGACTACCCGCGCTGGACGCTCTCACTGCTTGACTCCGGCCAGGTCGATGCACAGGCCACGTTGCGCTGGCGTCCAGGTCATCTGCTGATCGACGGGCTGCAGGCCGAGAATGATCGCCTGACGGTACGTGCGCGGCTGGATCTTCTGGAGCAGCGCAAGCGTGGCGATCTTTACCTGCGCTGGGGGCTGCTGGGAGCGGGCATCGAGCTTGATGGCGAACAGCGGCAGTGGCATCTGGCCAAGGCGCGCGAATGGTTCGATCAACGCCCTTCGCTGTTGCCAGCTGGCGGAAGTGGAAGCGCCACGAGCTCTTCAGACTGATCGCCCTGGGGCTGCATCCATTTGCCGCCTCCGTTCGTATGAGCGGGTAAACGCAGGATGGAGCGGCACGGAATGAAGCGGCGTTCACAGGTTATGGGTCTTCTGGGATGGGGCGTGGTCACGTTTGCGGCGGCGGCAGTCGGCGCATGGGCATCGACATCCGCCGCCAGCTTCTACGCCACCCTCGCCTTGCCCGCGTGGGCACCGCCTGCCAGCGTGTTTGGCCCGGTATGGAGCCTGCTCTACGCGATGATGGCTGTTGCTGCATGGCTGGTCTGGCGTGAGCGCGGCTGGCGAGGTGCACAACCGGCGCTGACGCTCTATCTGCTGCAGTTGGCCGTCAATGCGCTATGGAGCTGGCTGTTCTTCGGCTGGAAGCTGGGCGCGCTGGCCTTCGTCGACATCCTGGCACTGATCACGCTGGTGTGCGCAACGATCGTTGCCTTCGCCCGCATCCATCGTGGTGCGGCGGTGATGCTGCTGCCTTACCTGGCCTGGATATCGTTCGCCTCGGCGCTGAACTTCGCGGTGTGGCGCGCCAATCCCGGGTTGCTGTGAGCCAGTCTCAGTGCGCTCAGGCCTGTGCGACGCGGCGCGGCTGCCATGCACGCAGCAACGCCGGCTTGAACGCCTGCTGGCCACAACCTGTGGGGCATCGCACCACGCGCGCCGCAGTGTGGCTGACCAGCCCCTGCCCCTCCTCGGCCCTGAACACCGTTTCGCAGCTCATGCACCGCGCAACCAGCGAGTACAGGTGGAGCAGGCGTCCACTGGCCGGGTCCTGCAACGCATCCACATCCAGCAGCTCAAACTGGCAACTGTCGGCAAGCATGCGGTATGGCGTTGAAGGCAAGGTCTGCAGGTTCACGGGACGTGGTCACTCAGGAATGTGCATTCACCCTAGGCAAGTCGGTGTCGAGCGCGCGTGCAGCGCACATGTACCTTTCGCGAAACATGCAAGTGCTGTTGGAATGTCCAGATGAAGAATTCAGGTTTGAATGAAACGTTCTTCACGCGCACGTGCTGGTATGCGAATGCACGATTTTGCTTCACCATCCATGCATACCGGATGCGACGCTGGGCCATTCCAGCCATCCACGAATCATGAGTCCCGCCCTTGATGCCTTCTGCCGAGTCCACGCACGACACTGCCCAGTCCCGTTGTGCGCGCGAACCGATTCATACGCCCGGTGCCATCCAGCCATACGGCGTGCTTCTGGTCGTGGAGCCACAGTCACTGCGGGTGCGTGAGCGCGCCATCAGCCAGCCAGGGCTGCTGCAGCAGTTCGGCGAGCCTTTGACGCAGCATGTCAGTGAGGTGCTTGGCGGCGTGCTGGCGCCCTTCCAGGCATTGCTCCAGCAGGCCACGGTCGGCAGCAGCGCCCATGTCGGCGCAGTGCACCTGGATGGTCACGGCCGGCATCAGCTGTTGGTGCATCGATCCGCCACCGATCTGCTGGTCGAGCTGGAGGCACCGGTTCCCGGCCAGCCGGGTTCGCTGGAAGAACTGTATCCGTCGATCCGCGAACTGATGACCGGCATCGAATCGGCCACCACCGTGGAAGATCTGTGCCAGCTGGCGGCCGCGCACATGCGCCGGCTGACTGGCTTCGACCGCACCCTGGTCTACCAGTTCGATGCCGGCTGGAACGGTATGGTGGTCGCCGAGGATGGCAACGGCCTGTTGCCGTCCTACCTGGACCTGCGCTTCCCCGAATCGGACATTCCGGCCCAGGCCCGCGAGCTGTACCGGCGCAACCGGGTGCGATTGATCGCGGACAACAACTACACCCCCGCCCCGCTGATGCGCAGCGAGGAGCACCGCGACGCGCCGGCCACCGACCTGAGCCTGGCCGTGCTGCGCAGCGTTTCGCCCGTGCACCTGCAGTACATGCGCAACATGGGCACCGGCGCATCGATGTCGGTGTCGCTGGTGCATGAGGGCCAGCTGTGGGGCCTGGTGTCCTGCCACACGGTGCAGCCGCGCCGCCTGCCCTATCACGTGCGCACCGCCTGTGAATTCATGGGCCAGATCCTCTCGCTGCAGATCGCCCTGAAGGAGCGCGCACGTGCCATCGAAGAGCGCGTGGCGCGCCGCTCGGTGCTGGTCAAGCTGCTGGCACGCATGGCCGGCGACGAGGATTTCATGGCTGCGCTGCGCCACGATGAAGCCAGCCTGCTGTCGCTGACCGGTGCCGCAGGCGCCGCCATTGTGCACAAGGGCGACTGCATGCGTGTGGGCCAGTGCCCGCTCGCGACCGACGTGCTGGCCCTGGCCGATTGGCTGGCCGCACAGCAGGCCGGGCAGGAAACGTATTGTAGTGACCACCTCGCGGCCGACTGGGCGCCCGGCGCACGCCTGTCCGACGTGGCCAGCGGCGTCCTGGCGGTGTCCATTTCGCAGCTGCACGACAGCTACCTCATGTGGTTCCGCCCCGAAGTGGTGCGTACCGTGCGCTGGGGTGGCGACCCACGCAAAGCGGCGGCGCCCGGCGTGGCGTTGTCTCCGCGCAGCTCCTTCGAGGCGTGGAAGGAAACCGTTCAGCAGCGCAGCCTGCCGTGGAACGACGCCGACCGCGATGCCGCGCACGAAATGCGCACGGCCATCGTCGACATCGTGCTGCGCAAGGCCGAGGAAATGGCTGAGCTCAACGAGCAGCTGGTCCGCAGCAACAAGGAACTCGAAGCGTTTTCCTATTCGGTCAGCCACGACCTGCGTGCGCCCTTCCGCCACATCGTCGGCTACTCGGAACTGCTGGGAAGCTCGGCCGGCGAACGCCTCAACGATACCGAGCGCCGCTTCCTGGATACCATCGTGGAATCGGCCAAATCTGCCGGAACGCTGGTGGACGACCTGCTGAGCTTCTCGCAGATGGGCCGCTCCACGCTCGGCCGGGTGCGGCTGGACATGGCAGCACTGGCCGAGGATGTCCGCAGGAGTCTGGCACTGGACTACGCCGGACGCGACGTGCAGTGGACGCTGGCGCCGCTGCCGGAGGTGCAGGCCGACCCGACGATGATGCGCCTGGTCTGGCAGAACCTGCTGGCCAACGCGGTCAAATTCACCCGTGAGCGCGATCAGGCGGTTATCGAGGTCGGTCACCAGCGAAACGACGACGAAGAACACTTCTTCGTGCGCGACAACGGCTGCGGTTTCGACATGCGTTATGTCGACAAGCTGTTCGGCGTGTTCCAGCGCCTGCATCACGTCGAGGAATTCGAAGGCACCGGCATCGGCCTGGCCAATGTGCGCCGTATCGTCGGCCGCCATGGCGGCAGGACCTGGGCCGAGGGCGAACCCGGCAAGGGCGCCACGATCCATTTCACTTTACCCCGTTCCACAGGAGATCACCCATGAGGGACCTGCGGCCGATCCTCCTGGTAGAGGACAGCCCCAAAGATGCAGAGCTGACGCTGGCCGCACTTGCGCGTTGCCAGTTGCTGAACGATGTCATCCATGTACGTGACGGCGCCGAAGCGCTGGATTACCTGCGCTGCGAAGGCAAATTCGCCGGCGCCAATCACGGCGGCCCGGTGGTGGTGCTGCTGGACCTGAAGCTGCCCAAGGTGAACGGCCTGGAGGTGCTGGAGCAGGTGCGTGGCGATTCGAACCTGAGCAGCACGCCGGTGGTGATGCTGACCTCCTCCCGCGAAGAGCAGGATCTGGTGCGCAGTTACGAACTGGGCGTCAATGCGTTCGTGGTCAAGCCAGTCGATTTCAAGGAATTCTTCGACGCGATCCAGGGCCTGGGCATGTTCTGGGGCATCACCAACCAGCCACCGCCGCATCGCCCCAACGGCTCGGGGCAGCACAATGCGTGATGGATCGCGCCGCAGCGAGCGCCTGCGCATCCTCATGCTGGAGGACAGTGCGCTTGATGCGGAGCTGATCACCGCACAACTGCAGCGGGCCGGCCTCGACTTCGAGGCTGAGCGCCTGTGGACCCGCAATGCCTTCATCGAGGCGATCGAGAATCGCGCCTTCGATGTCATCCTGGCCGATCATGTGCTGCCGGGATTCGATGGCGACGCCGCGCTGGCGCTGGCCCGTGAGCGCATCCCGCAGACGCCCTTCATCTTTGTCTCCGGCACGCTTACCGAGGAGCTGGCGGTACAGGCCCTGACCCGCGGCGCGCGCGACTACGTGGTCAAGCAGCGCCTGCAACGCCTGCCGGATGCGATCCGCCGCGCCCGCCAGGAGGCGCATGAGCGCACCCAGCTGGCCCACGCGCAGGCCGCCCTGAATGACAGCCAGGCCCAGCTGCAGCAGGTGACTGATGCCGTACCGGCACTGATCGCCCAGCTCGACAGGGAGCATCGCTACCGCTTCGCCAACAAGGCCTTCCTCGACTGGCACGGCGTCAGCCTGGCTGAACTGCTGGGCCGTACGGCGCGCGATGTCAGCGGCATTTCCGCCTTCGAACATGCCCTGCCCAGCATCGAGCGGGTGCTGCAGGGCGAGCGCACCCGCTTCCAGGTGGAGCTGGCCCACCGCAGCGGCGAATCACGTTTCGTGCAGATGGACTGCGTGCCGGAGCGAGGCGCCGACGGCGCCGTGGTCGGCTACATCTGCCTGGGCAGCGACGTCTCCGGGCTGAAGCAGGCGGAGCTGGCCCTGCGCGAAGACAACCAGCTGCTCGAACGGCAGGTGCAGGCGCGTACCACCGAACTCCGGGCCAGCAAGCGGCGCTTGCAGGCCATCTTCGAATCCAGCTTCCAGCATCAGGTGCTGCTGGACCTGGATGGCCGCGTGGTCGACGCCAATGTCGCGTCGTTGGCTGCCGTGTTGGCCGACAAGCCCGACGTTGTAGGTCAGCGCTATGGGCAATCGCCGTGGTTTGCCACCAGCGATGACGTCGGCATCCTCGTGGACCAGGCCATTGCCGCTGCCGCGAAGGGCCACAGCTCGTTGCATGCGCTGGAGCTGGAACTGCCGACCGGCCGCCGCAGCTACGATTTCTCGTTCCGTCCGCTACTGGATGCCGAGGGCGCGGTGACCGCCGTGGTCTCCGAAGCGGTGGAAACGACTGCACGCCTGCAGGCCGAGCATGCGCTGCGCCAGTCACAGAAGATTGAAGCGGTGGGCCAGCTCACCGGCGGCATCGCCCACGATTTCAACAACATCCTGACGGTGATTTCCGGCAACGTTGAACACGCCATGCTGCTCAGCGAGCGGGCCGGCGAGCCGGGCGCCATGGTCAGTCGTGCGCTGGACAATGCTCTGAAAGGCGTGGGCCGTGCCGCCAGCCTGACCCAGCGCCTGCTGGCATTTGCCCGGCGCCAGCCACTGCACAGCCAGGCAGCCAATCTCAACGACCGCCTGCTGGACATGCATGACATGCTGCAGCGCGCCCTGGGTGAGCTGGTACAGCTGGAAATCCGTGCCGCCGAGGACGTCTGGTGCGTCGAGATCGACGTCAGCCAGCTGGAGGCATCGGTACTCAACCTGGCCGTCAACGCCCGCGATGCCATGCCCCACGGCGGCCGGCTGGTGATCGAGGTCGACAACAGCCATCTCGACCACGACTACGCCGCCTTGTTCCCCGATGCAGCGCCTGGCGAGTACGTGATGCTGCGGGTTCGCGACAATGGCCACGGCATGGACGCGGCCACCCTCGCGCGCGTGTTCGAACCCTTCTTCACCACCAAGCAGGTTGGCCGTGGTACCGGCCTGGGCCTGTCGATGGTGCATGGCTTCGTCAAGCAGTCCGGCGGCCATGTACTGATCGATTCGGTGGAGGGCGGCGGCACCAGCATCACCATGATGTTCCCGCGTTCGGCACTGGCCCTGCCCTGCGAGGCACCACCGACCGGCCTGGCCGGTTACTCGCCACGCGAGGAAACCATCCTGGTGGCCGAGGACAACGATGATGTGCGTGCGCACACCGTTGATGCACTGCGCCTGCTGGGCTATCGCGTGCTGGAAGCGCACGATGGCCCATCCGCACTGCGCCTGCTGGAGCGTCCGGACACCACGGTCGACCTGCTGTTCTCCGACGTGGTGATGCCCGGCATGTCGGGCTGGGAGCTGGTGCGGGAAGTCCGGGAGCGCTGGCCCGACGTCGCGGTCCTGTTCACCTCAGGCTATCCACGCGATCACGACGCGGTCGGCAGCCAGGGCCGGGCGGCCGCGCTGCTGCCCAAGCCATTTACCCGCAGCGACCTGGCCCAGGCGGTGCGTACCGCGCTGGAAGGTGCGGCGCACTGAGATCAGGCAACCGGATCGCGCACGTCCGTCGCGATCCGGTTGATGTCCGCGCACTCCACCGTCGCCGGCGAATGCTCCATGCCGGCCAGCGCAATCATCGCCTGGCCCAGTGCCAGGTTGCTGGTCACCAGTGACGGCGCGATCACACCCGCCAGTTTCATCAAGGGTGCGCCACCCCAGTACAGCGGCTTCAGCAGGCCATGACGGGTGCCGGTGCCTTGCACGGGGCGCACGCCACCCGGACGCAGCATGACCGTGCGGACCGGCAGCGCCTGCAGTGCCCGCTCGGTTTCGCCCTTGACCCGCAACGGCATCAACCGGCGTCGCGCATCCGCACCCGCGCCGGATACATACAGGAAACACCCCTGTGGGTTCGCCGTGGCCCAGGCGCGGGCGACGGCCAAAGTGGTGTCCAGTGTCACCCGTCGATACTCGGCCTCGGCCGTGCCCACCGGTGGAGCACCCGCGCAGTAGAAGCAGGCATCGAACCCCGACAGAACATCCTGCCGTTCCTCGATCCTGAGGAAGTCAGGCACGATCAGTTCGCTGCCGCTGCCGTTGAGGCTTCCCGGGTGCCGGACCAGCGCGGTCAGATTGGCGACCCGGGGCGAGCGCTGGCAGGCCAGGGCCACACCCTGCCCCACCAGCCCCGCGGCACCGGTCAACAGAACCCGTAGCGCGCCCGTTGCCATCGCCGCACTCATCCTAGAGCTTCACAAACCGCTGGATCTTCCGCGCCAGCCAACCGCTGAACACCAACGGCGCATCCAACGCTGATACACAGATGCACGGCACGCCCGGCGCGGTTACCGGTTGATGTTCTACATCCTCATCCAGATCCGCAACATCGCCCGGTGCGAACAACCCCAGCGCATCGTTGTACGAGCCACGCAGAATCTGGGTCAGCTCGCTGCGGCCATGGCTGTGCATGGGCAGGCATTTGCCTGGGGCGATCTTCAGCATGATCAGCGAAGGCATCTGCTCGGCACGGATGCAGTGCACCCCCGGCGCCATCCAACGCCAGCGCAGGCCGCTGAGCGAGCTGCCGAAATACGGATGCAGAGAGGCAGGTAGATGGTCCGGGTTGGCCTCGGGCCGCTCCTTCGGCACGGCACGTGCGAGCCCAGCGATGGCCGTCGGCGCCTCTGCAGCCAGCCGCATCAGCATCGCCTCGCGCAACTGCTCGCGGCGCGCGTCGGTTGCAGACGGCTGGGTCTGCTCCAGCAGCACCGAACCGATCGCTTCGGCGTCGCGCAGGCGCTGACGGCAATGCGGGCACTGCTCCAGGTGGGCACCGGCCACGATGCTCAACGGCGCCGGCAGCGCCCCGGCGGCATAGCTCATCAGGGTGGATTCGTGCAGGTGGTGGTGCGGGTTCATGGCGCACCTCCCACTTTCGCCTGCAGTTGCAGGAACGCTCGGCGCAGGTGTGATTTGACCGTCCCCAGAGGCATGCCCAGCGCCTCGGCGATTTCGCTGTGGCTCTTGGCTTCGAAATAGGACATCCGCACCAGCCGCGCCTGCACCGCAGGCAGCTCGTTGATGCGCTGGCGCAGACGCGCCTGATCGGCGAACTGCTCGGCACTGCTGCGCTCGATCACATCCAGTGTTGCCGCATCCTCCACCGCCGCCTGCACCTGCATCCAGCTGCGTTCACGCCGCACTCGATCGATATGCAGGTTGCGGGCGATGCGATACAGCCAGGTGCTCAGCGCGCCCTGTGCAGGATCATAATCAGCGGCACGAAGCCACAGCCGCAACAGGCACTCCTGCGCCACTTCTTCGGCCATGGCATCAGCTGCACCCAGGCCGCGCAGGTACACGCACAGCCGCGGCATGAAGTAGTCGTAGATCCGCATGAAACAGTCGCGGTCGCGCAGCCGCGCCACGCCATCCATGTCACCGGCCCAGTTCGTCGGCTCGCTGCTGGGCTGCTGGGAACTGGACACGGTGCGTGCGGTATCGAAGTTGAGGAGAGTGCTGGCGGCGTCAGGGTACATCTGCGTTCGCGGCGGGCAGGTGAAGGTCTGTCCTCTGTACGCGCGGGAGCAGCCATTGGATGCAGCCGGCACTGCGCATCCAACCGGCCGCCTCCGCCGTATCACCTGGGCCCTCTCCTTCCGGATGAAGACCATGCGCACTGCCTGGCTGTTGCTGTGCCTGCCCCATGCCGCGCTGGCGGCCCCCTGGCTGCGAAGTGAGGGCGTGGCGACCTCCAGCCAGGGCGCCGTTCTTTACCGTGAAGTGCACTGGCGGCACGAGGTATCGGAGGGCGCCGAACGATGGGTGTTGTACCAATGCCCGGATGGCCAGCCATTCGCGCGCAAGCATCTGCCGGCAAGCGCCTGGCCACAGGCACGGGGCTACTCGCTCGAGGACCATCGCAGCGGCCAGAAGGCCGAGGTAGAGGCCGCCGGCGATTCGGTGTCGATCTCCTGGCAGGAAGATGGCACAAGCCCGCTGCGGCAAGGCCAGCTCGAGTTGCCGACGGATGCGGTGATCGATGCAGGGTTCGACGCCGCGGTGCGCCTGCACTGGCCAGCGCTGCTGCGGGGCGAGCGCATCACACTGCCGTTCCTGGTGCCGGCCCGCCAGCGCTACTTTCCGGTGCAGGTGCGGCGCACCGGCCCTGTTCGCTGGCAGGGCATCGACGCCCAGGCCATCGAGGTCAGTCTGGACACCTGGTACGGCGGCATCGCGCCGCGCCTGGCCCTGGTCTATGCCACTGCCGACCGCCGCCTGCTGGAGTTCCGCGGCACCAGCAACCTGCGCGATGCGCGCGGCAGCTACCCACAGGTGATCGTGCGTTTCAACTCTCCGCCCGCCGGGCGATCGGCAAGCGACTGGCAACAGGCGTGGGCGCAACCCCTGGTGGAGCGTTGCGTCGTGACGCCCAGGTGAAGCCGAAATTTACTGCGCCGTGGCGCATCCATTGCGCATCCTGCTGCGTACAGGAAGACACGACACCCGCCGAGATCCGTCATGGCCTCTGTAGCGCCCCTCCCCCGTCGACGCCGGCGCCTGCTGCGTACGTTGCAGCGCTGGATCGATACCGGCAACACCACAGAGACCACCGGCGAACAACCCGGCCGCATCGACTGGTTGCGCGCGGTGCCGTTCGCGCTGATGCACCTGGCGTGTATCGCAGTACTCTGGGTAGGCATTTCGTGGACAGCGGTGATCGTCGCAGCAGGACTCTACGCGGTGCGCATGTTCGCCATCACCGCGTTCTATCACCGCTATTTCTCGCACCGGACTTTCCAGGCATCGCGAACGGTGCAGTTCGTGTTCGCTGTCATCGGCGCCTCCAGCGTGCAGCGTGGGCCGCTTTGGTGGGCCGCCCATCATCGCCATCACCATCGGCATGCCGACCAGCCGCTGGATCCCCACTCGCCACGCGAAGGTGGCTTCTGGCGCAGCCACATGGGCTGGTTCCTGACCCGCGAAGCGTTCGCCACCGATCTGTCGCGGGTACCGGACCTGGCGCGCTTCCCGGAGCTGCGCTGGCTGGACCGCTTCGATACGGCAGTACCGGTACTGCTGGCCGCAGCGCTGTACGCGCTGGGTGCTGGGCTGGAGCGCTGGGCGCCAGGCCTGCACACATCTGGTCCGCAGCTGCTGGTTTGGGGCTTCTTCATTTCCACCATCGTGCTGTTCCACGCCACGGTCACCATCAATTCGCTGGCGCACCGCTTTGGCCGCCGCCGCTTCGAGACCCGCGACGACAGCCGCAACAACTTGTGGTTGGCGCTGCTCACCTTCGGCGAAGGCTGGCACAACAACCATCACTTCTTCCCGGGCACCGTCCGCCAGGGCTTCCGCTGGTGGGAAGTGGATCTGACCTGGTACGGGCTGCGCGCAATGGCGGCGCTGGGCCTGGTCAAAGGACTCAAGCCCATTCCCGAGTGGGTGCTGGCCAAGGCAAGGTACTGACATGCGCATCGCGATCATCGGTTCGGGCATCGCAGGGCTGGCCAGCGCCTGGTGGCTGGACGGCGAACACGACGTCACGCTGTTCGAGGCCAACGACTATCTGGGCGGCCATACCCACACCCACGACGTGGAGGTGGCGGGTATACGCATGGCAGTGGATACCGGTTTCATCGTGTTCAATCCCCAGCACTATCCGCTGCTGACCGCATTGTTCGACGAGCTGGGTGTAGCTTCGCAGCCGACCACTATGAGCTTCTCGATGCACAGCGAGCGCAGCGGCGTGGAGTACAACGCCACCTCGCTGGATGGCCTGTTCTGCCAGCGCCGCAACCTGGTGTCGCCGCGGTTCTGGGGCATGCTGGCCGACCTGCGCCGGTTCTACCGCGATGCCCCCCTGTTGCTGGCAGAAGACGAGGGCCCAACGCTGGGGCAGTACCTGCGCACCCAGCGCTACGGCGATGCCTTCATCGACGAGCACCTGCTGCCGATGGCCTCCGCGCTGTGGTCGTCCCCGACGGCCACGGTGATGGACTTCCCGGCGCGCTATCTGGCCCAGTTCATGGCCAACCACCAGATGCTGCAGATGACCGGGCGTGCGCCGTGGCGGGTGGTGAGCGGCGGATCGGCGCGCTATGTCGACGCCCTGCGCGCCCGCTGGCGGGTGCATGAGCGGCTGGAGTGCCCGGTGCAGTCGGTCGAGCGCATGCCCTGGGGGGCGCGCGTGCACAGCGCGGCCGGCGTGGAAGGCTTCGATGAGGTCATCCTGGCCTGCCACAGCGACCAGGCCCTGGCGCTGCTGCGTGACGCCGACCCCATCGAGCGCGACGTGCTCGGCGCCATCCACTATCAAACCAATGAAGCGGTGCTGCACACCGATGCGTCGTTGCTGCCGCGCAACCGCAAGGCGTGGGCGGCGTGGAACGCGCACGTGCCACAGGATCGCACCGCGCCCTGCACGGTCAGCTACTGCATGAACCTGCTGCAGGGGCTGCCCGGTGACACCCCTCTGGTGGTGACCCTCAACCGCAGCGCGGCGATCGACCCCGGCAAGGTGCTGCGCACCCTGCATTACGCGCACCCGGTACACGACCACGCGGCGGTGCGGGCACAGCAGCGCTGGGCGGAACTGCAGGGCCGCCGCCACACCTGGTTTGCAGGCGCCTATTGGGGCTGGGGCTTCCATGAGGATGGCATCCGCAGTGCCCGCCGCGTGGTCGATGCCCTGCGCACCTGCCAGCCGCACCGCGTCTTGGCGGCTTCCGGCGAGGTAGCCGCATGAGCGCCAGCGCGCTCTACTTCGGGCGGGTGATGCACTGCAGGCACCTTCCACACCCGCATGCGTTCCGCTACCCCATCGCGCAGCTGCTGCTCGATCTGGACGAGCTGGACACGGTGTTCGCCGACCGCTGGCTATGGTCGGTCAATCGCCGCAACCTGGCCGAGTTCCGTCGCAGCGACTACTTCGGCGATCCCGCGCGGCCTTTGGCCGATGCAGTGCGCGACCACGCTGCAACCACGCTCGGCTACCGGCCGACCGGCCCGGTGCGCCTGCTCACCCATCTCCGCTTCGCCGGGCACGTGTTCAACCCGGTCAGCCTCTACTACTGCTACCGGGCCGATGGCCGCACCCTGGACTGCATCGTCGCCGAGATCACCAACACGCCCTGGAAGGAACGGCACGCCTATGTGCTGCCAGTCGCGACGGCCACGCATGAAGGCACCTCACTTCGCTGGCGGTTCGACAAGTGCTTCCATGTCTCGCCCTTCATGCCGATGGATTGCCATTACGACTGGCGGTTCAACTGCCCTGATGAGGATCTGCGCGTGCACATGCAGGTCTGGCGCGACGGCGTGCGTCAGTTCGATGCCACCCAGGCCATGCAGCGGCGTGCCCTGGATGGCCGCGGGCTGGCCCGGGTCCTGGCCTGCTATCCCCTGATGACCACCCAGGTGGTGGCCGCCATTCACTGGCACGCACTGCGGCTGTGGTTGAAACGCAACCCGGTGCACGACCACCCCACTCTTGCCGAGAAACCGCGATGAACTCGATGACTCCTTCGGTCGCGCTGCCGCGCCCCGGTGCCTTGGATGCTTTCCTGCGCCGCCGCCTGCTGGCCCAGCTTGCCCCCCTGCGCGATGGTCGGCTGTGCGTGCGCGATGCACTTGGCGAAGTCTGGCTGGGCGATGCCCGCGGCGAGCTGCATGTCACCGTCACCATCGATGACCCGGCGTTCTATCGCAAAGTTGCTGCGCAAGGCAGTGTGGGTGCAGGTGAAAGCTACATCCAGGGCGAGTGGCACTGCGATGACCTGGTGGCACTGATCCGGCTGCTGGTGCGTAATCGTGACCTGCTGGATGGCATGGAGCGTGGCCCGGCCCGTGTGGGAGGCTGGCTGCTGCGGGGCTGGAACCGTCTGCGCCGCAACAGCCGTGAAGGCAGCCGCCGCAACATTGCCGCGCACTATGACCTGGGCAACGATTTCTTTGCCCTGTTCCTGTCGCCGGACCTGATGTACTCGTCGGCGTTGTTCGCCAGCGAATCCGAGTCATTGGAATCCGCTTCGCGGCGCAAGCTGGACCACATCTGCCGACAGCTGCAGCTCAAGCCGGGCGACCGCGTGGTGGAAATCGGCACCGGCTGGGGTGGTTTCGCGGTACATGCCGCCCAGTACTACGGCTGCCATATCACCACCACCACCATCTCTGTCGAGCAGCATGCGCTGGCCACCCAGCGCGTGCGGGACGCAGGGCTGCAGGACCAGGTCACGCTGCTGATGCAGGACTACCGCGACCTGCAGGGCCAGTTCGACAAGCTGGTATCGATCGAGATGATCGAAGCCATCGGTGCCCAATACCTGGACACCTACATGGCGACGCTGCAGCGCCTGCTCAAACCCGACGGTGTTGCACTGCTGCAGGCCATCACCATCGAGGACCATCGCTACGAACAGGCCCGGCGCAGCGTCGACTACATCAAGCGCTATGTGTTCCCGGGCAGCTTCATCCCATCGATCAACGCGATCATGGCCGCCAAGACCCGGGCCAGCGACCTGCAGCTGATCGCCCAGCAGGACTTCGGCCACTCCTACGCGCTGACCCTGCGCGCGTGGCGCCAGCGCTTCCTGATCCAGCTTCCCGCAGTGCAGGCGCAGGGCTTTGATGCGCGCTTCTGTCGGCTGTGGGAGTTCTATCTGGCCTATTGCGAGGGCGGCTTCCTGGAACGTTCGATCGGCGTCTCGCATCTGTTGCTGGCCCGGCCGGACCACCGGCCCGTCTTCGCTGCAGCCGACAGCCGCTGACATGCGCCGGTTCTGGGCCAATCTGCTCGGCAACCAGCTGATCTGGCTGTGCGCCGTGGCCGGCGCCGGACGCGGCTTGCAGTGGCCGGCGCTGCTGGCAGCGTCGCTCTACATCGGTAGCCAGCTGCTGACCTCACCACACCCCCGGCTGGATCTTCGGCTGATGCTGTTGGCGCTGGCCTGCGCATGGCTGGTCGATGCCAGTACCGCCGCCAGCGGTACGGTGCGCTACGCGGCAGCTCCGCTGGGTTGGGCGCCGCCGCCCTGGATCATGGCGTTGTGGGCAGCGTTCGCGATGACGCTGACCGCGTCGATGCGCTTCCTGCAGCGCCACCCGGCGCTGCCGCCTCTGTTCGGCCTGCTGCTGGCACCTCTGGCCTATCTCTCCGCCGCACGGGGGTTCGATGCAGTGCGGTTCGCAGATCCTGCATGGCCGGGGCTGCTGGTCCTGGGCGCGGGCTGGAGCATTGCGCTTTCCCTGCTGTGCCACACCGCCGGTCGCGGCATGCACACCCCGCAGCCGCCCTTCGCAGGAGCGTCGTCATGATCAATCTGCTGTGGGTCCTGCTGTACGCCGTGCTGGTGATGAGCTGGGGCTGGGCCTGGCAGCGCCGCCACCACAACATCGGCGTGGTCGATGTGCTCTGGGCCAAGGGCGTGGGCGCATCGGCCCTGTTGCTGGCGGTGCTCGGCGACGGCGCCGTGATGCCACGGGTTGCGCTGGGCGTGCTGGGTGGACTGTGGGGCAGCCGCCTGGCCCTGCATCTGTGGCACCGGGTCCGCCACGAACAGGAGGACGGACGCTACCGCTACCTGCGCGAGTACTGGCACGGGCATCAGGGCAGGATCTTCGGCTTCTTCATGGCGCAGGCCCTGCTGATCGTCCTGTTCGCCCTGCCCTTCGTGGCGGTGTCTGCCAATCCTCGAACCGATCTGAGCCTGTGGGTGGTCGCCGCAGCGCTGGTCTGGCTGCTGAGCGTCGGCGGCGAAAGCCTGGCCGACCATCAGCTGGCCCGCTTCCGCGCCGATCCGGAGAACAAGGGCCGCACCTGCCGCGATGGCCTCTGGCGTTACTCCCGCCACCCCAACTACTTCTTCGAGTGGCTGCACTGGTTCAGCTACGCCCTGCTCGCGGTCGGCTCGCCACTGTGGTGGCTGGCCTTGGCCGGCCCGCTGCTGATGTACGTGTTCCTGCGCTACCTCAGCGGCATTCCGTTCACCGAGAAACAGGCACTGCGCAGCCGTGGCGACGACTACCGCGCCTACCAGCGCAGTACCTCGATGTTCTTTCCCTGGTTCCCCCGTTCTTCCAAGGAGCATTCCGCATGAGCGCGATCCCGTCACTGAATCCGGCCGAAGATGCGGAAACCGGGCTGATCGCCTGGGCCGAACGTGGACTGGTCCCCGATGCGGCGCTGCGTGCGGGTATCCGCCGCTTGTGCGCGCAACGTCTGCATGAGGAAGGCGAAGGCGGCATCGAAGGCCAATCCACACGCTTCAGCCAGCGCATCGCCGAGCTGGCCGACAGCCCACTCGCGCTGCATACCGACGCGGCCAACCGCCAGCACTATGAAGTGCCGGCAGCCTTTTTCCAGGCTTGCCTGGGCAAACGACTGAAGTACAGCAGCTGCTACTACCCCACCGGGCGCGAAACGCTGGACCAGGCGGAGGACGCCATGCTGGAACTGTACGCCCAGCGCGCGGGACTGGTCGATGGCCAGCAGATTCTTGAGCTGGGCTGCGGCTGGGGTTCATTGACCCTGTGGATGGCCGAACGCTATCCGCAGGCGCATATCACCGCCGTCTCCAACTCACACAGCCAACGCCAGCACATCATGGCGCAGTGCCAGGCGCGCGGCCTGGGCAACGTCGAGGTGCTGACCCGTGACGTCAACCAGCTTGACCTGCCAACGGCCCGGTTCGATCGCTGCGTCTCGGTGGAGATGTTCGAGCACGTACGCAACTACCAGCGCCTGCTGGCAGGCATCGCACGATGGCTGAAACCGGATGGCGCGCTCTTCGTGCACATCTTCGCCCATCGCACGCTGATGTATCCGTTCGAGACAGACGGCGGCGACAACTGGATGGGGCGCCACTTCTTTACCGGCGGACTGATGCCGGCCGCCGACACGCTGCTGCATTTCCAGCGCGACCTGCGCCTGGACCAACGCTGGCTGCTGGACGGCACCCATTACCAGCGCACCGCCGATCACTGGCTGGCCAACCAGGATGCAGCGCGCGAGGAAGTGATGCCCGTACTGGCCGCCACTTATGGCCAGGCTGCAGCGAAGATCTGGTGGCAGCGCTGGCGCATGTTCTGGATGGCCTGTGCCGAACTGTTCGGTTATGACGACGGCCAGCAGTGGCTGGTGGCCCACTACCTGTTCCGTCCCCGTTGAGGTGTCACATGCGCATGTTCTCGCTGCTCCCCTTGCTTGCAGTCAGCCTGTTCGGTTCCGGCTGCAGCGCGAGCGATAGCCGCCCCCTGCCGCGCCCACCTGCGGTGGACGTGCCGCGCTTCATGGGCGACTGGTATGTGATCGCACACATTCCGTCGCGGCCCGAGCGCGAGGCCTTCGATGCCGTGGAGAGCTACGCACTGCGACCGGATGGACGCATCCAGACCACCTTCACCTATCGCAAGGGCAGCTTCGACGCTCCGCAGAAGTCGATGCATCCGATTGGCCGGGTGGAGAAGGAAGGAAACGGCGCCCTCTGGGGCATGCAGTTCATCTGGCCGATCCAGGCCGAATACATCATCGCCTGGCTCGACGAAGACTACCGGCAGACCATCGTCGCGCGGAGCAAGCGCGACTACGTCTGGTACATGGCACGCACCCCCCACGTCTCGGAAAGCGACTACCAGCAAGCGGTGCAGCGCATTGCTGCGATGGGCTATGACACGCGCAAGCTGAGACGCGTACCGCAGTCGGTGCGATGAAGCCCCCCGCCAGAAACCCGCCAAGGCAGGCGACACTTCGCGCCAACCTGACGCCACCCATCCACGCTGTTGATGCACTGCCGGGCACACTGCAGTACCCCACGCAAGACAGGCACCACCGGCATGCATCCCCAATCCCACACGCGCACCTGCAACCTGTTGCTGGTGGAGGATCAGTTCGACCTGGCCGCCTTGATGGAACGGGCGCTGCAGGACGGGGGTGGCCAGGTGACACATGCCTACAGCGTGTTCGACGCGATGGGATTGCTCGACACCCAGCACTTCGATGGCGCCGTACTGGATGTGGAGCTGCGTGACGGCGTGGCGTTTCCGGTCGCCGACCGCCTGGCCGACCTTGGCATTCCCTATCTGTTCGTGTCAGCGGTCTATGACCAGCTCGTTCCCGCGCGACATCGCCGCGCACCGTTCGTGGCCAAACCATTCCATCTCGATACGTTGCAGCAGACGGTGCATCGCACCGTAACCGGAACCGGGCCCTCCACAAGCGGGCATTGAACGTCCAGCGCTCCGTATCAGCCGAGCGTCCCCAGCAGCCACGCCGCACCGGACGTCAGGCAGACCGGATGGCCTGCACGGGCATGATCGCGGACGCCCTCAATGCAGGTGCAAGCACCGCCACCTGCCCCAGCAGCCACAGCGCCAGCGCACTGATCGGCAGGTACGCCAGTGGAAGCCTTGGCAGTTCGTAGAACCGCATCAGGCCGAGGTTGAAAGCATAGGCCAGCAGTGCACCAGCTACGACACCCAGGCTAACGACCAGGAAGTTCTCCAACTGGAAGTAGTGCAGGATGTCGCGGCGGGTGGCTCCCAGCGCACGGCGAATGCCGATCTGTCTGCGCCGCTGCTCTACCCAGTAGCTGGCAAGGCCGACAATGCCCAGCGCGGTGGCTCCCAGCAGCGCAACGATCACGCCCGCCAGCAGGGCCATCATCAACCTGGCGCCATGGAAATAGTCCGCGCGCAGCTCGGCGACGGTGCGGCTGGCGGCCTGGTCGAACACCACGTCGGGGGCTGCTGCTGCCAATGCCCGCTGTGCGTCGGCCATCACCCGGGGCAGCGCTTCGGGCGCGGCCCGCACCAGGTAGCGCCCCGCCAACTGCGGGCCCGGCTTGGCCGGCATCAGCACGGACCAGTCATTGCCCAGCGCCTCCCCTCCACCGGGCTGTGATACAGCCAGGTGCTCGACCACGCCGATGACGGTGAAACGGCTGTCCATCGACCACAGGCTGCGCCCCACTGCCGGCTCACCCGGCCAGTAGCGTTCCGCCAGCTGCCGCGTCACCAGGATCGGCGCGTTGGCGGGCACGTACTGCCCGATCGGCGCGTACTCGGCGGCATCCGGCAGGCGCCCGGCCAACAGCTTCAGATCCAGCGCCTGGATCGCCGTCGCATCACCCAGGTAGAAATCGAGGACCCCGCCGAAGACCTTGCCGGCCTCATCGGTATGGACGCCCGCGCGGACACCCGGCTCACCGAACGGAACGGCGCTGATGAGGCCGACCGACCTTACGCCCGGAATCGCCTGCAGTGCGCCGGTCACACGGGCGTTGAGATCGACCGCCTGGGCGGCGTCGAATCCGGAGAGCTGCACGATGCCCAGCGACGACTCGGCGATGCCACTGTCCAGGTTCAGTGCACGCCCCTTCTCGGTGAGCATGAAGATGGCATTGCACAGCACAGCGCAGGCCAGCGCGATCTCCAATGCAATCAACAGGGTGGCCAGCCGGTGCTTGCCCAGCGCTGCGATGATCAGTCCGGTTTGCATGATCGTTTCCTTTACAGCAGTTTGAGCTGCGCCACAGGCTGGATCGAACTGGCGCGATAGGCGGGAATCGCGCCTGCCACCAGGCTGGCCAACAGGGAAAAGCCAAAGGTGGCCATGAACATGGCCAGGTCCAGATGGATCAGGTCCGCATAGGCAACCGGCTGGGCACGGATCACCCACAGGCCCAGCAAGGTCAGCAGCAGCCCCCCCACCCCTCCGGCGACACCGATCAGCCCGGCTTCCAGCATGCATTGGGTGAACACCGCGCGCCGGCTGGCGCCCAGCGCGCGCCGCAGGCCGATTTCCCCCCCGTGGCGCAGGAAGCGTGCCAGCAGCAGCCCGACCACATTGGCCAGGCAGACCATCAGGAACGCAAAGGACAGCACCGTCTGCACCTTCACGTCACTTGGCACCACCTGGTTGAAGTCCAGCCACTCCATCAACGAACGGAGCCGGGTGTTGTCCGCGTGCCGGATGCGCCCCAGACGCTGCTGTTCGCCAGCGTAGTTGGACAGATAGCGACGATAGCTGGCCACCTTCTCCGGGCTGCCCAGTTCCACCCAGACCGCGACCGCCACGCAGGGCGAGTTCTGCAGCACACCCGGCCTATCGGGCATTGCCCAGCAGGTAAAGGGCTGGAAGTCGCCCTCGTTGATATCCAGGCTGGTCGACATCGGCAGATAGATGTCATCGGCCGCGGCGTAGAAACTTGACGTCTCGCCACCCGAGAACCGCCCTCCCCTGATCTTGTAGAACAAGGGAGAGGGCCGCCAGTGATCCAGCACGCCGATCACCTGCACATGGGTATCCTTGACCCGAAGGGTCTGGCCGACACTGTCGCGCCCCCCGAACAGGCGCTGGTTCAACCGGGCCGAGATGACCGCGACGCGGCCGCGACGCTGGTCATCGTCAGCCGTCCAGGCGCGGCCATACTGGAAGGGCACCTCGAACATGGGGAAGAAGTCCGCCGTGGTCGAGATCGAAGATCCCATCAGCGGCGCCATCCCGGCCAGGTCCGAACGGAGCTTCACTGGATTGACCACCACCATGGTCTGCCGGTCTGCCTGGCCGGATGACCAGAGATCGTACGCGGTCCGATAGTCGAGCACGTCGTGCGGCTCGCGCCCTTTCGATCCGGGATCGACATCCACCTGCGGATAGAAGATCCGGTCGCTCCGGCCGGGCAGCGGATCTCCGGAAAGCAGGTGGGTAACGGTCAGCGTGGTCATGCTGGCGCCGATTCCCACGGCAACCGCCAGCACCATCAATGCGGTAATGATCGTGTTGCGCCTGGCATTGTGCAGCGCCAGTTTCAGGTAATAGCCCATCATGGAAGGTGCATCCCCCTGCGTTCGTCATGCTCCATGCAGATACGATGCGGGGGGCACCAGAAAGGTTTAAACCGACCAGGCGGACGATGGACGGGCACTCCAACAGCGCAGACCTGCGGGGCGGTGACGGCTTCGGGATTCGGGCCCTGCTCGCCGATGACCTGGATCTGATCTGCACCGACCTGGACTGGGCGGCGACCAGCGAGGTGGCGAGCAGCCTGGACGCAACCGCCCCCGGCACTCAATCCAGCGCGAACCCTGCAACCTTGCCTTCGTCGTCGGGGCGGATCATGTAGGGCATGAAGACGCCGGGGCCGAACGTTGCCACGTAGCGGTACAGCGTGCCCTTCTCACTGGCCTGCGTGCCCTTGAAAACCAGGGTGGCCGGCTTCCCGTAGGGCGCAATCGCCTTCGACAGCCCAGCGCCCAGCCCTGCCTCCAGCCTTGCACGCAGGTTCGCGCTGAAATCCGCATAGCCATGCCCGGCCTGCAACTGTTCAAACGTCGCCCGCGCACGCGCCGTCACTGCGGCCTCTTCGCCAGACGCAGGCTGGCTCCACGCAGCGACGATGGCGGGATGAAGCGCACTGAAGACCGCATTGGTCAGCGTGATTCCTGCCTCCGGCGTCTTGTCTCCCAGATTGGTGAAGGCAATGATGCGCAGCCCAAGCCCGGGGAAGTACTCGTCGGCGGTGGTGAACCCCTGCGAACCACCGGTATGGCCGATCCGGGCGTGGCCGTAGACCGCGTTGACGAACAACCCAAGCCCATAGTCGGCACTGCCGCCCTCAGCGGTGTGAACCGGGGTGATCATTTCACGGTAGCCGGCCGGGCTGACCACCTTGCCCCCGCTCAGGCCACGATCCCAGCGCGCGAGATCGTCCAGCGTACTGACCAGGAAGCCGGCTGCCCCACTCCAGTCCGGGTGGAAGTAGGGTGATCGGCGCAGGACGCCCGCCTCGTGCCGGTACCCCACCGCCATGCCCTGCAGTCGCTCCGTATCGGCGAGGGTGAAGGTGTGCCGCATGTCCAGCGGCTCCAGCAGATGCCGTCGCACGTAGTCGACGTAGCGTTCGCCCGATACCACCTCGATGACACGGCCGAGCAGGATGTACCCGGTATTGGAGTACGACCAGCGGCTGCCCGGCGCGAAATCGAGAGGTCGATCGCTGATACGCGCGATCAGCCGATCAAACGCAATGGGCTGGGTCACCAGCTCATCGACCTCCCGTTCGGGCCCATCGAAATAGTCATGCAGGCCACTGGTATGGGACAGCAGCTGGCGCAGGGTCACCTCGTGCGCATGCGGGGCGTCCGGCAGATGCCTGGCAAGCGGATCATCCAGCGTGAGCTTGCCGGCCTCCTGCAGCTGCACGATCGCAGCGGCAGTGAACTGCTTGGTGATCGAGCCGATCTCGAAGGGCGTGTCGGTGCGTACCGCCAGGCCCCGCGTTACGTCGCGCTGGCCATAGGCCTTCGCGTGGACCAGGTGCCCGTCCTGGAGGACCATCACCGCCGCACCGGGAACATTGAAGCGACGCATGACCTGACCGACGCCGCTGTCGATCCCCTGGATCACGGTCGCACCCAATGCGGCGCTCGCCCTGCTGGAGGCATCGCTACCCGCCACTTCGGGGGCAACAGCGGGCCGGGCGTCTGCTGCCGTCGCCAGCAGCAGGCCACCCAGCGCAATCCAGAAACGTGCCGTGCGCATTCCCGTCCCCTATAATTCAAATTTGAACTATAGTTTGAATTATGAACTCCCCTACGGCAAGCCGCGCCACGCAGGTACCACTCAAGCTGACACCCACGCAGCTTGCGGCGATCGCATCCCCCGCACGGATGGCAATACTGCAACGCCTGGACGCGGAGGGTCCGGCAAGCATCCGCGAGCTCGCCGAGCGCCTCGGCCGCCCGGCCACCGCGCTCTACCACCATCTGGCACACCTGCAGAAGCACGGCCTGGTACGCATCATCGAACATCGCGACACCGGCCGCCGCCCCGAAGCGGTCTTCGCGGCGGCGTCAGCACAGCTGTCCTCCCGCGACGCGGTGCGCACCCCATCCGGCCGGCGCAGCCTGGTTCGCGTGGCGACACGCGTCGTTGCCGCCACCCTGCGTGCTTTCGCCTCGGCCGCCACCCATGCCGCCACCCGCTTTGAAGGACCGCAGCGCAACTGCGCGGTCAGGCACCTGTCCTTCCGCGCCGACGACGAGCGCCTCGCCCGCATCAACGCATTGATCGAAGAGCTTGAAGCCACCGGACTCGACACCGGCACGCAGGGCGACAACATGCTGCTGACCGTGCTCATGGCGCCCGCCGCACACAAGCCGCGCGGAAAATCGACCTGACTGCCTCGTTCATCACTCCCGTCAATGAACACTACCGAGTTCAATATTCATCGATGATCGACACCTAGGAATAATCGCAAAAAACCTGCAGATTCGATGATCAGCAGGGCGCCAGCGCCAGAATGATCACCACGCCCCCGGGGCGCCGATCACCTTCCTGCGCATGAAAGGACAACCCGCACCGCGCCGACTGCGCCTGGCGCTTCTGGACGACCATGAGATCGTCCGTCGTGGCACCGCCCTGCACCTGTCGCAGGACGCCCGCTTCAGGATCATCGCCAGCCATGGGCACAGCGATGCCTTCATCCAGACACTGCAGCAGACACGGGTGGATGTCGCCGTCATCGATCTGACGTTGGCGCGTGGCGACCGCAGCAGCGCAGAGCTGATCCCCCTGCTGCGCGCGGCATCCCCGCAGACGCCGCTTCTCGCCTTCGCCACCCTCTCCCCCTGCACCCGTCTCCACCACCTGCTCATGGCCGGCATCAGTGGCGTCGTCAGCAAAGCCGAGCCCCTTCCCATGCTGTCCGAAGCGATCATTCGCGTTTCACAAGGACTGGAGCGACTGCCACCCGACTACACCATCCCGGCAGATCACAGTGAGCTCAGCCGCAACGAGCGTGAAGTGCTGGACCTGCTGCTGACTGGCCTGACCGTCTCCGAGATCGCACGGCACCGCCACCGCAGCGTCAAGACTGTCAGCACGCAGAAGGTCGCCGCCCTGCGCAAGCTCGGGCTGCGCAACGACGCTGAAATCTATGCCATGCGGCGCCCGCAGGACGCCGCGTGAAGCGGCGCGACCACCCCCACCGGCATGCCGCCTTCCTGCTGCTGCCGGCCCTGCTTCTGCTGCCGGCCGCTTCGGCCGAGGACGCCCAGTTGCATCGATGGCTGCCCGGCCACGAGGTCCGCGTCGCCACCGCGCCATCGCTGCGCCCATTGCCCGCAGGCCTGGCGGGTACGGCACCGCTGCCCACCCTCGCCCACGGCTATGCCGAACTCGTGGCGCGGCACTCCGGACTGCAGTTCAAGGAGCACCCCTACCCCAGTACCGACGCATCGGTGCGCGCTGTATGCCGTGGCGACGCCGACCTGGTACTGGTGGTCGGGACCGCCGGGCATCCACGGCCGCCCTGCACCCACCTGGTGCCCTCTGCACCCTTCCGTGGTGGCAGGACCCTGCTGGCGGGGCGCACCGATGACCGCTTGCCGCACGACATCACGCAACTGCACGGCCGCACACTGGCGGTGGTCAGCGGTGGGCCGTATGCCGGATGGCTGGCCGCCCATCACCCACGGGTCCCGTTACTGCATCTGCCTGACCGGCATGCCACCCTGTCCGCCGTCGAAGCCGGCATAGCCGATGTCGCGATCGGAGTGGAAACCACGCTGCAACCGATGATCCGGCAGCACTTCGCCAGCACACTGCAGGTGCAGCCGTTCGAGATGGGGTTCTCCACCGACATGCGCCTGCTGGTCCGCCGGGAGGACCAGCAACTGCTGGCGCGAATTGATCAGGCCTTGCGGGACATCACACTGGAGGAGCATGCCGGCCTGCTGCAGTTCTGGGCCGGGCAGATACTGCCGGCCACGGTCGAAAGGGCGATGGGCTGGATGCGCATTCCGCCCCCAGCCTGGCTGTTGGCGGTGCTTGTCCTGCTGGCAGGTCTTCCGGTGCTCTGGCTCTCGCTGCATCAGCAGCGGGGCCGTGACCTGCGCAAGCAGACACGCGCAGCGGGTGTGATCAGCCACGAGATACGCAATTCGACCCAGGTCGTACTCACCTCGATCGACCTGCTCAGCCAATCGCCCGCACCCAGGCAGCAGCGCGAACTGCTTGCCGCCGCCAAGGCGGCTGGGCATGCGTTGCGCGGCATGTTGAACCGCTCATTGGAGTTCGCGCGTCTTGCCGAGGGCGGATTCACACCGCGCGCCCAGCCCTGCGATGTGCATCTGCTCTGCCGGCAGTCGCTGGACGCAATCCGCCCACAGGCGCTGCTGAAGGGACTGGAGCTGCACTTCGAGGCCACCCCAGAGCGGTCACCCGCAGTCATCCTCGATCCCGAAGGGCTGCGACAGATTGTCGATAACCTGCTGGCCAACGCGGTGAAGTTCACCGATATCGGTGGGATTGATCTGCGCGTACAGCTGAGGCCCGCTGTCGACCCGCAGGAGCTGCTGGTCGATGTGATCGACAGTGGTATCGGCATCGATGCCAGGCAGGCTGCGCGCTTGTTCCAGCCGTACCAGCAAGGCAAGGACGGGCAGGCGCGCGGCGGCGCCGGATTGGGCCTGGCCATCGCCCGGGAACTGGCGCACGCCATGCGCGGCACACTGACCCTACACAGCGTGCCCGGTCGCGGCAGCCGGTTTACCCTGCGATTGCCGGCACAGATCGCGAAGGCCGGCTTGCCGCCAGCGGAGCAGACCACCGGTGGCCTGCCACTTGTCGACCTGGAGCTGTTGCTGGTCGAAGATCACGCAATGAACCGTCAGATCATCGCCGAGCAACTGCGTCGCCTGGGGGCCGACGTGCATGCACTGGCCGACGCAGCCGATGCGCTGGCCGAGCAGACCCGGTACCCGCGACGGATCGTACTGGTGGACATCGGCCTGCACGGGATGGATGGCTACACGCTGGCCCGGCAGTTGCGCAGCCAGCCCGGCAAGTCGCCGCGACTGATTGCGCTGTCTGCGCGGACAGGCCGCAGGCATCGGGCGCGCTGCCGCGATGCAGGATTCGATGCGGTCCTGGCCAAACCCTTGCAGATCGGGCAGCTGCTGCAGGCACTCGAACTGCCGCCGGCTGCCGGAGGAACGACTCTGGACACCGTAGCGCCGCTGGATCAGGCGTATCTGGCCGACATCAACAGCGAACTGCTGGGCATCGGGCGGGCTGCGGAAGACTGCGATGCGACGGCGCTGCGTCATCACGCGCATCGTCTGCAGGGCACGCTGCAGTTCTGCGGTGCAACCGATCAGGTCCGTATCGCGGCCGATCTATGGGAACTCGGGAACGACGCCACACCCGACTGGGTCGATGTGCGGCGCCTGCTGCAGGTACTGCAGCGCTGGCATGGCTTCCGCAGTACGGAAGCCATGCCGCCTGACTGATCAGGCCGCCAGACGCTCGACCTGGCGACGGGTCAGGTCGTTGAAACGGCCCAGCGACATCAGGTGCTGGTGGATCAGGGCCAGCCAGCCACTGCGGTGCCACTCGATCACCGTTGCTTCCGGCAGCGCCACGAACTTTTCGACGTCCACGACCAGGAAGCCGTTGAGATTGAACTCACGGCCATCCGGGGTACGCACGGTGGCATTGCGCTCGACCAGCAGGCCGTTGTCGACCAGGGCCTTGGAGAAGGCCTGGGTCTGTTCGTGCTCACGAGTGAACTGGCCGCAGAACTCCAGCGCCTGCTGCACCATTTCGGTGGCCTTGCCGTCAACGAACAGCGGCTGGCCTTCGTCACCGCCCTTGACCACGCGCGAGCTCTCTTCGTCGATGCCCAGCAGGAAGTCGTTGTCTGCACCGGTGTCGATGAAGATGAAGGGGTGGCGACGCAGGTAGGCCGGAATGTAGGCCTCGTCTTCCCACAGGCCGTCCTTGATGAACAGGTTCTGGTCGGAAACGCCGACGGCGGCCATCGGCACGGCGGTCGGGCCAGCGAACAGGATCGGGAAGTGGTGCAGCGCCAGCGAGAACTCGCCGAGCACCAGCGGAATGGCGTTGTTGCCAGCAGCAAACTCGAGCCTGCCCGGCAGGATGCGCAGATCGGCGTGCACATCGGCCTGCAGCGGCACCGGACGGGTGTAGAACAGGGGGGCGCCGCTCGGCGCCGCTTCGGTGGTGGTGTCGCTGGTGGTGGTCATCTTGGGAACCGTTCGATCATGCGCGCCTGCCATCCCGGGCGCGCCAGCGGGAACAACCTGAATCCCGCATTATCAACAAGCTCGATGACAACGGCCACCCCACCGACGGCCTATTTCAACTGCAGGGGATAGCGCTGCCAGAGGACGTGAACCAGGAACCCGGCCAGCTCGGTGTCGCGCGCGCTCACCGCCGCGCGGATCTTGTCCAGCAGCACCATGTCGCTGCAGGAGCGCACGTCGGCGTGGTTGGCCTGCCCCGCCCTGCGCGCACGGTAGCGCGCGGCCCGCTGCGCGTCACTCATTGCGTACCCGAACTTGGGCGGACGGCCGCGCTTTCGCGGCAGGGTCAACTCCAGGGTTCCGGGGTCTTTGTCATCACGCATGAGAGGGGTGCGGGCGGCGGCGAGCAACGGGGGGTGCGCAATTTATCGTGAGGCATCACTTTAATCCAGCTTTTTCTGCAGTTTTGTTGCGATGCAGTGCAAAAAAGCGGATCCCCCGAGAACGGCATCCACGCATGGCGTGGATCTACTGCAGAGCCCGCGCCCGATCGCCCGGTATGCGAATCCGTCGACGCTCGGTAGATCCACGCCATGCGTGGATACGCAAACCCACGCCAGTTCAAAAAAAGGGAGCCCGCTCACGGGCTCCCCTCACCTTCCTCACGCAGCGCGTACCGGCTCGTAACCGTGCAGATGCGCCTCGCTGCTGGCCCGTCCCTGGCTGAGCGAACGCAGCGAGGTGGTGTAGCCCACCAGCTGTGCCAGCGGCGCAAAACCGCTGACCTCGGCGCGACCGTCCAGGTCCTCGATGCGGGCAATGCGGCCATGGCGCCGATTGAGATCGCCGACCACATCACCCACCGACGCCGATGGCGAATGCACCGTCACCGCCATCACCGGCTCCAGCAGCTGCGTGCCACCCTCGGCCAGCGCCGCCTTGATTGCCTCGGCACCCGCGCGATGGAACGCCATTTCGGAGGAATCCTTGGCATGGGTCTGGCCATCGACCAGGCTGACCTCGACACCGACAACAGGATGACCCTGCGGGCCCTCCGACAGCGCGGCACGCACGCCCTTCTCCACCGCCGCTATGAAGCTGCGCGGCACCACGCCACCGACGATGCGGTCGTTGAACACCACCAGGTCGTCGTCGCGCGGCGCCACATCCAGCACCACGTGCGCGAACTGGCCCTGGCCGCCGGTCTGCTTGACCAGCCGCCCGACGACACCGGTCATCGCACGCATCGGCGTCTCCTGGTAGGCCACGCGCGGCGCACCCACGCCCACGTCCACCTTCCATTCACTGCGCAGGCGTTCGACCATCACCTCCAGGTGCAGCTCGCCCATGCCCCAGACCAGGGTCTCCGCCGTGTCGCGATCGGTTTCAACGCGGAACGAGGGATCTTCCTGGGCCAGGCTGGCCAGGCCCTGCGCCATCCGGATCAGGTCGGCCGCACGCGCCGGTTCCAACCGCCAAGCCAGCACCGGCGCCTGTGCCTGGATGTTCTCCAGGCGCAACGGCTGCGCACGGCCACTCAGCGTTTCACCACTGACCGCATCCTTCCAGCCCAGCACCGCGACGATGTCACCGGCCACGGCCTGTTCGATGTCGTGGGTCTGGTCGGCCTGCACCCGCACCAGGCGGCTCACACGCCGTCCCTGCGGATGCTGCGAACTGGCCACGGCGTCGCCCACCTTCAAGGTGCCCGAGTACAGCCGCACGAAGCTCAGGGCGCCGTGCTGCTGGTGGGTGATCTTGAACAGCAGGCCGGCCAGCGGACCGTCAGGATCTGGCGGCAGCAGCACCTCGCCCTCATCGCTTTCGGCGCTGACGGCAGGGCGATCCAGCGGCGACGGCAGGTAATCGACCACCGCGTCCAGCAGCGTCTCGATGCCCTTGTCCTTGAACGCGGCACCGGCCAGCACCGGCACGCCCGCACCGGTCAGCGTCGCCCGTCGGATCGCCGCGCGCAGCTGCCCGGCATCAATCACGCGACCTTCCAGCCAGGCATCAGCCAGAAGTTCGTCGTGGTCGGCCACGGCCTCGACCAGCGCATCGCGCTGGACTTGCCACTGGGCCCGCGCCGCGTCGTCCCACGCGGTGACCGTCGCCGCAGCGCCATCCTGCCACTGCAGCACACGCTCATCGACCAGATCGACCCAGCCGTTGAAGTCGCTCTCGCTGCCCAGCGGCACGCCCAGCGCCCACGGTCGCGCGCGCAGCTTGTCCTGCAACTGCTCCAGCACACGCTCGAAGGAAGCACCGACGCGATCCATCTTGTTGACGAACGCGATCAGCGGCACACGATGGCGACGCGCCTGGCGCCACACCGTCTCTGACTGCGGCTGCACGCCGTCCACCGCCGAGAACACGGCCACGGCGCCGTCGAGCACGCGCAGCGAACGCTCGACTTCAATGGCGAAGTCGATGTGGCCGGGAGTGTCGATCAGGGTCAACCGATGCGGCGGCAGGTCGCGCGGCGCCCACTGCGCCTGTACTGCAGCAGCGCCGATGGTGATGCCACGTTCGCGTTCGATCGCCGAGAAATCGGTGGTCGCGTTGCCGTCGTGCACTTCGCCGACGCGATGGATCTCGCCGCTTTTCCACAGCAGGCGTTCGGTCAGCGTGGTCTTGCCGGCGTCGATGTGGGCAATGATGCCAAGGTTGCGACGGCGGGAAAGGACTTGGGTGTTCATAAAGAGGTTCCTGCAAAGCCAACTTCAGGGGCCGCACACCCCGGTTGGCGACAGGGTGCGCGGCTAGCGTTCGGTCTCGGCGATCTGGTGCATGGCACGTTCTCCTTGCGGTGGGCCGGCAGGGCCGGCGGTGTTGAAAAATGAAATGACGAAAACGAAAAGAGCGCCCCGGAGGGCGCTCTGTCGAAGGTCCAGCGATGGCCGCTTCAACGGCCTCGTGGGGCTCCAGGCAGACACGCCCGTTCCGCGCTTGCGCGGGTCAGGGTGAAAAACTTCAGGAGCGGCATCCGGTTCATGGGGCGCATTCTAGACCTGCCAATCTGGCGCGCAAGTGAATATTCCGCACATAAATGGAACGATGAGGTCGATGGGCATCGGGGTCAGAGCCCTTTGCCACGGGCAAAGAGCTCTGACCCCAGCTCAGCTCACTTGCACTCGTGCAGCTTGCGCGCCTCGGCCACCGTCGCAGCCTGGTCATCGCCCATCGAGATCCAGCCCTTCAACGACATCGCCGGATCCACCTGCGCTTGGCGCGGGCCGCCATGGATCACCACCTCGATCCAGCTGCCGACCGGCGCCAACTCCGACAGGCGTGCCGCCTGGTCGTCTTCGGTGCTGAACATGTCGTCCGGACCGGCCGGCGGTGTGGTGTTCACGGTTTCCGTCTTGCGGGTTCGTACCCGAAGCGCACCGTCCGGGAGCCGCTGGGTGATGACGTCGTAGCGCTCGACGCCATACGCCCACCTGTTTTCGCCAACGCTGCGGGTCTCGCTACCGTCATCAGCCACGGCCACCACCTCGCCTGCCGGCCCGACGACGCCCGCGACAGCCCCAAGGCCTGACATCAGTGCCTGATAGACGATCATCTGCCGCTGCTCGGAGGTCAACGCTCCGGCCTTGAGCTTGGCGGCAGGAATCTGCAGGTACGCCGCTTCACTGCACAGCACCAGCACCTGCTGGTCGTCCCAGCTCACCGACATTTCCTCGTTGGCGAAGTACTGCGTCTTCATCGACGTCACAGCGGCACCGTCGCTACTGGAATGCCGGGTCTCGATCAGCGAGGCGCTCTCGGCCGCGTTGGTCAGCGAAACTGGAGATGTCGACGCCGCATTGGCGGCAAATGCAGAGAAAAAGGCCGATGCGAACAGCAACGTCCGCGAAACACCTGAAGCGGAGGGCAACATTGAATCAGTCCATTGAATGTAACTGGCGCCGAATGATACAGCGTCCGGATGGCGCGACCCATCAGTCAGCGCATGCAGATCCACTTCATTGGAAACCTCCGGCTCAGCGGATGAACAGCGGCAGGGCCAGGATGCTGTCGCACGCCGGCGTGCAGCTGCGGAACTGCTCGGCGAGCACTTCGGCGCTCGGCGCGCCCGGCGCTGGTGTCGCCAGCCGGGTGTGGAAGGGATGGCGTTCCAGCAGCCAGGGCTGCGTCTGCTGCAACAGCCGTAACGACTCTGCTTCGCGATCGCGTACCGAGATCCAGGTCGGCCTTGAGTGCAGGCGGTCGAACAGTCCAGACACCACAACTTCACCGATGTAGGTCGTTTCGCCTGCGCGCACGTCGAAAGTCAGCGCTTCGTCTTCGGGCACCGCCCCGACGTATCCGTAACCGTGTTCGGTCAGGTAGCCGACATAATGGCGCCCGGCCTTGGCGCGGACGGCGGCCAGACCG
The DNA here is from genome assembly GCF_045809185.1 of Nocardiopsis yanglingensis. Lineage (NCBI taxonomy): Bacteria > Bacillati > Actinomycetota > Actinomycetes > Streptosporangiales > Nocardiopsidaceae > Nocardiopsis > Nocardiopsis yanglingensis. Next base: position 101,554 of record NZ_JBJNRH010000003.1, on the reverse strand, counting down.
GCCCTGCAGCCGAACTCGAATTCGCCGCGCAGGTCAGCCAACGGCGACGTCGACCGCGTGCCGCTGGCAAAGATCGTGATCAGCCTGATGTTGCTGGTGGCGCAGTTCACCGACATCACCACGTAGCCCTCATCCGCGGACAGTGGAACATCCGGTCGTGCCTTCAGCGTCGCGCACCCACCCAGCACCGTCGCGAGCGCTGCCGCGACCACCCACGAAATCCCTTTCATCGTGCTTGCCCCCTGGTTCCGGCGGAGCATACGGGATCCGCTGCCGCCGCGCCATTGAGGGGCCGGATGCCGCGGCAAGAAGCGCCTTGTCCGGAGTTCCGAGTAGAAACGCCAATGCCAATGCGCTTGACCCCGCCACGCCGGGCTTCGCGGTCTTCCAGGCTCACCTGCAGGGTCACGTACATCGCGCTCATGGTCTGATCCAGCGCGACGCCCTCACACGGTCACGTGACCACCACCAGCGGCACCCCACGCCGCGGATGCTCCAGCACCACCACATCCTGCTGGTAGACCCGCTGCAGGTTGCCTTCGGTCAGTACCTGCAACGGCGTACCGTCTGCCGCCACCCTGCCCTGCTCCAGCAGCACGATGCGGTCGGCATAACCGGCGGCCAGATTCAAGTCGTGCAGCACCACGATCACGCACGCACCGGCTTCGGCACAGGCGCGCACAGTGCGCAGCGTGCGTTCCTGGTGGCGCAGATCCAGCGCTGCAGTCGGCTCATCCAGCAGCAGCAGCGGCGTGTCCTGCGCCAGCACGCGCGCGAACGTGGTCCGGGCGGACTCGCCACCGGACAGCTGCTGCACCTCGCGCAGGCGCAGTGCCTGCAGTTCGGCGGCATCAATGGCGGCTTCCACCTTGGCGTCATCCACCACAGGGTCGGGCGGATGTGGCAGCCGCCCCATTGCCACAACTTCTTCCACGCTGAAGGCGAAACGCACGCCATGCTCCTGCGGCATCACCGCACGCTCGCGCGCCAGCGGCCCGGCTTTGTAGCCGGCCAACGGCTTGCCGAGCAGACTTACCTCGCCTGCGTCGGCACGCAGGTCACCAGCGGCAACAGCCAGCAACGTGGACTTGCCCGCGCCATTCGGGCCCACCAGCGCGGTGACCGTACCCGGTTCGAACGCCAGCGAGATGCCATGCAGGATCTCGCGCTGCTGGCGACGCACCACCACCTCGTGCAGTTTCAACAGCACGCTCATGCCGCGGCCTTGCGGCGCTGCTGCAGCACCAGCCACAGGAAGAACGGCGCGCCCAGCGCGGCCGAGAACAGGCCCAGCGGAATCTCCGCCGGCGGATCGAGCGTGCGAGCCGCGGTATCGGCCACCACGATCAGCAGCGCACCGAGCAGACCGGACAACGGCAGCAACCAGCGATGACCAGGGCCAACCAGCAGACGTGCCACGTGCGGCACCACCAGGCCAACGAAACTGATCGAACCCGCAAACGCCACCGCGGCACCCACCAGCAGCGCACTGAACGCCACCAGGCGACGACGCGTGCGGGTGACATCCAGCCCCAGATGCTGCGCCTGGCGTTCGCCCAGCGCCAGCATGTCCAGCGGCGTAGCCAGCCGCTGCAACGCGAATACGCCAATCGCAAACAACGGCACCACGGCCGCCACGTCGGCCCAGTTGGCGCGCGCCAGCGAGCCCATCTGCCAGAACACCAGCGACTGCAGCTCGCTTTCGCTGGCGATGTACGTGAGGAAACCGATCAGCGCCGAGCAGAAGGCGGCCATCGCAATGCCGACCAACAGCAACGTGGCGTTGCCCGTACCCTTGCCGGGCCGGGCCAATGCGTAGGTCAGGCCGATCGCCAATGCACCACCAGCGAATGCAGCCACAGGCACCAGCCAGCCGGCTGCGCCCGCAGCGCCGAGAACAATGGCAGCGACTGCACCCAGCGCAGCACCCTGGCTGACACCAACGATGCCGGGGTCGGCCAGCGGGTTGCCGAACAGGCCCTGCAGGCTGGCACCGGCCATCGCCAACGACGCACCGACCATCGCGCCCAACAGGGCGCGCGGAATGCGCAGCTGCCACACCACCGCCAGATCGCGGCTGCTGACCGCCTGCGAGTCGAGCAGACCCAGCTTCACCGCCAACGCCTGCATTACCTCCATCGGCGGCAGCCGCAGCGGGCCCACGGCGAACGAGGCCAGCACTGCCCCCAGCAGTGCCAGCAACGCCACCAGCAACATCGTCCGCCCGCGACGGCGGCGCCGATCCGCCGGACTCATGCCTTCGGCAACGCCGCCAGGGCCTTGGCCAGCGCCAGCGCACCCGCACCGGATCCGACACTGGTGTACTTCAGCTGCACATCCGGCATCACCCAGACCCGGTTGGCCTGCCCGGCCGGGGTCTGCTTCAGCGTCGGGTACGCCTTCCACAGGCCCTCGGCACCACCGAACAGCTGCAGGTCATGCTCGGTCACCAGGATCACCTCCGGTGCCGACGCGACCACGCCTTCATTGCTCAGCTGCGAGTAGTTCTTCACTCCCGCTTCGGTACCGATGTTGATGCCGCCGGCCAGTGCGATCAGCTGCGCCGACGCACTGTCGGCACCGGCAACGGTCGGTGAGCCGCCGGCACCTGTTGCCGACACGTGGATCAGTCGTGGCGCATGGCCCAGACCCTTGCCAATCGCTGCAGCCTCGTCGAGCTGACGCTGCACCTGCGTGGCAAGTGCCTGCCCTGCCTCGGCCAGCCCTAGTGCCGCGGCGACCTTGCGCACCTTGTCCGGCGCCGGCTGCAGATCGTCGATGACCACCGCCGGCTCGCCCACTTCGCGCAGCTTCTTGGCCAGCTCGGTGTGGCGGCGCAGGCTGTTGCCGAGGAACAGCGAGCCCTGCAGGCTCAGCACGCCCTCTACGCCAGTGGTGCGGTTGAACAGGAACTGATGCGGGGCGGTCAGGCCAGCCTGGGTGGTGGTGTTGGTCGGCGCGGCAAATACCTGCTTGCCCAGACCCAGCGCCTCGATCACCGCGATCACGTCGTCACCACCGGCGATGATGCGACTGGTATCGGCCACCTCGACGTCGGCGCCGTCATCGGAATGCACCTTGGCCGGCAGCACGGCCTTCTGGTCGCGCACGACCGGCATATCGGTGCCAGCCACGCGCTGCCAGCCAGCCGGCAACGCAACTTCGCCAGGCGCGGTTGCGGCGGCGGGCTCAACCGACTTGCCGCTGTCCGAGGGCGTCGATGAACCGCCACAGGCAGACAGCGCCAGCGAAACAGCCAACGGAAGCGCACACAGGCGCAGACGGGACACGATGCTCATGAATGTTCTCCTTGCTGGCAGGGCGACGCGCACGCCGCCCCGCCGTGTGACTTACTGCTTCGGGGTGATGCGGGTGATGCGGTCACCCTTAGGGTCTTCGGCGCCACGCGACTTGTTCACCGCGAACACGTTGCCCTTGCCGTCGGCGCGGACATGGTTCGGCAGCGTGCCGCCGTCGAGGTTGGCGACCACCTTGCCGTCACCGTTCACCACGGTGACCGTGCCAGCGCCACGGTTGCTGACGTAGGCCAGGCCGGAAGCATCATCGAAGGCGACGTTCAGCGCGCCGGCGCCGACCGGCACATCGTGCAGCACCTTGCCGGCGGCCACATCGACGATCAGCAGGTTGTCGGTGCCCTGCGAGGCCACGTACAGGCGGTTGCTTGCCGCATCGAAGGCGACGCCGGAGGCACTGATCGAGTTGCCCAGGTCGATGACCTTCTCGACCTTGCCGCTGGCCACGTCGATCACTGCCGCTTCTGGGGTGCCGATGCTGACGGTGAACAGCTTGCCGCCCTTCTCGTCCAGCACCAGGCTCATCGGGGTGAACTTGCCGTCGTCCACGCCGGACTCCAGCGTCACTGCCGGCAGCTCCTTGAGGGTCTTGGCGTCGAACACCGACAGGTGGTCCTCACCCGTGGCCGAGGCAAACACCTTGCCGTGGGTGCCGTCGACCACCACGTCGCGTGCGTGCGGCACGGCATCGACCGGGAACTGGTGGACCAGCGACAGGTCCTTCTGGCGGTAGACCGCGATGGAGTTCTGGCGGGTGTTGGTGACCCAGACATTGCCGTTGGTGTCATCGACGCCGACGCCGTAAACCGCGTACACCGCACCATTGGTGCTGCCCGGCACCTGCGCCGGGGTGATCGCCTTGGTCACCTTCAGCGACTTCGGGTCCAGCTTCAGCAGCTGCGACTGGGTCACCGGCGGGCGGCCCACGGCCGAGGTCACGAACACCGCGTTGCTGGCGGCGCTGTAGGCGGACTGGTACAGGCCCGGCACCAGCTTGTTGGACTGGGTGGCGAACTGCGCCTGGCCGGACAGCGGCAGCTGCGGCGAGACGCGCAGCTTCAGCACGGTGGCTGCAGCCGGCTGGCTGGCGCGTACCACCACCGGGTGGGTACCCGGCACGGCGTCGGCCGGAATGCTCAGCTGGGTCTTGAAGTTGCCATCGGCATCGACCACCAGCGGCTGCGTGTTGAGCACGCTGTCGCCACGCAGCAGGCTGACCTTCTGGCCCGGTACGAAGCCACGGCCGATCACGTCGGCAGTGCTGCCGGGAACCACGTTCTCACCACGTGAGACGACCTCACCCTTGAAGGTGGCGTTGGCCGGCTGATCGAACACCGGCTGCGCGGTGGCGGTCACCGCCAGCAGCAAACCGGCGGCGAGAGAGGTAAGACGGAGAGACGGACGGAACAACATGGAAGGCTCCTTGCACACGTAGGCCGCGCCACGTGGCGCGGGATTCATCGGTTGCCTGGGCCGCTGCACGTCGGCAGCCTCGCCTGGGTAGTGGGGTCGCACGACATCGCGTGCGAAGGGATTCATTCGGCGCCGTTGTCACCACCGTTGGGCGCGCCATCGCCGGCGCTGCGGTCGGTCACGCCGTACAGTTCATGCAGCGCCGCGTGGAACGAGGCTGGCAGCATCGGGCCGTGGCCGAGGCCGTCGAACTCACGGTACTGCACGCGCATGCCCGGCACCTTGGCCAATCGTTCGGACAACTGCATCGCCGCATCCGGGGTGGCGCCACCGATGCGGCGCAGGTGCGCGACCACGCGCGGATTGGTCATGTCACGCTTGCCGCGATCGCCGACACGCTCGGCACCGCCCAACATCAGCCAGAGCTTTGCCGGCTGGCCATGCACGTTCTGCACGAACTGCTGTTCCGGATCACCCAGCGCCGCGCCCTGGCTCCACCACAGCGACGGACTGGCGGCCAGATAGGACTGGAAGGCGGCGGGACGCGTGTACAGCGCGTTGAGCACGAACAACCCGCCCAGCGAGTGACCCCACAGTGCTTGCTGCTGCGTATCGATGCGTGCGCGACGCTCGACTTCCGGCTTGATGCGGCGTTCGATCACGTCGAGGAAAGCGGCGGCACCACCGCCGACGGCCTGGGTTGTGCCGCTCTCGTCGTCGGCACGGTCGATCCACGCGGTGTAGTCGCGGGTGCGCGCCTTGGAATCGATGCGCAGGTCGTTGTCGTAGCCGATCAGCACCAGCACCGGTGGCGCCTTGCGTGCCGCCAGCTCAGCCAGAATCGGCTGGTCCAGCACCATCGCCACGGCATTGCCATCCAGCGCATACAGCACCGGCAGCGGCGCCTTGGCGGCCTTGGCGGGAATGGCCACATTCACCCGCCAGCGGCGTTGCTGGTCGGGGCTGTCCACCACGAAATGCTCAAAGCGATAGCTGGCCGCGGGCTCGTCGAGCACGGTGTGGCCGATCTTCTGCAGCGGATTGCGCTGCTGTGCATGGGCGTACGGGGTGGCCAGGAGCAGACCCATCATCAAGGCGGCCAAGCCGCGGGCCAGCGGACCACGGCGCGAAGGCGGGACGAAATGCTTCATCAGCGGCGGCAGAAGCGGCCCAGGGCCGCCGGTTCACAAGGGACCGCAGTCTACCTTAAACGCGAATGATTATCACATCGATCGAACGTCACGCTGTGTATCACGCGCGCGACGACCCGGTTGCGCCGGGCACGCCATTTCCCCTATTTTGCCGCCCACCGGGGCATTGGATCGCCCCGCTTACAGCGCGGCCATGGAGGGCGGGCAGTCTGCCGTCGGTCCGGCCGCGTTCATCTGCGCACAACCGCCATGGGATTGGATCCCATGATTGTGAGAACCCTTGAAGCACACCGCACTGATCGCCCTTACCCTCGGCCTGCTCGCACCGCTGGCCGCCCATGCTGCACAGGATCTGCCGACGCTCTACCAGGCCTATGAAGAAGCCGGCTATTCGACGTTGAGCATGGAAGAACTCAACCAGACGGTGACCTTCACCGCTGTGGCGCTGGGCGTTTCCGGCAACCTGCAGGGCGAGCCGCTGATCGAAGCCGGTGATGGCCAGGGCAATGTCCTGGCCCGGCTGACCACCGACGATGCGCAGCAGGCCGCCAAACTCGGCGCACTGGAAGAAGGCGCCGCCTTCACCGCCAGCTGCACGCTGCAGTTCAGCTCCGGCACGGACTACCTGTCCTTCGGCGATTGCGCCATCAAGTAAAGACGAAGCCGGCGAAACGCCGGCTTCTTTTCTTTGCCTCTGTAGCGTCGAGCCATGCTCGACTCATGCAAGATCACGGGCCCGAAGGCACCGGACCATAAACGTTCTCCTGCGGCGTGCCCGGCAGCAGCGAGAAGATCATGATCACGATCCCGCCGCCCGGCACCAGCGCCAGCAGGAACAGCCAGCCCGATTGGTTGCAGTCATGCAGGCGGCGTACGGTCACCGCAATCAGCGGCACGATCGTGGCCAGCCACATCACACACAACAGCACCACCATGCCGATCAGGATGCCGGCCAGTGCATCGGGACTGTTGCGCAGGAGGATCGCCAGCACACCGGCCAGCAGCATCACCGCGGTTGCGACCAGGAACAGGAACAGCTGGTACATCCAATACTCGCGGCGGTTGGCGCGGCCCTCGAACTGGGCATAGCGCTTCAACGGCAGAATCATTTCCTGCACGGCATCAATCCTTGAAAAAGTAGCCGCGCAGTGTGCCAAATGCAGGCGCGGGGAACAATATTGCCCCTGTAGAGTCGAGCCATGCTCGACTGCTGCTCCAGAAGGCACCTGTAAGCCCGTGCAAGAGCGGAGTCGAGCATGGCTCGACTCTACAAGAGCTGGCTCAGCGGCCCTTAGCGGCCCGCGCAGCCTCACGCTCGGCACGCAGCCGATCCAGCTTTTCTTTCAGCTTGATTTCCAGCCCGCGCGGCACCGGGTTGTAGTACACCCGTTCGCCCATCGCATCCGGGAAACCGGTCTGATCCAGTGCGATGCCGCCTTCGGCGTCGTGGTCATACTGGTACTCGGCGCCGTAGCCCAGCTCCTTCATCAGCTTGGTCGGCGCATTGCGCAGGTGCAGCGGTACTTCTTCGGTACCACTCTCGCGCACATCGGCCTTGGCCTGGTTGAACGCGGCATAGCCAGCATTCGACTTGGCCGTGCTGGCCAGATAGAGCACCAGCTGGGCGAACGCGAGTTCGCCTTCCGGACTGCCCAGCCGCTCGTAGATGTCCCAGGCTTCCAGCGCCATGCTCTGCGCGCGCGGATCGGCCAGGCCGATGTCCTCGATGGCCATGCGGGTCAGCCGGCGGGCCAGGTAGGACGGATCACAGCCGCCATCGAGCATGCGGGTCAGCCAGTACAGCGCGGCATCGGGATTGGAACTGCGTACCGACTTGTGCAGCGCCGATATCTGGTCGTAGAACTGCTCGCCGCCCTTGTCGAAGCGACGTGTGCGGTCGGCCAGCACCTGGGTCAGGGTCTGCGGCGTGATACGCCCCCCCTCCCCGCCCGCCAGCTCGGCGGCGATCTCCAACAGGGTCAGCGCACGGCGCACGTCGCCGTCGGCGGCGGTAGCGATTTCCAGCAGCAGCTCGGGGGCGACCTCGATGCCATCCTCGCCCAGGCCGCGCTCGCGGTCGCCCAGTGCGCGCTCCAGCGCCTCGACGATGTCGGTCGGCGAAACGCCTTCGAGCACGTGCACGCGGCAACGCGACAGCAGCGCCGAGTTCAGCTCGAACGACGGATTCTCGGTGGTGGCACCGACGAACAGAATGGTGCCGCGCTCGATGTGCGGCAGGAACGCATCCTGCTGCGCCTTGTTGAAGCGATGCACTTCGTCCACGAACAGCACGGTGCGGCGACCTTCGGCGAACCGCTGCGCGGCCTCGGCCAGCACCTGGCGCACCTCCGGCAGGCCGGACAGCACGGCGGAGATGGCGCGGAATTCTGCGTCGGAATATTCGGCCAGCAACAGCGCCAGCGTGGTCTTGCCGCAGCCCGGCGGCCCCCACAGGATCATCGAATGCACGCGACCGGATTCGACTGCGCGACGCAGCGCGCTGTCCGGCGCCAGCAGGCGCTTCTGCCCGACCATTTCGTCGAGGGTGCGCGGGCGCATGCGCTCGGCCAGCGGGCGCAGATGTTCCCGATCAACGCTCAGCAGATCGGGGCCGGGGAAGGAAGTTGAACGATGTCTTGCCACCCGCTCATTGTACCGCGAGAGCGTGCCAACCAAGGTTGGCACCCACCAGCGCCAGGCCACAGGAATCGGTAGTGCCGGCCGCTGGCCGGCAGATCAAAAGCGTGTCAACCAAGGTTGACACCCACCAAGGCGGTGCCGGTTGACACCCACCAAAGCAGGTTGCGCCGGGCCCTGCCCGGCGTCCCCGATCAATTACCGATGACGTCGGTGCCCTTCGGCGGGGTGAAGCTGAAAGTGCCGGCAGCGAAGCCCGGGTTGCGCTTCCAGCCACTGAAGGTAATCACGGTGCGCTGGCCGACGGCGTCGGTGATCTCCATCTTGGCCAGGCCCTGGCCATTGAAGCCCAGCGCGGCGTACTGGAAGCTGGCCTCGGTATCGCGCTTCGGCGACAGCGACAACCACTGCAGGCCGTCGCGCTGCGCGGCCTCTTCACTGACGTCGTACTGCTGCTCCAGCAGCGCCGGGTTGATCAGCGCGGTCAGCGGGCTGTTCTGCTCTTCCTTGCCCTGCTCGCGCACGGTGGCCTGCTCCAGGTCCGGCTCGTACATCCAGACCTTCTTGCCGTCGGCCACGATCAGCTGATCGTGCGGACGCACGTATTCCCAGCGGAACAGGCGCGGCGCCGACAGGGCCACGCGGCCGCTGGTCGATTCCTTCACCTTGCCGCGGCTGTCGAACACCTGCTGGCTGAACTGGCCATCCAGGCCCTTCAGGCCACTGGTGAAGGTCTTCAGGTCATCGCGGGCGCCAGCCCAGGCGCTGCCGGCGGCGGCGCAGGCCACGGCCAGGGTGGTGGTGGCAAGGAAACGGCGGAAGCGGAAGTTCATGCGGGAATCCTGTGGGCGCGGGCGCCAGGAAAGGTGGTTGCCAGTGTGCCCAAATAAAGATGAATGGGCGATCAGGGCGACATTATGCCGCCCCGAACGTCCATCGGCGATTCAGCCGCCGGAGCCGGGCAGCTTGCCGTACAGCACCTGGCCACGGAAGCCACGACGCACTTCGCGGTACAGCGCGCGGAACGCCGGATAGTCCTGCGGCTGGCACAACGCCTCCGGGCCGCGCACCGCGTTCTGCTGCAGGCGATGATGCACGATCACGTCCTGGCCCTCGCGGCTCCAGTCCACCCGGTACTCGCCGGCGGCGTTGGTGAAACGCTGGCTGGCCGGGATGGCGATGATCGGTGCATTGGCCGGGAACTGCAGGCGATAGGTTTCCTCGCGCAGGCTGGCATTGCAGTAGAACGGCGTCTCGTTGGCCGGCGCCGACGCGGTGGCGTACAACCCGCGCACCGACTCGCCACCCGGCGGATCGGGTACGGCCATGCCACCGGCCACGCTGAAGTCGGCGTAGTCCTCGGCCTGGAACGCCATGCGATAGCCGAACGGCCGGGTCAGGTCGACCGGCACGCCCTGGATCTGCAGCTGCCCTCGCCCGTCGAAACCGGACGCGGCCATGATCTGCTCTTCAGCGCGCGCACGGTTCTGCGCGTTGAGCTGGGAGAACTGCGCACGCATGCCGATCTCGGCGTTCTCGCCCAGCTTCGGGATCGTCTCGCCACGCAGGTTGCCGTTGGCGTCGAAGGTGAAACGCACTTCCATCGAGGTGGCATTGCGCTGCGGCGTGTTGGCCGGGGTGCGCGCCAGCGTGGCGTCGCGGGTACGCATCACCGGCGCACCCAGATCACCTTCCGGCAGCTGCCCGAAGCGCGCCCACGCGGTGGTCGAATCCAGGTACAGATCGAATTCGGGGATGTAGGTGATGGCGTGGTTGAAGCGGCCGAGCACCGGGATCTTCGGCAGCGTCGGGCCACCGCCGGCGCCGATCAGGACCGGCGAGCTGGCGATACCCTTGGCCGCCAGCAGCGCCTCCAGGATCGTCACATGGTCCTTGCAGTCACCGTAGTGGTTGTCGAGGATGCTCTGCGCACTGTTCGGCTCCAGGCCGCCGTTGCCCAGGTACACCGCCACATAGCGGATGTTCTGCGCCACCCAGCGGTACAGCGCGTCAGCCTGCTCGCGGCGGTCGCTGATGCCGGTGGTGATCTGGTCGGCCAGCGCCTGCAGTTCCGGGGTGACCTGTGCCGCCGGCCCCGCCTTGAGCTGGTAGGCGCGACCCATCTGCGACCAGTCACGATAGGTGCTGGCCATGATGTTCGGGCCGAACTCCCAGCCCGCCGCCGACCAGTTCTGTGCCGGCATGGCTTCGCGCCGCTGGTAGCGCCAGCGCCACTGTGCCTGGCCGTTCTTCACCGTCGGGCGATCGCTGCCCTGCACGCCGCGGCTGTCGACGAACATCGGCAGGTTGGCTGGCGCACTCAGGGTGACCTCGGCATCCTCGTACTCGGTGAACACATTGAAGGTCTCCCACAGGCCGAAGTAGCCCGGGAAGTACGGCGTGGCCTGGGTGCGGCGTACCTGGTAGAACAGGCGCGTGCCCGGCGCCAGGTTCGGGAACACGATCACCCGCACCTTGCGGTCGGCATACATCGCCGCCGAGGCGCTGGAGTAGCTTTCCTGGGTATAGATGCGGTCGGCCGGCACGTCGCGGCGCTGGCCGTCGGCGGTGATGGTGTAGGCGCCCAGCACTTCCAGCGTCTCCATCTTCTCGCTGTAGCTCAGCCGCACCTGGCTGAACTGCTCGACGGAGGCCTTGGTCTTGAGCAGGACTTCGTAGGTTTCGGTCTGCACATTGCCCGCATCCGGCCGCACCTGGTAGTCGGCGCGGTAACGGACAATGCTGAAATTATTGCTGGCTTCGGTATCGCCGCTGGTGGAAGGCGGCGCCGTGGCGGGCGCGGAGGTGGCGGTTTCTGCCAGTGCCGGGCCGGCAGCCAGGAAGGCTGCCAGCGCCAGTGCCAGCGCGCTTGGTACGGGGTGAAGCATGCGTCGGTTCCTTGGACGTCGTGGGGGATACGTCGGGCCTTACTTCGGCGGCGGCGGTGCCAGCACCGTGCGGTCACCGTTGTGCTCGGGCGAACTGACCACGCCGGCCGCTTCCATGGCCTCGATCAGTCGCGCTGCACGGTTGTAGCCGATCTTCAGCCGGCGCTGCACGCCGGAAATCGAGGCACGGCGGGTCTCGGTGACCACCCGCAGCGCTTCGTCATACAACGGGTCGGACTCATCGCCGGCAGAGCTGTTCTCGGGCAGGCCGGTGGCACCGACGACCACGCCGTCGCCCATCGTCTGCACTTCGTCCAGCACGCCGTCGACATAGTCGGCCGGGCCCATCGCCTTGAGGTGTTCGACCACGCGGTGCACTTCCTCGTCGGAGACGAAGGCGCCGTGCACACGCTCGGGCATGGCGGTACCCGGCGGCAGGTACAGCATGTCGCCGTGGCCCAGCAGGGTTTCCGCGCCGGACTGGTCGAGGATGGTGCGCGAGTCGATCTTGGAACTGACCTGGAAGGCGATGCGGGTCGGGATGTTGGCCTTGATCAGGCCGGTGATCACGTCCACCGACGGGCGCTGCGTGGCCAGGATCAGGTGGATGCCGGCCGCACGTGCCTTCTGTGCCAGGCGCGCGATCAGCTCTTCCACCTTCTTGCCGACGATCATCATCATGTCGGCGAATTCGTCGATGAAGATGACGATGAACGGCAGCGTCTCCAGCGGACGCGGCGCCTCGCCCAGTTCCGGGTTCGGCTTGAACAGCGGGTCCATCAGCGGCTGGCCGGCGTCCTGCGCTTCCTTCACCTTTTTGTTGAAGCCCGCCAGGTTGCGCACGCCCACCGCGCTCATCAGCTTGTAGCGGCGCTCCATCTCGGCCACGCACCAGCGCAGGCCGTTGGCGGCCTCCTTCATGTCGGTCACCACCGGCGCCAGCAGGTGCGGGATGCCCTGGTAGACGCTCAGTTCGAGCATCTTCGGGTCGATCATCAGCATCCGCAGGTCTTTCGGCGAGGCCTTGAAAAGCAGGCTCAGCACCATCGCATTGACCGCCACCGACTTGCCCGAACCGGTGGTGCCGGCCACCAGCAGGTGCGGCATGCGCGCCAGGTCGGCCACGGTGGAGCGGCCGGCGATGTCCTTGCCCAGCGCCAGGGTCAGCACGCTGGCCGACTTGTCGTATTCCTTCGAGCGCAGCAGCTCGGACAGGTAGATCATCTCGCGGGTGACGTTGGGAATTTCCAGGCCGATCACCGACTTGCCCGGAATCACATCGACCACGCGCACCGACTTCACCGACAGGCCGCGCGCGATGTCCTTGTCCAACGAACTGATCTGGCTGACCTTGATGCCCGGCGCGGGCTCGATCTCGAAGCGGGTGATGACCGGGCCCGGGTTGGCGCCGACCACCTGGGCGTCGATGCGGAAGTCCTTCAGCTTGAACTCGATCTGCCGCGACAGTGCGTCCAGGGTTTCCTTGTCGTAGCCCACCGGCTGCGGCTTGGGGTCGTCCAGCAGGGCCAGCGGCGGCAGGTCCGAGCCGTCGCCGTTGACGCCACGGAACATCGGGATCTGCGTGTCGCGCTTGGCCCGGTCACTCTTCTCGATCACCGGTTCCGGGCGCGGCTCGATCTTCACCGGCTCGCGCTTGGCGCGCACCTCGGCATCGGCCTTGCGCACTTCCTGGCGCTCCTCGCGCATCACCCGGGTCTGCTGCCACTCGGTGACCTCTTCCTTCTTGCGCGCCAGCAACGGCGCCAGCGACATCACGCCGCGGCCGATCTTCTCCATCACCGTGAACCAGGACAGCCCGGTGGCCAGGGTGATCGAGGCCAGCAGCAGCACCAGCACGAACAGGTTCGCGCCCAGCGCGCCGAAGCCCACCGTGAGCGAGTTGCCGACCAGCTTGCCGAGGATGCCGCCGGCACTGGAGACGTCGCCACTGAACAGGCGGACATGCAGGAAGCCGGTGCCGGCGATCAGGAAACCGACCAGGCCGACCAGGCGCAGCGCCGGGTCCAGGTCGTTCTCGCCCTTGCTCTCGCGCTTGAGGCCGAACATGGCGATCCACGCCAGCGCGCCCAGCACCACCGGCAGCAGGAACGCGATGTAGCCGAACAGCTGCAGCAGCACGTCGGCGATCCAAGCGCCGGCGCGGCCACCGAGGTTGTGCACCGGAGCGACCACGCTGCCGGTATGCGACCAGCCCGGATCAGTGGCTGAATACGTGAAAAGACTGGCCGCCAAGTACAGCAGGGCCGGCGCAATGGCGATCAGGCCAAGATCGCGCCAGAGGCGCTGGCGGCGTGGATTGTCGGTCGTCGCCGCCGCGGCCGTGCGACGTGACGCCTTGCTGTCGTCGGACTTGGAGCGTTCGGGGACCTGCTTCGCCACCTTAGACCATACCTTTGGAATGCGCTGTTAGTGATTGATAATAAATGAGACGGCGTCAGTTTTCAGTTATGCGACATCTGACAGGGCAATCAGAGGGCCGGAACCACCGCTGGATGACGGCGTTCTGTTCATCGGCTTGAATCGCCCTGCCCCAGCCGCCACTCTATGACCAGCCACGGATGCTGCGCAAATATCGCCAGCGCCTTGTCCCATCTACCTTTTCGCGAGTCTACATGAGCACCAGCCTGCCCTCCCGCCACCAGCGCCTCGTCATCCTCGGTTCCGGCCCGGCCGGTTGGACCGCCGCCGTCTACGCCGCCCGCGCCAACCTGAAGCCGGTCGTCATCACCGGCCTGCAGCAGGGTGGCCAGCTGATGACCACCACCGAGGTGGACAACTGGCCGGGCGACGCCCACGGCCTGATGGGCCCGGACCTGATGGCGCGCATGCAGGCCCACGCCGAGCGCTTCGAGACCGAGGTCATCTTCGACCACATCCACACCGCCGATGTGTCGCAGCGCCCGTTCAAGCTGATCGGCGACAGCCACGAGTACACCTGCGATGCGCTGATCATCGCCACCGGCGCCACCGCCAAGTACCTGGGCATCCCGACCGAGGACGAGTTCAAGGGCCGCGGCGTGTCCGCCTGTGCCACCTGTGACGGCTTCTTCTACCGCGACCAGGACGTGGTCGTGGTCGGCGGCGGCAATACCGCCGTGGAAGAGGCCCTGTACCTGTCCAACATCGCCCGCAAGGTCTACCTGGTCCACCGCCGCGACACCCTGAAGGCGGAAAAGATCATGCAGGACAAGCTGTTCAAGAAGGTGGCCGAAGGCAAGATCGAGACCGTCTGGCACCACCAGGTGGAGGAAGTGCTGGGCAACGACGCCGGCGTGACCGGCGTGCGCGTGAAGTCCACGCTGGACGGCAGCACCCGCGACATCGACGCCCACGGCTTCTTCGTGGCCATCGGCCACCACCCGAACACCACCCTGTTCGACGGCCAGCTGGCGATGAACAACGGCTATCTGGAAATCCGTTCGGGCCTGGGCGGCAATGCCACCCAGACCTCGGTGGAAGGCGTGTTCGCCGCCGGCGACGTGGCCGACCAGCACTACCGCCAGGCGATCACCTCGGCTGGCTTCGGCTGCATGGCCGCACTGGACGCCGAGCGCTACCTGGACGCACAGGGCAAGGCCGGCTGAGAGGCTGACCCGCTCCTGTAGGGTCGAGCCATGCTCGACTCCGGATAAAAGGCCGACGCCAGTGCGTCGGCCTTTCTGTTTCATCTGCCCTATCCTTCCCTCATGCCTTACCCCCGCTTCCTCGACTCCCTGCAGTCCATTCCCGCCACCGACTGGGATGCCCTGCACGACGGCCGCAACCCTTTCGTCAGTCATGCCTTCCTTTACGGGCTTGAACAGCACGGCTGCCTGCGCGAGGACTGGGGCTGGCAGCCCCGGCACTTCACACTGTGGGAGGGCAACACGCTGGTCGGCGCCATTCCGGGCTACCTGAAGACCAACTCGCACGGCGAGTTCGTGTTCGACCATGCTTGGGCCAACGCCTATGCCCGTCATGGCCGCGACTACTATCCGAAGTGGCTCGGCGCGGTGCCGTACTCGCCGGTCACCGGCCCGCGGCTGCTGGCCCGTCACGATTCAGGGCGCGCCACCTTGCTGTCGGCATTGCGCGAGGCACTGCCAACGCTGGGCGTGTCCTCGGCCCATATCAACTTCCACACCGCAGTGGACGAGGCCCTGTTCGGCGATGACTGGCTGCTGCGCGAAGATGTGCAGTTCCAGTGGCAGAACCCGGGTGACTGGGCCACGTTCGAGCAGTTCCTCGGTGCGATGAACCACAAGCATCGCAAGAACATCCGCCAGGAACGGGCCAAGGTCACCCGCCAGGGCATCACCTTCCGCATGGTGCACGGCGATGAAGCCAGCCGCGCCGACCTGCAGGCGATGTATCGCTTCTATCTGCAGACGTTCCTCGAGTACGGCAACGCCCCGGCGCTGACCGAGGCCTTCCTGCGCCATCTGGCCATTTCATTGGGTCGCCGGCTGGTGCTCTTCCTGGCCGAACAGGACGGCGAGCCGATTGCCGGTGCGCTGTGCCTGCGCGGTGGCGACACGCTGTACGGCCGCTACTGGGGCGGCGCCACCCTGCCCGGCCTGCACTTCGAGGCCTGCTATTACCAGGGCATCGAATACTGCCTGCGCGAAGGGTTGACCCGCTTCGAACCCGGCGCACAGGGCGAGCACAAGCTGGCGCGGGGCTTCCTGCCGACGCTGGTGCGCAGCCGGCACTGGGTGGCCGATGCGGATTTCGCAGAAGCATTGCAGGACTGGTGCAGGCAGGAGCGACAGGGTGTGCGGCGGTACCAGCAGGAGCTGCGGGGGCATGGGCCGTTCCGCGTAGAGCTGTAGAGTCGAGCTTGTTCGACTGGCGCGGTACCGAGAAGCGTGCCAACCGAGGTTGGCACCTACCAGAGCGATGAGGCCTGCCAACCAAGGTTGGCACCTACCAGGGCGATGTCGAGAGTGCTGCGCTCAGGTGCACTGCCAGAAATGCCCACTCACCCGGCACTTCGCGCACCAGAACGTGTAGAGCATACCGCCGCTGCCCCACAGCAGCGTGCCTCCACCGGTGGTCGGCAGCGTCGAATCCAGCTGCATCACGAAGGGCATCTCCGCACCGCAATCGATGCACGTCGGGTACCAGGCACTCTGCACCCAGCTTGGTCCGCCGCCCACGCGCGACAGGTTCTGCCGGTGATTGGACTGGCCCCAGTCCTGTTGTTGCCAGCGCGCACTGTCCATGGCGGCCAGGCCGACCTCGGCCTGCATCAGGTCACCGCTGTCGGTAGGCGTATTCGGCACCTCGCGATACTGGCCGGGGTGGCAGCTGGGCAGGCCAGCGCTATCGTGGCGATAGAAACGCACGGGCGGATCTTCCCAGCCGCAGCAGTCCAGGCACAGACCAAGCGTGATCTCACCCGCCGCGCCCGGCTGCAGCGCGGCAGCGTCGGTTCGCAGCAGGCGCTGCAGCGGTGCATGGCAGCTGCCACACAACGCTTCCAGCGGCCCTCCCATCTGCCCAGCGTGATGCACCTGTCCGCCATTCCAGGTCGGATGCAGGCGCCAGATGCGCTTGCGCCAGCTTGGCTCGTCGGCCAACTGCGCGCGGTGCTGTTCGCGGCCGAAGCGGATGTGCAACGGCCTCTCGCCGTGCAGGCGACGCGGCTGCGGACCTTCGGCGACGCCGGCCCAGTGCGCCCAGACCTCGGCATCCAACCGCCCCCAGTCGACCAGGTAGCCGCGAGCAATGGCGTAGGTCTCGGGCTGGGCGGAGAGCAGCAGCGCCCTGGCCCGCGCCATTTCGCGATCATCATCGGCTTCGGCCAGGATCTGCGCCCAATGCGCGGCCGTCGCGCTGGGCAGGCCCTGCCAGACCTGCGCGGCCAACTGCACCTCATCCTCACCGGCGACCGCCAGCAATGCCTCCCAATCGTCCTGCAGCACCTGCGGCGCCTGATAGCTGGCGAACTCCATCACGCTCGTCAACACGTCACCGCGCTCGCCCGCGCGATAGCGGCGCCACGCGTCGGCCGCGACCGCGGGCACCACGCCATCCGGCAGCAGGTCCAGTGCCATGTCGAGGAAGGCCGAGCTCGGCGAAGGCCGCGCCAGCGCCTGCAGCATCAACTCTCCCAGCCGACGCGGCTGTTCAGTGGCCAGCGACAGCAGCATGCCTTGGCTGTCGTTGCGCGTGCGCGGGGCGTCATGCAGGTCGAGAATGGCGCTGATCGAGTCACTCATTCGGAGGCTCCTTGCCGGTGAACAGTGATGGTGCCAGACATCACGAATCACCACGACGAATACAATGGCCCCATGACCCGCCAGCTGCCCTGGCGCCTGGCGGATGCGCCGGACGCGCCCTTCCCTCCGGCCGAGACCGCACTGCGCCAGCCCGACGGCCTGCTGGCGGTGGGCGGCGACCTGCACCCGGTGCGTCTGCTCAATGCCTACGCCGGCGGTATCTTCCCGTGGTTCAGCGAGGGCGAACCGATCCTGTGGTGGTCGCCGGACCCGCGCATGGTGTTCCGCACCGAGGGCGTGCATCTGTCCAGCCGCTTCCGCCGCCAGTTGCGCAGCAGCACGTGGGAGATCACCGCCGACACTGCCTTCAGTCGTGTGATGCGCGCCTGCGCCGCGGCGCCACGGCCCGGCCAGGACGGTACGTGGATCAGCCCGGCGATGGTCGAGGCCTACAGCCAACTGCACGACCTTGGCTTCGCCCATTCCTTCGAAGTCTGGGATCGGCAGACGCTGGTCGGCGGCATCTATGGCGTCGCGATCGGCGCCATGTTCTTCGGCGAGAGCATGTTCAGTGGCGCCAGCGGCGGCTCCAAGATCGCCCTGGCCGCACTTGCATCCACCCTGCATGGCTGGGGCTGGGAACTGATCGATGCCCAGGTGGAGAATCCGCACCTGCTGCGAATGGGCGCCGAGCACCTGCCGCGCGCGGACTTTCTGAAGCACGTCCGCCTGGCCGTACACCGTGACGGCCGTGAAGGTCCCTGGACCCAGGCGGTAGGACGCTTGCCAGCACGGCGTTTGGCCGGGGGTTAACACAAACTTTGCAAGCCGAGCCCATCACGCGTAAAATACCGCGCCTTAGGCCCAGCGTGGCCGTTTTCTGAACCGCACAGGACTACATGTCGAAAGACGATTCCATCGAGTTCGAGGGCACCGTCAGCGAGACGCTGCCGAACACCACTTTCCGCGTTCGTCTGGAAAATGGGCACGAAATCATCGCCCACATCTCCGGCCGCATGCGCAAGAACTACATCCGCATCCTCACCGGTGACCGGGTCAAGGTTGAAATGACCCCGTACGACCTGACCAAGGGTCGTATCACCTACCGCATGAAGTAAGCGGTCGGCGCACTGCGCCACTCCGACAGGGCCGGCCTCGCTGCTGGCCCTTTGTCGTGCGCGGAAGAAAGTGCCCGGAACCGAGATCATTCGATTTTCGTCCCTGTCCGAAATCCAGCATCGCGCCGCGACTCTAGACTCAACGCGTTCTTCACAGAGGGCGTTGCGCGCATGACCTACCTGATCGTCCTGGACCCCCAGTCCGTCACCAGCCGCTGCTACGCCAGCAAGGGCCCGGACGGCACCTGGTTCGGCCAGCCCTGCCTGGTGTGTACCAGCATGGACGCCTCGCACCCGCTGTACCTGGCGGTGCAGCGCGAGATCCCACACATGGGCAGCACGCTCAAGCAGCGACTGCACATTCCGCACGAGGCGGTCGCATTCGTCATCGAAGATGGCGGCGACCAGGGGCGCCAGCAGGGCTTCCGTTCAATCTCGGCCTGATGCGCCAAAGGTCATCGTGACCGATCTCACCGTGGCGTCGGTCAGCCCTGCTTGCGGCAGATTCGCATTTGCAGCGGCGGCGGCATCGTGGGATCCGATCCAGTCCGGATCGCCGCCCCCTGCCGATCATGAACGCCCTGCTCCCGCACGTCCTGCTGCCGGCAGTTCTGCTGGTCAGCCTCCCCCTGTCGGCGCCCGCCGCCGAACCCGCCAAACCCTCCACCCCGGCCGAGTGCATCGCCCTCGGCACCAGCCGCGACATCCGCCCCTCCAATACGGAACGCGAAGTGCTGCTGCGCGACGGCAACAACCACTATCGGATCCACCTGCAGAAGCGCTGCCTCGGCGCCGCCGCATCGGCCAGTTACGTCTTCTTCACACCCAACACGCCCGAGCAGATCTGTGGCGATGCTCGCAGCACGCTGCAGACCGACAGCAACCACTGCACCGTGACCCGGATCGAGCCGGTCGATGCGGCAACCTTCAAGCGCCTGGCCCAGCAGGGACGTTGAAAGGCGGATACGCAACAAGGGCGGCCGAAGCCGCCCTTGTCGCAAGACACTGCAGATTCAGCCGGCAGGTTTGATCAGTGGCACCACCCTGGGTTGCTCACGTTGGCGAGCCACCCACAGGTCGTAGTTGGACTGAAGCCCCATCCAGAACACAGCAGTACTGACCCCAGCCATCTCCAAGCGGATTGCGAGGTCGGGACTGATTCCCGCTTTGCCATTCAATACTCGCGAGAGCGCAACACGCGACATTGCCAAGCGCTCTGCTGCGTCGGTTACAGAAAGCTCCATCGGATCGAACACCATCGCCTTGATGGTCAGGCCCGGGTGCGGATGGTGATGAATCATTCGCGGCCTCAGTGATAGTCCAGATAGTTGAGCAGTTCCACATGACTACCGACAAAGCGGAAAGTAATGCGCCAGTTTCCATTGACCCAGACGGACCAGTATCCCTTCAGTGTTCCACGCAGCGGGTGCAGTCGCAGCCCTGGCATGGCCAGATCTGCAGGACTTGCCGCAGCATCCAGAATCGACAGGATCATCAGGATCCGGCTTGCGTGGCTTTGCCGGATACCGCTGCTGCTTCCAGTGCGATAAAGGCGTTCGAGTCCCTTATGGCGAAAACTGATTATCATCAATGTATCCCGTATCGATACGCGATACAAGACCGGGCGTTCACCGTATCGCGGCGTCGGTACAGCATTGGCAGCTTGTGGCCGCATCGCAAGGCCGTGAGCGACACCCAGACGCAACAAGGGCGGCCGAAGCCGCCCTTGTTTTCCATCCACACCCGGAATCGATCCGGCGCCGCCTTACTCCACCGTCACCGGCAGCAGCCGCTCCGGCTCGGCCTGGGTCTCGACCACCAGCTCGTCGTCGCGGACGTCGATGCTGACCTTGCCACCGTTGACCAGCTTGCCGAACAGCAGCTCGTCGGCCAGCGGACGCTTGATCTTATCCTGGATCACGCGGGCCATCGGGCGGGCACCCATCAGCGGGTCGAAGCCGTGGTGGGCCAGCCAGTCGCGCGCGGTCGGCGTGGCCGACAGACTGACGTGCTTGTCCTGCAACAGCATCTCCAGCTCGATCAGGAACTTGTCGACCACCCTCAGGATGTGCTCGAAGCCCAGCGCCTGGAACTGCACTACCGCATCGAGGCGGTTGCGGAATTCCGGGGTGAAGCTGCGGCGGATGGTCTCCATCGCGTCGGTGGCATGGTCCTGCTTGGTGAAGCCGATCGAGCGTCGCGAAGCCTGCGCCGCGCCGGCATTGGTAGTCATCACCAGCACCACGTTCTTGAAGTTGGCTTCACGACCGTTGGTATCGGTCAGCACGCCGCGGTCCATCACCTGCAACAGGATGTTGAAGATGTCCGGGTGCGCCTTCTCGATCTCGTCCAGCAGCAGCACGCAGTGCGGCGTCTTGACGATCTTCTCGGTCAGCAGGCCGCCCTGGTCGAAGCCGACGTAGCCCGGAGGCGCGCCGATCAGGCGGCTGATCGAATGCGGCTCCATGTACTCGGACATGTCGAAGCGGACCAGCTCGATGCCCAGCTGCAGCGCCAGCTGCTTGGTCACCTCGGTCTTGCCGACACCGGTCGGGCCGGCGAACAGGAAGTTGCCGATCGGCTTTTCCGGATTGCCCAGGCCCGAACGGGCCAGCTTGATCGCCGAGGACAGCGTCTCGATGGCCGGGTCCTGGCCGAAGATCACCATCTTCAGGTTGCGCTCCAGATGCTGCAGCACATCCTTGTCGGTGGCGCTGACCTGCTTGGTCGGGATGCGCGCCATCTTGGCGACGATCGCCTCCACTTCCTCGACGTCGATCAGCTCCTTGCGCTGGCCTTCCGGCAGCAGGCGCTGGCGGGCACCGGCCTCGTCGATCACGTCGATGGCCTTGTCCGGCAGCAGGCGGTCGCCGATGTGCTTCACCGACAGGTCCACCGCAGCCTGCAGTGCCTCGTCGGAATAGGTCACGCCGTGGTGCAGCTCGTACTTGGACTTCAGCCCCTGCAGGATCTCATAGGTCTCGCCCACAGTCGGCTCGACGATGTCGATCTTCTGGAAGCGGCGGGCCAGCGCCCGGTCCTTCTCGAAGATGCCACGGTATTCCTGGAAGGTGGTCGAGCCGATGCAGCGCAGCTCCCCGGACGCCAGGGCCGGCTTGATCAGGTTGGACGCATCCATCGTGCCGCCCGACGCCGACCCGGCACCGATGATGGTGTGGATCTCGTCGATGAACAGCACCGCGTTGGGCACCTTCTTCAGCGCGGTCAGCACGCTCTTCAGGCGCTTTTCGAAGTCACCGCGGTACTTGGTGCCGGCCACCAGCGCGCCCAGGTCGAGCGAATAGATCACCGCGTCGGCCAGCACCTCAGGCACAGAGCCCTCGACGATGCGGCGGGCCAGGCCCTCGGCGATGGCGGTCTTGCCCACACCGGCCTCGCCCACGTACAGCGGGTTGTTCTTGCGGCGGCGGCACAGGACCTGGATGGTGCGCTCGATCTCGTCGGCACGACCGACCAGCGGGTCGATGCGACCGGCCCGGGCCTGCTCGTTGAGGTTGCTGGCGAACTCGGTCAGGGCATCACCCTTCGGCTCGCCCTCCCCGCCCTCGATGCGGCCTTCGCCCTCGGAGGAGGAGGACGGCTGCTCGCCTTCCTCGCCCAGCTTGGCGATGCCATGGGACAGGTAATTGACCACATCCAGCCGGGTGACATCCTGCTGGTTGAGGTAATAGACGGCGTGTGAGTCCTTTTCGCCGAAGATGGCGACCAGCACGTTGGCGCCGGTGACCTCCTTCTTGCCCGAGGACTGCACGTGATACACGGCCCGCTGCAGTACGCGCTGGAAGCCCAGGGTCGGCTGGGTATCGCGGCCGTCATCTTCGGCCAGGCGGGACACGGAGGCCTCGATGGCCTGCTCCAGCTCCTGGCGCAGGCGTTCGGCGTCGGCGCCACAGGCCTTCAGTACGGCCTGGGCGGACGGGTTGTCGAGCAGTGCCAACAGCAGGTGTTCGACCGTCATGAACTCATGCCGGGCCTCACGGGCGCGCTTGTAGCACTGGCCGATGGTGTGTTCGAGGTCTTTGCTGAACATGGATTACTCCGGCGGCAGATGGGAACAATATGCGGCCTGACTACGCGATTTCCATCACCCTAGCGGATTGCTGCGTTCAGATGGCGTTAGCAGTGCAAATCGCTTGATCTTCATTCACTCCAGGACAGCCCACCCAGCATGAGCGAACCCTACCTGAGCCGCTGGCGATTGCGGCGTGATGGCGCGGCCATCGAGACGCCCCATGCCCTGCTCTGGCCGGTGCTGACCGCCGCCGGCGAAGCGGCGATGCTGAAGGTCAGCAGCGAAACCGAGGAGCAGAACAGCCATCGCCTGCTGCGCTGGTGGGATGGCGACGGTGCCGCCCGGCTGCTGGCCCACGAGGGCCCGGCGATCCTGATCGAGCGCGCCCGCGGCGACTCGCTGCGGCAACGCTCGATCGACGGCGACGATGACGCCTGCACCACGATCCTGTGCCAGGTCCTGCAGCGGCTGCACCGGCCACGGAGCGCGCCGCCAGCGGAACTGGTCTGCCTCCGTAGATGGTTCGCCGACCTGCTGCAGCCAAGGGCCGCGCTGCCGCCACTGCTGGAACAGTGCAGCTCACTGGCGGAGGCGTTGCTGCAGGAAGAGCGCGAGATCCGGCCGCTGCACGGCGACCTGCACCACGACAACGTGCTCGATTTCGGCGCGCGCGGCTGGCTGGCGATCGACCCGAAGCGGTTGCTGGGTGATCGCGCCTTTGATTACACGACGCTGTTCAGCAACCCGGACCTGTGCGGTCCAGGCATCCACGTTGCGACGCAGCCTGAGCGGTTTGCCGCCCGGCTGGAACAGGTCAGCGCGTTGGCAGGCCTGGAGCGCACGCGCCTGCTGCGCTGGATCGCAGCCAGCGCGGGGCTGTCAGCGGTGTGGTTCCGCGATGACGGCGACCCCACCGAGGTCGACGAGGCAGTGGCGCGCATGGCGCTGGAGGCGTTGGCGGAGGGGTGATCCCACGTTCTGGTAGATGCCCACCTTGGTGGGCAAGCCCCATCCACGATCAATACAGGCCCCTGCCTTGGTAGGTGCCCACCTTGGTGGGCACACCGGGTCCGGAGTCGATGTACCCGGACGAGGATCGGCAGCGGTCAGGCCTTTTCCATCGTGCACAGCAGCGGGTGCTGGTTCATCCGCGAATACTCGTTGACCTGGGCGACCTTGGTCTCGGCCACTTCGCGGGTGAACACCCCGCACACACCGCGGCCGCGCGTATGGACGTGCAGCATCACCTGTGTTGCCTTGTCCAGGTCCATGGTGAAGAACTGCTGCAGCACGTCCACCACGAAATCCATCGGGGTGTAGTCGTCATTGAGCAGCATCACCTGGTAGAACGGCGGCGGCGCCACTTCCGGGCGCGCGGGTTCCACGGCAACGCCGTGCTCGTGATGGGAATCGGGGGAAGACTCGCGGGGCATCTGCACATTATAGAGGCTCGAGCGGGCCTGCGTCGGCCCGCCGCAGATTGGACGGCACGCACGGCCGCCGTCACAATTGCATCCTCTCTCAACACTGCTTCACAGGATCTTCATGAAAAGGACCCTTCTCCCCGCCCTGCTGATCGCCCTGGCTGCCGCCGGCTCTGCCGCCGCTGCGCCGGAGGGCGACAAGGCCGTGGCCCGCCACCTGGACAAGCTGGGTTACACCTACGAGGTCGACGAAGACGGCGACTACCGCATGGTGTTCGACGTCGAAGGCGATCGTACCCAGATGGTCTACGTGCGTTCGTCGGTGGAGGACTTCGGCACCCACAACATCCGCGAAATCTGGTCGCCGGCCTACAGCGCCAAGACCAAGCAGTTCCCGGTGGCCGTGGCCAACCGCCTGCTGGAAGATTCGCAGGACGCCAAGATGGGTGGCTGGGTGAAGCAGGACACCACCGCCATGTTCGTAGTCAAGATCGACGCCGATGCCACGGCCGACCAGCTCAGCGACGCCATCGATGCGGCCATCCGCACCGCCGACGCCATGGAGCTGGAACTGACTAAGAAGGACGAGTTCTGAGTTGAACGCCACGCCGGACCCGCGCTGGGCACCGCACGCCACTGTCGCCACCGTGGTGGTCGACGGCGGCCGCGTGTTGCTGGTTGAAGAGACCATCGACGGGCGCCAGGTGCTGAACCAGCCGGCCGGCCACCTCGAGCCGGGCGAAAGCCTGGCCGAGGCAGCCCTGCGCGAGACCCGCGAGGAAACCGGCTGGACGGTGCAGCTGACCCATTTCATCGGCTGCTACCAGTGGACCGCTGGCGACGGCACCGCCTTCCTGCGCTTCTGCTATGCGGCGCGCCCGGTCTCGCACGACCCGGCGCAGCCGCTGGACACCGGCATCGACCGCGCGCTGTGGCTGCCCCCGGCCGAACTGCAGGCCGCCGGCGAGCGCCTGCGCAGCCCGCTGGTCTGGCAGGTGGTGGCTGATTTCCTGGGTGGCCAGCGCCATCCGCTTTCGCTGGTCCGGGAGGTCGCATGAGCACTCCGCGCGTGATGGTGGGCGTCTCCGGTGGCGTCGATTCCTCGGTCGCCGCCTGGCGCCTGGTGCAGCAGGGCGAGGCCGTGGCCGGCCTGTTCATGCAGAACTGGGCCGACGACGGCAGCGGCGATTGCCGCGCCGAAGACGACCGCCGTGATGCGGTGGCCGTCTGCGGCCTGCTCGGCATCCCGTTCCACTTCCGCGATTTCTCCAGCGAGTACTGGCAGGGCGTATTCGAGCACTTCCTGGCCGAGTACGCGGCCGGCCGCACCCCGAACCCGGACGTGCTGTGCAACCGTGAAGTGAAGTTCAAGCATTTCCTGGATGCCGCCCGCGAGCTCGGCGCCGAGCGCATTGCCACCGGCCACTACGCGCGGGTGAACCAGCGCGGCCACCAGTGGCTGCTGCTGCGTGGTGCCGACCGTTCCAAGGACCAGAGCTACTTCCTGCACCAGCTGGGCCAGGAACAGCTGGCGGCCACCCTGTTCCCGATCGGCGACCTGGAAAAGACCGACCTGCGCCGGATCGCGCGTGACGTCAGCCTGCCGACCCACGCCAAGAAGGACTCCACCGGCATCTGCTTCATCGGTGAGCGCGACTTCCGTGAATTCCTCGGCCGCTACCTGCCGGCCAGGCCCGGCCAGATCCTCGACCCGGCCGACGGCAGCGTGATCGCCGAACATCCGGGCGTGTTCTATTTCACCCTGGGCCAGCGCGAGGGCCTGAACATCGGCGGCGTGCGGGGGCGTCCGGCCGCGCCGTGGTACGTGGTTGGCAAGGACGTGGCCAGCAACGTGCTGTACGTCGACCAGGACCGCGACAGCAAGTGGATGCTGTCCGAGCGCCTGCGTTCGGAAACCGCGCACTGGATCGCCGGCTCGCCGCCGGCAAGGCGCTTCGAATGCACCGCCCAGACCCGCTATCGCCAGCCCGACGAGCCGTGTACGGTCGAGGTGCTGGACGACGGCAGCGTGCTGGTCACCTTTGCGCGCCCGCAGCGCGCCGTTACCCCCGGTCAATCGCTGGTGCTGTATGACGGTGATGTGTGCCTGGGTGGCGCGGTGATCGCCGCCACCGATGCGCCGCTGGAACAGCGCCTGCGCACCACCCCTTCCCCATTTGAGGTAATCGCTGCATGAGCTTCACTGTCGACGACCGCGTCCTGGCTTTGGCCGGCATTGCCCAGGCCCTGCAGCAGGTACGCCGTATCGCCGATACCGGCCATTCCGACGCCGCCGCCGTGCGCACCGCCGTGTACAGCGTGTTCCGCGTCGATGCCTCCTCGCCGCAGGAGGTGTTCGGTGACCGCCATGCACTGAAGGCCGGCCTGCGCCTGCTGCACAACTACTTCCGCAGCCAGGGCCAGGACCCGATCCTGCCCAAGCTGGCCCTGTCGGTGCTGCAGCTGGAGCGCCGCTTCGTGCAGGATGGCGCCACCGTGAACAAGGTCGCCTCGGGCATCGAGCGCGCCCAGCGCCAGGCGGTCGAGCTGGGCGACAGCGGCCACCCGGACGTGCTGGCCAACCTGGGGGGCCTCTACGCCGACACCATCAGCCACCTGAAGCCGCGGGTGATGGTCCAAGGCAACCCGCACTACCTGGGCCAGGCCGGCGTGGTTGCCGAGATCCGCGCCCTTCTGCTGGCCGCGGTGCGCTCGGCGGTGCTGTGGCGGCAGCTGGGGGGCAGCTACTGGGACTTCCTGTTCAGCCGCAAGGCGATGATCGAGGCCGTGGATCGCCAGCTGGCGTGAGGCCATGGGGTCAGAGCCCTTTTCCCGTGGAAAAGGGATCCGACCCCGTCGCTGCCTGCCCAAGGGGTCGTATCCCTTTCCGGCACGGCAAGGGCTCTGACCCCGAAGCCGCCAAGGCGTCGGAAAACCGGCGCATTCAGAATGCACTTCGAGGCATATCGACGTTAAAGAGAAAGGGGGTACGGCCGATACATCCTCCGTGCACCTCCCGAGAACGTCCATGTACTCACGCATTTTCATCCGTCTGGCCGCCCCCCTGGCTCTGACCCTGCTGCTCCCCTTCGCCATCGGTTTCGAATGGCCGGCCGCCCTGCGCTGGGCGATCCTGACCACGATGACGCTGAGCTGGCTTGGCTTTGCGTGGTGGACCACCCGCGCCCAGGCGCACCGTTCCCCGGAACACGCCCGTGTCCTGCGTGAGCAGGACCAGCTGCTGACCGAACTGCGCAACTTCGTCGGCAACGAGATCGACGGTTCGCGTGGCGAAGTGGAACGCGCCCGTGACCTGATCCGCCAGGCGGTGTCCAGCCTGGGCGGCAGCTTCGACGCCATGAACCGCAAGTCGCGCCAGCAGAGCCAGGCCCTGTCGCGCATCGTCGATCGTGCCGGTGATGAAGGCAATGCCGGCCTCGACGTTGCCCGTTTTGCCCAGCACGCCAGCCACCGCATGGAGCAGTTGGTGGAAGCGCTGGAACAAGTGAGCGGCCAGAGCAGCACCACCGTGCAGCACATCGACCAGATGGCGCAGCACCTGGATGGCATCTTCGCGCTGCTGGAAGACGTCAAGTCGATCGCCGACCAGACCAACCTGCTGGCCCTGAACGCTGCAATCGAAGCGGCACGTGCCGGTGAAGCCGGTCGTGGCTTCGCGGTGGTCGCCGACGAAGTACGCAACCTGTCCGAGCGCTCGACCACCTTCAACGAGCAGATCCGCAAGCTGGCGCACAGCTCCAAGGACGCCATCGCCAAGGTGCGCGAGACGGTCTCGCACATGGCCTCGCGTGACATGGACCGCTCCCGCGAAGCCCGCCAGGAAGCAGCAGCGATGCTCGACAACGTCGCGCAGATCAATGCCTCGCTGGGCGACGGCATGCGCGAAGTCTCCGAGTGCGCCCGTTCGATCGATGGCAGCGTGGCCGAGGCCGTGCGCGCCCTGCAGTTCGAAGACATCGCCACTCAGGCCCTGGGCGGCGTGCACACCCACCTGGACCGCCTGACCGCGATCAACCGCGAAGCGGTGGCCCTGCAGGAACTGCTGCACCGCAATGGCGGGGTGTTCGACGAAGAGATCGCCACCGCCCTGCAGCGCACCGGCAGCCGCCTGCGCGAACTGCGCAGCGAATGGGAACGCCCGCCGCACAAGCCGGTTGCCCAGCAGAGCATGGGCGCTGGTACCGTCGAGCTGTTCTGATCCTGATGTCCGCTGCCGCTACCGGCAGCCCGCAAGGCCCCGGTTCTTCCGGGGCCTTTGCCTGTGACCCGCCGTTGGATGCATCCTGTACACGCACCATGACCCTGATCCGCGCCCTGCCCTCCCTCACCGACACCGAGCGCCCGCGCAACGCGAGCGTGCGTGAGCAGCTGCAACAGCTGGAAGATGTGGCACGTGAGGAGATCCGCGAGCTGCAACAGCTGGCCGATGCGCGCCCTGCCCCGTCGCGGGCGGATGAGGAGCTGCTGGGACTGGCGTGGGACCTAGGGCTGGATGGGGAAGCGCTGAAACGATAACGGCGCGATGACACAACCTTCGAACAGGCAAACATAATCGATCCCGTGGCCCCGGACGTCCTGCGTGCCTCCCTGCGACGAGCACTTCTGGGCCAGACCCCGACACAGCTGCTCCAAGCTTCGATCGAGGCAGACGCCGGCATGCAACTTGTCCGGGTACGCTTCGAGTTCGAAGGCCAGCCTTCGGAAGAAGCATGGGAATCCTGCTCATGCGCAGCGACGGAAGTGATTTCCGACTTTCCGGCGCCCTGGACGATCGACGAGGCCTATCTGGCCCGCTCCCTTGCTACTGGACTGTTCCCGCTTGCCTGGGTGGCCTACCTGCGCCCAGGCAACTGACGTTTCGGCTATCCAGGTTCCGACAACTGTCGATCCAGCCCACGCCTGGATGAGGCGCCCGGCATGGCATGATCCACCGATCCCGTTCATGGAAGACCGATGGCCATCGCCCTGATCGCAGTGCTCCTGATCGAGACCCTCCTTCTGATGGCTTGGGTGGCCGGCTATTTCAGTTGGGGCATCACCCTGTTCAACGAGCGCATCTCGGCGTCACCGGCCATGCAGGCCCGGCTCTCGCTGGGCAGCCTGGAACGTGACCTGCCGCAGGGCAAATGGCTGCACCTGGCCTTCCATGCATTGCCGGACGGCAGCATAGCGTTCCGCGAGAGCTTCGCGCCTAGCTTCGGCCTGCGCTACTTCCCGGTGATGCGCGGTCGCATCGTACTCAACGTGCGACGGCACGAGGTGCGGATCATCGGCCTGTGCAGCTGGTTCGTGGCGATCCTGTCGCTGCTGCTGTTGCCGCTGGTGGCGATGCGGCCGATGGTGGCGCCCATGCTGCTCGTGCTGCCGCTGTTTCTGGCCAGCTATCTGGTGCAGAAGCGCCGCTATGCGGCCATCGTCGAACTGCTGCGGATGCAGTTGAGAGCGGAGTTTCCGAGGTAGATCCACGCCATGCGTGGATGATCGAGAGGCACAGGCATCAGTGCCGACCAACGGTCGGCACCCACCAGAGTCCGGCTGTCAGCGCACCAGCACGGCTTCGCCGCTGGCGTCGGTACGCATCGGTGCCGGGTGCTGCTGCCGCAGCCATTGCGCCAGGTCACGCGGGCTGAGCGGGCGCGAGTACAGGTAGCCCTGGATCTCGTCGCAGCCCTGGCGGCGCAGCATGTCTTCTTCCTGGTGCGTTTCCACACCTTCGGCCACCACCTTCATGCCCAGTGCGTGACCCAGGTGCACGATGGCCTGGGTCACTTCGGCCGTGCCCGAGTCATGCAGCATGCCCTGCACGAAACTGCGATCGATCTTCAGGCGCCCCACCGGGAAACGGTTGAGGTAATTGAGGTTCGAGAAGCCGGTACCGAAGTCATCCACCGCCAGCGGTACGCCGTGCCGTTCCAGCACGTCGAAGCAATGCCGCAGGATGTCGGTGTCACGGATCAACGCCGACTCGGTCAGCTCGAGCTCCAGCCGCTGCGGCGGCCAGCCGTGGGCATGGCAAATCTCGATCACCCGCTCGGCAAAGCCACGGTCACGTAACTGCACTGCCGACACATTGACTGCGATGCGGTCAAAACACAGGCCAGCCCGGTCCCAGGCGATTGCCTGCCGGCAGGCTTCGTTCAGCACCCAGTCGCCGATGCGCACGATCTCGCCGCACTTCTCCGCAATCGGAATGAATTCGGCCGGGCTGCAGTAGCCGAAACCGGGCCGGTGCCAGCGCAGCAGTGCCTCGATCGCTGGCGGCTCGCCGTGGTGGGCGTGCAGCAGCGGCTGATAGGCCAGGCTGAACTCTTCGCGTTCGATCGCCCCGTGGAGGGCGTGCTCCAGTTCGAGCTTGCGCTGGATTCGCGCCAGCGCATCCTGGCTGTAGTACTGGTAGGTATTGCGGCCGGCTTCCTTGGCCGCATACATCGCGGCATCGGCGGCACGCAGCAGTGAATCGAAGTCGGTCTGGGCATCGCCCAGCATCGCGATGCCAACGCTGGCGCCGACCTTCAACGTGGTCTCGCCACGGCGCAGCGGCTCGGCCAGCGAAGCGATCAGCTTGCGCGCCACGTGGCCGGCGTCTTCCGGCTCGGCCAGGTCGCGCAACACCACGATGAACTCGTCGCCACTGAAGCGGCCGAACAGGTCGTTGTTGCGAAGGTTCTGGTGCAGGCGGGTGGCC
The DNA here is from genome assembly GCF_045809185.1 of Nocardiopsis yanglingensis. Classification (NCBI taxonomy): domain Bacteria; kingdom Bacillati; phylum Actinomycetota; class Actinomycetes; order Streptosporangiales; family Nocardiopsidaceae; genus Nocardiopsis; species Nocardiopsis yanglingensis. The sequence continues at coordinate 70,646 of NZ_JBJNRH010000003.1, read as the reverse complement.
GCGGCCTTCAGCAGCGCATCACCGGTGGCATGACCGAAGCTGTCGTTGATGGTCTTGAAGCCGTCCAGATCAATGAACAGCATCGCCAGCGAGGTTCCGCGGTCGCGCGCTTCCTCGATGGCTTCTGCCGTCTGCTCGCCGAGCAGCACGCGATTGGGCAAGCCGGTCAGCAGATCGTAGTGCGCCAGCAGCTCGATGCGCTCGTTGGCCTCGCGCTCGCGGGTGATGTCACGGAACAGCACCACGAAGCGCGGCGGAAGGCCGTCACGGCGATCCAGCTCGATCAGCACCTGTACCCATACGCGCAGGCCAGACTGGCGATAGAAGCACAGGTCCAGCTGTTCGGGCAGCCCGCCGCCGGCAATCCGGACCAGTGCAGCCTCGAAGGCATTGCGCGAATCTTCGGTGTACAGCGCCAGCGCCTGATCGAGGGTGATCGGCTCCTTGCGCAGCCCATGGATGCGGTAGCACTCCTCGGTCCACTGCATGTGCCGGGTCTGCACTTCGATCTCGCAGCCACCGATGCGGCCCAGCGCGGACACGCGATTGAGCAGCTCAGTGCGCCAGCGGATCAACGCGTCGGTCTGGTGCTGCTCGGTGATGTTCTGCACCTGGCCGAGCAGGCGCTTGGGCTGGCCGTCCATGTCCAGCAGCGGCTGGATCCACAGCCGCAGATGCTGTGACGGCTCATTGCCGCGGGTCAGCTCCAGCTCGAGGTTGGCGGCGCGACCATCGCGCCACAGGCGTCGCCAGGCCGCACGCAACGCCCCACGCGAACGCGGGTGCAGCTGCTTCAGCCAGCGTCGCTGGCCGGGTACGGCCCCCTGCTCCAGCGCCAGCAGCGAACGCAGCTCCGGCGACCACCAGAAATGGCCAGTGCCGGGGTCGAACGACCAGCTGCCCATGCTGGCGATGCGCTGCGCCTCGCTCAGATGCAGCTGCTGTTCCTGCAGCAGCGATTCGAGCTGCTTCTGCTGTTCGATATCGGTATGCGTGCCGACCATGCGCAGCGGCTGGCCATCGGCAGTGCGGGCGACCACGCGCCCGCGGTCCAGCACCCAACGCCACTGGCCATCGGCCTGGCGGAAGCGGAACTGTGCGCTGTACTGCTCGCTCTGCCCGCGCAGATGCTGGTCCAGCGCGGCACGCACCTGGGCGATATCCTCGTTGTGCACACGGGCCAGAATCTCGGTGGCGGTTTCATCGCCCAGTGCCGGGGTGCGCACCACACGGTCGCTGGGAATGTCCCAGTCCCATAGGCTGTGCCCGGCACTGTCCAGCGCCAGCTCCCAGCGTCCGCCGCCGCCGAGCGGCACCGGTTCGGGAATGCTCAGCGTGAAGGCCAGCAGATTACCGGCGCCATCGTGCACGGCGCGCAGGTGGCCGTCGTAGTGCCCGTGCGGGCCACCCGGCAGCGTGCAGGCCACGATGCCGCCATCGGCGGCCATCAGGCGCAGATCTTCCAGCATCGGCGCATACGCAGCCACGGTAGCCGGCAGGCCGTGCTCGCGCGCAGCCGGATTGGCCGCCAGCGGGCGGCCCGTGCGGTCGACGATGACCAGCGCCGACGCAAGCGGGTGCTGCAGCAGGCTGGCGATGATCCCTTGGTCCACGCGATCTTGCTCCGGATGACACGCCCGTCAGCGGGGCACGCAGTGGTTAACGGCGCCTGCGGCGGATAATTGAGTGGTCTGGGCGCACCTGCGCGGTAAGATGGCCGGCGCCCCTTTCTTCCGCCCTGTCCATGCCCGCAGAACCGACCGGCAACGCCCCAGTTCCCGACCCGCGGATGGCGCAGGCGCTGAGCCGCGACCGGCGCCGGGTGGTGCTGAGCTACCTGGCGATGGCGCTGGCCTGGATGATCTCCACCGACAGTGCGGTGCAGGCTCTGGTGCCCGACCCGCAGCAGGCGGCCCTGTGGCAGGGCCTGAAGGGCTCGTTCTTCGCCCTCGCCAGCGCGGGCCTGTTGTATCTGCTGCTGCGCCCGCTGGCCGAGCACGTGCTGCACACCCATGCGCGCCAGCAGGCCTCGGAGCTGCGCCTGCGGCAGATGTTCGAAGGCAACCCCGGCCCGATTCTGGTCTATGACCTCGATACGCTGGCGATCCTCGACGCCAATCCGGCGGCCTGCACTGCCTTCGGCTGGGACCGTGACGAACTGCTGGAGCAGACCATCGACGCGTTGTGGCCGCCAGGCCAGGGCCAGGCACTGCAGACCAAGCTGGAGGCGATCCGCGAGGCACCGGAAGAGCTGTGCATCCTGCGTACCCAGCTGCAACTGCGTGACGGCTCCCTGCGGCAGATGGAGCTGCGCTCCAACGCCATCAGCTATGACGGCCACAACGCCCGCTTGCTGATTGCCATCGACCGCACCGCCGAAGACCTGGCGCAGCTGCGCCGCGACCAGGCGCTGGCCCGGGTGGAGGAAGCCCACGAGCTTGCCCGCATCGGCGCCTGGGAGCTGGACCCATCCACCGGGCTCGGCCGTTATTCCAACCAGGTGTATCGCCTGCTCGGCCGCCGCCCGCCCGAGGCCCGGCGCTGGCATCGCTTCGACGAACTGCTGGTGCCGGCAGACCCGGCCACCGCCACCCAGACCGAACAGCTGCTGGCCGAGCTCTGCTCCGGCGATCCCGTGCAGGTGGACGTGCTGTTGCCGTTGCTGTCGATGGACGGCCGTGCATTGATGGTGCACCTGCGTGCTGCCAGCGGGATCGACGAAGCCGGCCGCAACCGCGTGCTGGGCACCCTGCAGGACGTGACCGAGCGCGAGCAGTCGCGACGCCTGCTGCGCGAACGCGAGGAACAGTTCCGCGAACTGGTTCGGGTGCTGCCCGACGGCGTGGTGATCCTCTCCGACGAACACGTGCTGTACGCCAACGCCTGGGCCGCCAGCCTGTTCGGCTATGGCAGCCACACCCTGCTGGGCGAGCCCCTGTCGGCACTGGTGGACGCCGCCGATCTGGCCCGCGTGCGCAGCCAGCTGCGTGCAGGCCAGCCCCACCTGGGGCCCGGCCACAGCAGCGTGGTGGCGATGCAGCGTGCCGACGGCCGCAGCTTCCATGCGGGGCTGGCGGTAGGCGAAGTGCGTTACGGCGGACGCGACTGCAAGCTGCTGATCGTGCGCGACCTGAGCGATTCCGAACGCATCCGCAGTGCGCTGGAGACCAGCAACCGCGAACTGCAGGCCATGGCCGGCCGCCTGTTCTCGCTGCAGGAGGACGAACGCCGCGCGATATCGCGCGACCTGCACGACGACATCGGCCAGGCGATCACCGCAATCAAGCTGTCCGCCCATGCTGCGCAGGACGAGCATGATCCGCAACGCCGCGCCGAGGATCTGGCACAGATCGTCAGCCTGGCCGACACCACCGTGGCCAAACTGCGCGACATCTCTACCCTGCTGCGCCCGCCGCAGCTCGACGCGCTGGGCCTGGAAGCAGCCTTGAGCTGGCAGGCACGGGTGCTGTTCCGCTCCTCGCCGGTGGAACTGCTGGCCGAGATCGAGCCCCTGCCGCAGCGCCCCGACAACAGCATCGAGCAGGCCTGCTTCCGTATCGCGCAGGAAAGCCTGACCAATGCCCTGCGCCACGCCCGCGCCAGCCAGGTCCTGCTGTACTTGCGCGATGTCGGCCAGCGCGGCCTGCACCTGCAGATCCGTGATGATGGCGAGGGCTTCGACCCGGACGGTCCGCGCGGTCTGGGCCTGATCGTGATGCGCGAACGTGCGCAGAGCGTGGGTGGTCACGTTCGGATCGAGTCCGCGCATGGCGAAGGCACCCTGATCGACGTCCACCTCCCCTACCAGGCGGCCAGCATGGCCGCCGTCGAGTCACCGGAATACTGAGCCTATGTGGAATCCCAACCAGCCCCCGGTCAGCATCGATGATGCCCCCGACCGCCTCGGCGCCGGCAACCCCGAGCTGCAGGCGATGGTCGCCGAAGCGGCCTCGGGCGGCACCGCACTGATGCTGATGCACGTGGACATCGACCACTTTGCCTCGGTCAACGAGAACATGAGTGCCGAGGTGGGTGACCAGGCGCTGGTGCTGGTGGCGCAGCGGCTGCAGTCCTACCTGCGCGGGCGCGGCAAACTCTGGCGCCACGGCAGCGATGAGTTCCTGATCGCAGTGCCGCGCACGGCCGACGTTCCGCTGCCGGAGGACTTCGCCGAGGAGATCCGCCAGCAGATGGAGCTGCCACTGTCGGTGCTGCCGTACACGTTGTTCATGACCGGCAAGCTGGGTGTGAGCCTGTGCCCGGACCATGCCAGCAGCACCTCGCGCCTGCTCGACCATGCCGAGGACGCGCTGTACCAGGCGGCCCGCGAAGGCGGCAACGCGGTGCGCATCCACGCCGTGGACACGCCACCGAGCGCGCACAGTGAGAGCATCATCGCGCGTCAGATCGTCGATGCCATTCCCAACGGCGAGCTGAAGCTGCGCTACCAGCCGTTGGTGAGTGCACGCGACGGCCACGTGGTCGGCATGGAGGCGCTGCTGCGCTGGCAGTCGCCCACGCTGGGCATGCTGGTGCCGGAGCGCTTCATGCGCACCGCCGAACGGCTGGGCATCATCGTGCAGATCGGCACCTGGGTGCTGGAAGGAGCGTTGAAGCAGGCCCGCCTGTGGCGCGACCAGGGCTTCGACGACTTCACCATCGCGGTGAACGTCTCCACCCTGCAGCTGCTGCGGCCGAATTTCTTTGCCGAAGTGATGGGTGTGATCCAGGCCGCGGGCGTGCCGGCGCAGATGCTGACGCTGGAGATCAACGAAAGCGCGCTGACCAACAACGTCAATTTCGTGCACGAGACGCTGGCCAACCTGCGCAACGAAGGCATCAGCCTGAGTCTGGACAATTTCGGCACCGGCGATTCCAGCCTCAGCGCGCTGGTCCGCTACCCGGTGGACAAGCTCAAGATCGACCGCAGCTTCATCAAGAGCGCGCCGGCCGGCAACCGCGAGGCGGCCATCGCCCGCGCGATCATCGCCATGGGTCACCAACTGGGCATGACCGTGATTGCCAACGGCGTGGAATCGCAGGCGCAGCTGGGCTTCCTGCGCCGCAACGACTGCGATGTGTTCCAGGGCTACCTGTTCGGCGAACCGATGTCGGCCGATGCTGCCGGCATGACGCTGCGCCGCCGCTACCTGCGCCCGGAAGCGTTTGCCGAGACCCGTCCCGACCGCACGCTGCTGTTGCTGGACGACGAGGAAAACGTGCTGCGCTCGCTGGTGCGCCTGTTCCGCCGCGACGGCTACCGGATCCTGGCGGCCGGCAACGTACGTGATGCGTTCGACCTGCTGGCGATCAATGACGTGCAGGTGATCCTGTCCGACCAGCGCATGAGCGACATGAGTGGAACCGAGTTCCTCGGCCGGGTGAAGATGCTGTACCCGGACACGATCCGCCTGGTGCTGTCCGGCTACACCGATCTGAACACCGTGACCGATGCGATCAACCGCGGCGCGATCTATCGCTTCCTGACCAAGCCATGGAACGACGACGAACTGCGCAAGCACATCCACCAGGCATTCCGAACCTACGAGGAGCAGCGCCGCAGCAATGCTGGCCCGGCGCCGGTGGAAAGCGGAGATGGCGGTGAGGATCGCCCGTTGCGGTAACGGTCCCCTCTGGTAGAGCCGGCCGCTGGCCGGCTGCTCTGGATGTCAGGTTCAATGAGGTTGCCGGCCAGCGGCCGGCAGAAGCGGTCAGCGCGGCTGCTTCACTGGCAGCACCACGCGGAAGCGCGAGCCCACGCCCGGGGTGCTGTCCAGGTCGATGCGTCCGTGGTGCTTGTTGATGATGCTGTAGGAAATCGACAGGCCCAGGCCGGTACCGCTGCCCACCGGTTTGGTGGTGAAGAACGGATCGAAGATGCGCTGGCGCAGTTCCGGCGAGATGCCGCCGCCGGTGTCTTCGAACTCCACCCATACGTGATCGCCATCAACACCGGTACGCACCGTGATCGTGCCGCGCTCGGCAATGGCATGACCCGCGTTGAGCAGCAGGTTCATGTAGACCTGGTTCAACTCCGACGGCAGGCATTCCACCAGCGGCAACTGGCCGAACTCGCGCACCAGGTGCACTTTGTACTTGAGTTCATTCCAGATGATGTTGATGGTCGATTCCAGGCCGGAATGCAGGTCCACCAGCTTCCATGACTCATCGCGGCCGGAGTACGAGAAGTCCTTCAGGTCGCGCACGATGCGGGTGACCCGCTCGATGCCCTCGCGTGATTCGGCCATCAGCTGCGGCAGGTCGCGGCTGATGAAATCGATGTCCAGGCGATCACGGATATCGTCGATTTCCGGGATCAACGCCTTGGGGTCCGGTGCACGCAACGCGCGTTCGTAGGCTTCAATGACAGTGAACAGGCTGCGCAGATATTCCTGCAGGCTGCCCAGGTTGGAGTGCACGTAGCCGATCGGGTTGTTGATCTCGTGCGCTACGCCGGCGGCGAGCTGACCGATCGAGGCCATCTTCTCTGACTGCAGCAGCTTTTCCTGGGTACCGTTCAGGCGCAGGTAGGCCTGGCGCAGCTCGGCATGGCGCTGCTGCAGTTCGCGTTCGTAGTCTTCCTGCCCTTCGATGTGGCGGAACAGTGCCAGGAAGTGCCCTTGGCCGACCGGGCCGTGGTGGTAGAGATGCGCAATGACCACACCCTCGCCCAGCGGCAGGCTGCCGTTCCAGTGACCGTGCTGGCGCGCCTGCTCCAACGCATCGGGCGGCAACAGTTCGCGCAGACGCTGCGGTGGCGGCAATGCACCGTCCTCGCCGCTGGCCAGCAGGTTCTGCGCGGCCGGGTTGGCCAGGGCCACCTGCCCGTCATCGGTGAACAGCAGCAGGCCTTCGCGCAGGCGCTCAAGCAGCGCCTGCAGCACCGGCTGCGGCGGAAGGGGGGCGGTAACCAGGGCGTTGGCAGCGGACACGGCGACTCGGGGCATTCGAACAGGCGCCCAATATACGCGGTCACGCAGCGGGCTTCAGCCCGCGGGAATGGGTTGTGCGACCGCCGTCGCGTCAGGCGACGGCGAGTGGACGGCGCGCAGTGACGGTGTGCGCCTGACCCTTGGCATCGTAGGCCGAGGCATCTTCGGTGCGGCCGAGCTGACGCAATGCCCAGTTGACCTCGCGGCGGCGGCGCGACAGCAGTACGCCGTTGGCGCGGTTGCGCTCGGCCAGTTCCTGCAGCTGCTCCCCCTCCCCGACCGGCGGCGCGCCTTCCAGCGCACGCAGCGCTTCCAGCTTGGCCCCGGTGGCCCGGATCAGGGCGTGCACGTCGTGCTCGACCAGGGCCTGGCGTTCAACGTCCAGGGCCTGGGCAAGGCGCTGCAGCGGCTCGCTCATCGCCGCGGTCATCCGTGCAGCTGCTGGTCCAGCTCGAGCATGCGCGATGCGATCGCGTCCGGATTGATCTTGTACGTGCCGTTCTGCAGCGATTCGCGCACGGCGGCCACGCGCTGGGCGTCGATCGCCGGGGCGGTGGTCAGCTCACGCTCGATGGCCTGCAGATTGGTGGCCTCGCCGGTCAGGCGCAGGCTGTCAGCCGCCTCGACCGGGCGGGTCGGCGCATCGGTGCTGACGCCGGGCTTGTTGGCCGGGGTCGTCACGCTGCGCAGCGCCTGGGGGACCTGCAGGTTGCCGTCGATTTTCTGGCTCATGGGGTGTCCTGGAGTTGCCGTTCACAAGGGATAACGGCCGCAGGGCCGTGATCTTTAGGGATATTCTGCGGTAATTCAACGCGCCACGATTACGTCACCGGCGGCATCGACCGTGCCCTGCACGATCCGCCGCGAGGACAGGTTCTCCACCGAGACCCGCTCGTTCTCACCGGCATCACCCATCGCGCGGCCTGCAATACGGACCTCGACCGAGCCGCGACGCGAGACCAGGGCCACACTGTCTCCTCGCTTGATGAGACGCTGCACCACCAGATCATTGTTCGACAGCAGGGCTCCGGCCTGCAACGGACGGCGGGCGATGCGGCCGATCGCCGCATTGGGATCGGCCAGCACCGCACCGGCAATCCGGGCGGCGTCACGCTGGGCAGTGGTGATATCGGCGGCGGTGAGGGTTTCTCCAGTACCGATTCCACGGTTGAGCACCAGCACGGTCTGGTTGCGTCGCACCTTCACTGGCACGAACAGTCGCCAGCCGCCGGCATCGGGGCAGCTGACCTCCACCGTGGTGTTGGCGGTGGGCTGCACCTGCAGTGCCCCCCCACACTTCGGCAGGCGCAGCGCATCGGCCACCTGGGCCTCCCCTTCACTGCCGGCCGGCAGCGTCGACAACGCCGCGGCACGGATGCTGGCTACCGGCTGCCAGTCGGAGGCGGCCGCCCATGGCGAGGCCAGTGCCAGCGCAATGGCGAATAGAGATGTGACCCGGCGCATGGCGCCTCCTCTCGAAGGGATCTGGCCCAGCTGCGTGCAAGGGGTGTGCCAGAGCACTGCCGTCGAGCATGGCTCGACGTTACAAATGCGGCTTGGAGCGCGCGGGCGGCGGAGCGCCCTCAAGTTCGGCGCCCACCCCGCCGATACAGCAGCCATGTCCCATGACCTGCTCAACCGGATCGACCAGCGGACCCGACTGGCCGGCCACAATCGCCTGGCGCTGCTGCTGTTCCGCCTCGGCGGACGTCAGCTTTTTGGCGTCAATGTCTTCAAGGTGCAGGAAGTCCTGCGGCGCCCGGAGCTGTTCCAGGTACCCGGACTGCCCAGCCAGTTCGCCGGCGTAGCCGACGTCCGTGGCCGCTCGGTGCCGGTGCTGGACCTGGGCCTGGCCATCGGCCACCCCGAGCGCGAGCCCGATGCGGACACCTCGCCCGGCTATCTGGTCGTCACCGAATTCAACCGTTCGATCCAGGGTTTCCTGGTCAGCGGCGTGGAACGCATCGTCAACATCGCGGTGGAAGACATCCACCCGCCGCCGGAACTGGGCGCCGAATCGAGCTACCTGACCGCGGTGACCCGCTTCCAGGGCGAGCTGATCCAGGTGATCGACGTGGAAAGCGTGCTGGCCGATATCGCCCAGGTGCGCGGCGAGGCAGTACTGGACCCGACCATGGCTATGCCGGCCGACGGCCCGCAGCTGCAGGTGCTGGTGGTGGACGACTCGCGCGTAGCCCGCCAGCAGATCCGCAGCGTGCTGGACCAGCTGGGGGTGGGCGCCACCCTGCTTTCCGATGGCAAACAGGCTCTGGACCACCTGCTGCAGATCCACGCCTCGGGCGAGAACCCCGCCGAGCGCTACGCCATGGTCATCTCGGACATCGAGATGCCGGCCATGGACGGCTATACGCTGACGACGGAAATCCGGCGCCACCCGGGCCTGGCCGGCCTGTACGTGCTGCTGCATACCTCGCTGTCGGGCGTATTCAACAACGCGATGGTCGAGCGCGTCGGCGCCAACGCCTTCGTCGCCAAGTACTCGCCGCACGAGCTCGCCGACTTCGTGCTGGACCGCCTGCGCAAGGTCGCGATGGCGGCCTGAGGCCTCTGATCCGGTAGTGGGGGGGGGGGCCGTGGCCCTCGCCGCGGGGGCGGGCGGCCCGCCCCCCCCCCCCCCCTCCCCGCCGGCCCCCCCCCCCCGCCCCCGGCACTACCCTCTCGAATTTGGCACACCACTTGCAGCTTCCCGGGCAACGTTCCCGTGGGAGTGCACCGTGCGCAACCTGATTACCGACTACCTGGGCGTCCACGCCCAGGCCATGCCGTTGCGCGAACAGCGGATGAAGCTGATCGCCAGCAACCTCGGCAATGCCGACACTCCCGGCTACAAGGCCCAGGACCTGGACTTCGATGCCGCCCTGCGCCATGCCCAGGGCCAGGATGCCAACGGCCTGATGACCACCACCAACGAGCAGCACTACGAAATCAGTAGTGGCCTGAACCCGTTCCAGATCGCACGCGACGGCGTGCAGCCCAGCCTGGACGGCAACACCGTCGATCCCGATGCCGAGCGTGCCGCCTACGGCCGCGCCGCACTCGAATACCGCGCCTCGCTCAGCTTCGTCGAGAGCAAGGTGCGTTCCATGCTGACCGCGATCACGGGGCAATAAGCCATGAGCAACCTGCCGATCTTCGATATCGCCGGCTCTGCGCTGCAGGCGCAGTCGGTGCGCATGAGCACCATCGCCTCCAACCTTTCCAACGCCGACACCGTCGCCGGTTCCGCCGACGCCGTGTACAAGCCGCTGGAGCCGATCTTCCAGGCCGTCACTAGCAAGAACGATCCGAACATCACCTCGGTGAAGGTCAAGGAGATCACCCAGAGCGAGGCCGCGCCGATCAAGCGCTACGAGCCCGGCCATCCGCTGGCTGACGCTGATGGCTACATCTACCAGCCCGATGTCGATCCGGTGGCGCAGATGGTCAACCTGATCTCGACTTCGCGCAATTACCAGGCCGGCGTGGAGATGCTGACCACCGCCAAGGAACTGGCCCTGGCCACCCTGACCATGGGCCGCTGAGCCCCGCAGCACCGGATACCGCCATGACCACCGCCGTCAACAACCAGACCAGCCAGGACGTCTATTCCGCGCTGGGCCTGAACGCTCCGAACAGCAACGCCACCAAGAAGAAGAACACGCTGGACCAGGCCGATTTCCTGCGTCTGATGACCGAGCAGCTGCAGCACCAGGATCCGCTGAAGCCGATGGACAACACGCAGATGGTCGCGCAGATGGCGCAGATGTCCACCGTGCAGGGCATCACCGATCTGAACAAGACGGTGAAGGGCTTCCAGGAGTCGATGGCCAGCGACCAGGTGCTGCGTGGTGCTGCGCTGGTCGGCCACCAGGTACTGGTGCCATCGGAAAAGCTGGTGCTGGAAAAGGAAGGCAGCGTCGAGGGCACGGTGGCCGCACCGTCGGCCGGCATCATCACCGTCGACATCACCGACGCCAACGGCGCCAAGGTCACCTCGCTGAGCGTTGAAGCCAAGGCCGCCGGCGAAACCGCCTTCCAGTGGGACGGCAAGGATGCGAACGGCAAGCGCATGGAGCCCGGCAAGTATTCCATCGTCGCCAACCACGTCGACACCACCGGCAAGAGCACCAAGCTTTCCACCTACGTGCAGGCACCGGTGGAAAGCGTGACCGTCGGTTCCGACGGCCTGTACCTGAACCTCAAGGGCCTGGGCACGGCCCCGATCGACTACGTGCTCCGCGTCAGCTGAGCCGCACACCCCGTACTTACCAGGAGCATCCCATGGGCTTCAATGTCTCGCTGTCCGGCATCAATGCCGCCAATTCCGACCTGAGCGTCACTGCCAACAACGTCGCCAACGTCAACACCACCGGCTTCAAGGAATCGCGCGCCGAGTTCGCCGACCTGTTCTCGGCCACCGGCTACGGTCTGTCGAAGAACGCGGTGGGTTCCGGTGTGCGTGTCTCCAATGTCGCCCAGCAGTTCAAGCAGGGCCACAACGAACAGACCGGTCGCAGCCTGGATATGGCCATTTCCGGTGAAGGCTTCTTCACCATGAACATGAACGGCAGCCGCGTGTACTCGCGTGCCGGCAATTTCCAGACCGATGCATCCGGCTATGTGGTCAATCCACAGGGCGCTCGCCTGCAGGTGTTCGCGCCGAATGCCGATGGCACCAACTTCGATGCCGGCCGCATGGTCGACCTGCAGCTGCTGACCACCGACAGCCCGCCGAAGCAGACCAGCGAAGTGAAGGTCGGCTTCACCCTGCCGGCCAACGCCAAGCAGCCGACGGTCACTACCTTCGATCCGACCGATTCGAACAGCTACAACCACTCCAGCGGCGGCATCACCGTGTACGACTCGCTGGGTGTCAGCCACATCCAGGTCTCCTACTTTGTGAAGGGTGCCAACCCGAACGAGTGGACCGTGCGCAACTACGTGGACGGTCAGCCGGCGGGCAACCCGACCCCGGTCACCTTCGACAACAGCGGCAAGCTGACTGCACCGACAGACGGCAAGGTCAGCCTCGGCACCTTCACCCCGACCACGGGCGCTGGCGTGCTGAACATGACGCTGGATATCAACGGCTCGACCCAGTACGGCGAGAAGTTCGCGCTGCGCAACACCCAGCAGGACGGCTACGCTGCCGGCAAGCTCAACGAAATCACCGTGTCGGAAACCGGCGTGGTGTACGCCCGTTACTCCAACGGTGCCGACAAGCCGCTGGGCCAGGTCGCGCTGACCACCTTCAACAATCCGCAGGGACTGGAATCGAAGGGCAACAACCTGTGGGTGGATACCTTCAGCTCGGGCACGCCGCGCACCGGCATGCCGGACACCTCCAACCTCGGCAAGATCCAGGCCGGCTCGCTGGAAGCGTCCACCGTCGACCTCACCGAGCAGCTGGTCAACATGATCACCGCGCAGCGCAACTTCCAGGCCAACGCGCAGATGATCACCACCCAGGACCAGATCACCCAGACCGTCATCAACATCCGTTGATGACGCGCTGACCCTGTCACGGAACTCCCCGCATGGATAAAGCCCTTTACGTGGCGATGACCGGTGCCCGCGCCTCCCTGCAGGCGCAGGGCACGCTCAGCCACAACCTCGCCAACTCCGACACCCCCGGCTTCAAGGAAGCGCTGGCCAACACCGAAGCCTTCCCGATCCGTGGCCCGGGCTTTGCCTCGCGGGTGGATGCGCTGCATGTGGACGCCGGGTTCAACCGCACGCCCGGCTCGCAGCACATCACCGGCAAACCGCTGGATCTGTCCCTGCAGACCGGCACCTGGCTGGCCGTGCAGTCCAGTGACGGCAGCGAGGCGTACACCCGTGGCGCCGCGCTGTCGGTGACGCCGAACGGCCAGCTGGTGACCTCCAGCGGCCGCACGGTACTGGATGACAACAACAACCCGATCGCCATTCCGCCCTACCAGGCGATGGAGATCGGTGCCGACGGCACGATCTCGATCATCCCGCAGGGCGAAGGTCCGCAGACCATGGCGCAGATCGGTCGCATCAAAGTGGTGCAGGCACCGGATGAACGCCTGGAGCGTGGCCTGGATGGCCTGTTCCGCAACACCGACCCGCTACAGCCGTTCGCACCGGCACAGGGCACGGCCGTGCACAGCGGCCAGCTGGAAGGCAGCAACGTGGATGCCGCTGGCGCGCTGGTGCAGATGATCCAGCTGCAGCGCCAGTACGAAATGCAGGTGCAGGTGATCAAGCACGGCGACGATAACGCGCGCAGCGCCAACAGCATGCTGCGCCTGGGCAGCTGACGGAATTCCGGCGCCGGTTGATGCCGGCGCTGGCACACCGCTTGCACACCCGCATACAAGGGCCGCACCACGCGGCCGGCTTCACCAGACAGGACACCGAAGATGAACCAGGCATTGTGGATCGCGAAAACCGGACTGGATGCGCAGCAGATGCGCATGTCGGTGGTTTCCAACAACCTCGCCAACACCAACACCACCGGCTTCAAGCAGGACCGTGCCAGTTTTGAAGACCTGCTGTACCAGCAGGTCCGCCAGCCCGGCGGCTCCTCCTCGGCGCAGACGCAGCTGCCCACTGGCCTGCAGCTGGGTACCGGCGTGCGCGTGGTTGCCACCGCCAAGAATTTTGAGCAGGGCGGCCAGCAGCAGACCGGCCGCGCCCTGGACGTGATGGTCAATGGCCGCGGCTTCTTCGAGGTTCAGATGCCTGATGGCAGCTCGGCCTACACCCGTGATGGCTCGTTCAAGATCAACCAGGACAGCGAGCTGGTCACCAACAGCGGCTATCCGGTGCAGCCGGGCATCCAGATTCCCGAAGGCGCGCAGTCGGTGACCATCGGTACCGACGGCACCATCAGCGTGAAGATGGCCGACGGTGCGGCGTCGGTGGAAGTGGGTGCGCTGACCCTGACCGACTTCGTCAATCCGGCCGGCCTGCAGGCCCGCGGCGAGAACCTGTTCCTGGAGACCACCGCTTCTGGTCCGGCACAGAACGGCAACCCCGGGCTCAACGGCCTCGGCACTGTGGTGCAGGGCGCGCTGGAAGGCAGCAACGTCAACGTGGTGGAAGAGCTGGTGTCGATGATCGAAACCCAGCGCGCCTACGAGATGAACGCCAAGGCGATCTCCACAACCGATTCGATGCTCGGCTACCTCAACAACAAGCTCTGACCGGCCAAACCGGGAAACCGCCATGTCGCCCATTTCCAACTTCGCCCGCACTGCCCTCGCCTGCGCCGTGGCCGCCCTGCTCGGTGGCTGCGTGATCGCGGGCGACGTGCGTCCCTACCCGACGATGGCACCGATCCAGCCGATCATGCCGCCGCAGGCCCAGCCGACCGCCGGTGCCATCTACGCCGCCGGCCCGACCCTGCAGCTGTATTCGGACCGGCGCGCGCGCGATGTGGGCGACCTGCTGACCATCACCCTGCTGGAAAACACCACCGCGCAGACCAGTGCGAATACCGCCACGAACAAGGAATCGAACCTGAGCCTGGGCACACCATCCATTCTCGGCGCACCGGTCACCCTTGGCGGCAAGGACATCCTCAGCGCGTCGGCAGCAGGCAAGCGTGACTTCACCGGCAAGGGCAACAGCGCGCAGAGCAACCGCCTGCAGGGCAGCGTCACGGTCACCGTGGTGCAACGCCTGCCCAACGGCAACCTGGTGGTACAGGGGCAGAAGAACCTGCGGCTGAACCAGGGGGATGAACTGGTGCAGGTGCAGGGCATCGTCCGTCCCGGCGACATCAGCCAGGACAACACCATTCCGTCCAGCCGCGTGGCCGAGGCCCGCATCGTCTACGGCGGTCGCGGCCCGGTCGCGCAGTCCAACGCGATGGGCTGGCTGAGCCGCTTCTTCAACTCCGGCCTGACGCCGTTCTGAGTATGGCCATGAATTCCTTCTTCTCTTCTTCCTGGCAGCGCCGCGTGGCGTCGTTCGTCGCGCTGATGCTGCTGGTCGTGGCAGCCCCGGCCAGCGCCGAGCGCATCAAGGACCTGGCCCAGGTCGGCGGCGTGCGCGGCAATGCGCTGGTGGGTTATGGCCTGGTGGTCGGCCTGGATGGCAGCGGCGACCGCACCAGCCAGGCACCCTTCACCGTGCAGAGCCTGAAGAACCTGCTCGGCGAACTGGGCGTCAACGTGCCGCCCAACGTCAACCCGCAGCTGAAGAACGTGGCCGCCGTAGCGATCCACGCCGAACTGCCGCCGTTCGCCAAGCCGGGCCAGCCGATCGACATCACCGTGTCCTCGATCGGCAACGCGGTCTCGCTGCGGGGCGGTTCGCTGCTGATGGCGCCGCTGCGCGGTGCTGACGGCCAGATCTATGCCATCGCCCAGGGCAACCTGATCGTCGGCGGCTTTGGTGCCCAGGGCAAGGATGGTTCCCGTGTCTCGGTGAACGTGCCCAGCGTCGGCCGCATTCCCAACGGTGCCACGGTTGAGCGCGCCCTGCCCGATCCGCTGGCCAACGGTGGCGACATCACCCTGAACCTGCACAACAACGACTTCACCACGGTCTCGCGCATGGTCGCCGCGCTCAACAACGCCTTCGGCGAAGGCGCCGCACGCGCGGTCGATGGCGTGACCGTGGCGGTCACCGCACCGACCGACCCGGGCGCGCGCATCGGCCTGCTGGCGCGCATCGAGAACCTGGAGCTGACCCCGGGCAGCGCCCCGGCCAAGGTGGTGGTCAATTCGCGTACCGGCACCGTGGTCATCGGCCAGCAGGTGCGGGTCGGCCCGGCTGCGATCTCGCATGGTTCGCTGACCGTGACCATCCAGGAAAACACCAACGTCAGCCAGCCCAATGCACTGTCCGGCGGCCGCACCGTGGCCAGCCCGCAGTCGACCATCACCGCCACCAACGACGGCAGCCGCATGTTCAAGTTCAGCGGCGGCACCACCCTGGACGAGATCGTGCACGCGGTGAACGCGGTAGGCGCGGCACCGGGCGATCTCATCGCGATCCTGGAAGCCCTGAAGCAGGCCGGCGCATTGAGTGCCGAGCTCGAGGTGATCTGATATGCGCATCAATCCCGCATTCGATCTGCACCCGGCGCAACAGAACGATCCGGCCAAGATCGACAAGGTCGCGCGCCAGCTGGAAGGCCAGTTCGCGCAGATGCTGGTCAAGAGCATGCGTGACGCCAGCTTCGGCGACTCGCTGTTCCCCGGCGAGAACAAGATGTTCCGCGAGATGTACGACCAGAAGATTGCCGAGGCGATGACCCGCGGCAAGGGCCTGGGTCTGTCGGGCATAATCAGCCGGCAGCTGTCCGGCCAGGCCGCCGAGGGTCCGGCGCTGGATACCCGCGTGGACCCGGCCAAGGCCAGTCGTGCCTACCAGCTCAATGCACCGGCCAAGCCGGCACCGTCGCTGCCACTGGAAGACGGCAGCCAGGCGGTGCGCCTGCTGCAGCAGATGGCCGCCGGTGCGCAGCACGGTGCGCAGGCCGCGGTCGCGCCGATGGAACAGGCGCTGGACCTGATCGCCGGGCGCGAGAGCAGCAGCATGCACCGCTCGCTGGGCACCGACGATCCGTACATCGGCAGCCTGCAGGGCGAGGACTGGGCCGCCAACAGCGACCAGTGGTCGGCCACCACCAGCAATCGCGGCACCGCCATCAGCCCGGCCGATGCGATGGCCACCCGCACCGCCGTCGCCCAGCTGGGCGAGCACACCCCGGAAGGCTTCGTCGCCAGCATCTGGCAGCACGCGCAGAGTGCGGCCAAGGAACTGGGCGTGGATGCCCGCGCCCTGGTCGCCCAGGCGGCGCTGGAAACCGGCTGGGGCAAGCGGCACATCAAGCACGCCGATGGCAGTACTTCGCACAACCTGTTCGGCATCAAGGCCAATGGCTGGAACGGCCAGCGCGCCGTGGCCGGAACCCATGAGTATGTGGATGGCGTGCGCCGCAACGAGACCGCCAGCTTCCGCGCCTACAGCTCGCCGGCCGAGAGCTTCGCCGACTACGTGCGCCTGCTGAAGACCAGCCCGCGCTATCAGCAGGCCCTGCAGGCCGGCACCGACGTGCAGGGCTTCGCCCGCGGCCTGCAGCGCGCCGGCTATGCCACCGATCCGCGCTACGCGGCCAAGATCGCCGCGATCGCCGGCGGCCCGACCATCGAGCGCGCCGTCAGTGCCGTGGCCGATGCCGGCTCGCGCCTTGGCCAGACCTTCGCCAGCACCGCAACCGCGGCGCTGGGTATCACTCGTCGTTGAGGAACCCCATGTCCAGCGTACTTTCCACCGGTACTGGTGCCCTGCTCGCCTTCCAGCGTGCGTTGGCAACCACCAGCCACAACGTGGCCAACCTCAATACCCCCGGCTACAGCCGGCAGAAGGTCAACTTCGCCACCGCTGATCCGCAGAACTACGGCTATGGCACGGTCGGTAACGGCACCCGCATCACCGACATCCGCCGCACCGCCGACCAGCTGGCGATCTCGCGCCTGCTCGACAGCAGCGGTGAGCTGGCGCGCCTGAAGCAGCTCTCCGGCATGGCCGACCGGGTCAACTCGCTGTTCTCCGAAGCCGCCACCAACGTGGCCGGCGTGTGGTCGAACTTCTTCGACTCGGTCAGCGGCCTGTCCTCCAATGCCTCCGGCACGGCCGACCGACAGAACATGCTCGACGGTGGCAAGGCGCTGGCCAACCGCTTCGTGCAGCTCAACACGCACCTGAACAACCTCAACAGCGAGGTCAACAACGGCCTGATGGCCGGTGCCACCGAGGTCAATCGCCTGGCGCAGGAGATCGCGCAGATCAACGGCGCCATCGGCACCAACATCGCCACGGCTGCGCCTGACCTGCTCGATCGCCGCGACCAGCTGATCACCCAGCTGATCGGCTACACCGGTGGCACGGCAGTGATCCAGGACGGCGGCATCATGAATGTCTACACCGCCGGCGGCAACGCGCTGGTGGTGGGTACCACGGCGACCAAGGTCACCACCGTGGCCGACCCGTACCAGCCCGAGCGCCTGCAGCTGGCGCTGGAGACCCAGGGCAACACGATCCGGCTTGACGCAAAGGCGGTCGGTGGCCAGATCGGTGGCCTGCTGGAGTTCCGCGACACCGTGCTGACCCCGGCCCAGGCCGAACTGGGCAAGCTCGCAGTGGGCCTGGCCGAAACGTTCAACCAGGCCCATCACCAGGGCGTGGACATGTATGGCCAGCTGGGTGGCGACTTCTTCAACATCGGCAACCCGCGCGTCACCGCCAACAACGCCAATACCGGCAGCGCCGCCCTGAGCGCCACCTATGGGGACCTCGGCAAGCTGGAAGCACAGAACGTGGTGCTGCAGTTCGATGGCACCAACTGGAAGGCCAGCCGTGCCGACACCGGCGCCAGTGTCCCGCTGACCGGCACCGGCACCGCTGCCGACCCCCTGGTGATCAACGGCGTCAAAATGGTGGTCGGCGGCACCCCGGCCGCCAATGATCGGTTCCTGCTGCAGCCCACCGCAGGCGTGGCCGGCAGCATGGAAGTGGCGATCACCGATCCTTCGCGCATCGCCGCAGCCGCTGCGGTGAAGGGCGCGGCCGCGACCTCCAACACCGGTACCGGCAAGCTGAGTGGGGTCACCGTCAGCGATTCGACCAACGCCAACCTGCGCAATCCGGCCGCGATCGTGTTCACCTCGGCCACCACCTACACCATCGATGGCGGCCCGCCGCAGACCTACACCCCCGGCCAGACCATCAGTGCCAACGGGTGGAGCTTCGTGCTGGATGGCGCACCGAAGGTCGGCGACACCTTCAACATCACCCCGACCCCGGCCGGCTCCTCGGACAACAGCAATGCCTCCAAGCTGGCCAAGGTGGAAAGCGCGAAGGCTTTCAATGCCGGCACCGTGACCCTGAACGGCGCACTGGGTGGCCTGACCACCCAGGTAGGTGCCGCCGCGCGCTCGGCCGAGTATTCGCTGGAGGCGCAGCTGGTAATCAATGACAAGGCGCAGGAAGCCCGTGACGAGGTATCCGGCGTCAACCTGGACGAGGAAGCCGCCGACATGCTGCGTCTGCAACAGGCCTACCAGGCGGCCTCGCAGCTGATCTCCACCGCCGACAGCATGTTCCAGACCATCCTGGGGGCCGTCCGCCGATGAGCAGCCGCATCTCCACCAGCATGATGTACAACCAGTCGGTGTCGCTGATGATGGCCAAGCAGGCCAAGCTCAGCCATCTGGAGCAGCAGATCGCCACCGGCAGCAAGATCGTCACCGCCAAGGACGATCCGGTCGGCGCAGGCGCAGCGGTCGGACTGGACCGCAGCCTGGCCGCACTGGACCGGATGAAGCTCAATGCCGGCAACGTACAGAACCGGCTGGGCGTGCAGGAAAATACCCTGGCCCAGGTCAACGACCTGATGGGTCGGGTCAACGACCTGACCATCCAGGCCAGCAACCCCGCGTTGAGCGCGGCCGACAAGAAGACGCTGATCACCGAGCTGAACCAGATCCGCGACGGCCTGCTGTCGCTGGCCAATGCCGAGGACGGCACCGGTCGCTATGTGTTCGGCGGCACCAACGATGGTGACCCGCCGTTCGCCAAGATCAACGGCAAGGTGGTCTACCGCGGTGACCAGACCCAGCGCCAGATCGAGGTCGGCCCCGATACCTACGTCCGCGATGCCCTGCCCGGCAGCGAGATCTTCATGCGCATCCCCACCGGCGATGGCTTCGTCGATGGTGGTGCCGCAACAGGCAATACCGGCAACGGCGTGCTGACCAACATCACCCGCGATGGCAGCGACAGCTGGACCGGCCAGAGCTTCAGCGTCCGCTTCACCGCCGCCAACCAGTACGAAGTGCTCGATGGTGCGGGCAATGTGACCGGCACCGGCACCTACAAGGCCGGTGACGATCTGGAAGTGAACGGCGTACGCCTGCAGATCACCGGTGCGCCTGCCGCAGGCGACGCATTCAACGTGAAGCCGGCGAGCAGCCGCGACATCTTCGACACCATGGACAAGCTGATCACCGCGCTGGATGCCGACACCGGTACCACCGCGAAGATGAGCGCACAGCAGAACGAACTGCAGAGCGTGCTGCGCGACGTCGCGCGGGCGTCGGAGCGGATGATCGACTCGCGTGCGGCCGGCGGCGCCCAGCTGAAGGCGCTGGACAATGCCGCCGACATGCGTGAAGCCAACAGCGTGACCCTGAAGACCACGCTGTCGCAGATGCGCGACCTGGACTACGCCGATGCGCTGAGCCAGTACCAACTGCAGAGCACCGCACTGCAGGCGGCGCAGACGATCTTCTCGCAGATGCAGTCGATGTCGTTGTTCAACAAGATCGGCTGACAGCTCTCCCACCTCAGCCCTGAAAGGCCGCGATGCCCTGCATCGCGGCCTTTTTCGTTTCTGCGGTTCATTGGCGCGAAACACGCCAGGCCAATAGCTCGCCAGCCCGCCTTCTGCGGATTTTCCGTGATTGCCCATCAAGCCCGACCGGACCCCGCCGATACCTTCATCAGCGCTGGTTGGGCATGCCCGACCGCCCCCCTCCGGAGTCGCCTTCACGCCCTTCCCGGGCTGAAAACCCCGGAAAAACAGCTTCCGGCAACGAATTGCAGCTTCAACGGAATTCACGGCTAAAGGTTGTTGACAAAGCGCCGTTATTCATTTGGCAACAGCGAAGCACACAGCCACACAAAAAAACAGGCGGCGCTTCGTTTCATTCACCAACGGGTTCCATATAAGAGGAGACGACCCCATGGCACAGGTAATCAACACCAATACGATGTCGCTCAACGCTCAGCGCAACCTGAGCACCAGCGGCAACTCGCTGGCCACCACCATCCAGCGCCTCTCGTCCGGTCTGCGCATCAACAGCGCGAAGGACGACGCCGCCGGCCTGGCGATCTCGGAGCGCTTCAGCACCCAGATCCGCGGCCTGGACGTGGCCATCCGCAATGCCAACGACGGTATCTCGCTGGCCCAGGTCGCCGAAGGCTCGCTGAGCGAAGTCGGCAACAACCTGCAGCGTATCCGCGAGCTGGCCGTGCAGGCCTCCAACGCCACCAATTCCAGCAGCGACCGCAAGGCCCTGCAGGCCGAAGTGACTCAGCTGGTCAGCGAAATCGACCGCGTGGCCAAGCAGAGCGACTTCAACGGCACCAAGCTGTTGGACGGCTCCTTCACCAGCCAGCTGTTCCAGGTCGGCGCCAATGCGGGCCAGGCCATTGCGATCAACAGCGTGGTGGATGCAAAGGCTGAATCGCTGGGTGCCACCACCTTCGTCGATGCCGGCAAGATCACCCTGGACAATGCAGCAGTCGATGGCGCAGCCGGCAAGATCGTCGGCGTCAAGGTCGGCGCGATCAACGTCGGTGATGTCTCCTTCGACTACACCGCCCCGGGCGCCGCAACCGGCCCGGAGCTGGCTGCGATCCAGAAGTCCAACCAGGACAACGCCACCAAGGCACTGGCTGCAGCCCTGAACGGCAAGATCGGCGAGACCGGCCTGCATGCCGCAGTGTCCGCGACCGCCGGTGAGATCACCCTGACCTCGGTCAAGGACGAAAACACGCTGGCCAGCGTGACCGTCCAGGCAGGCGCCACCCCAGCCAACCTGAACACACCGGCTGCCGGCACCACTGCCTCGCATGTCGCCGACATCAAGATCGACACCGTTGCGGGTGCTCAGCAGGCGCTATCCATCGTCGACAAGGCCCTGGAATCGGTCAACAGCGTGCGCGCTGACCTCGGCGCGATCCAGAACCGCTTCACCTCGGTGGTGGCCAACCTGCAGACCTCCTCGGAGAACCTGTCGGCCTCGCGCAGCCGCATCCGCGATACCGACTTCGCCAAGGAAACCGCCGAACTGACCCGCACCCAGATCCTGCAGCAGGCCGGTACGGCCATGCTGGCCCAGGCCAACCAGGTACCACAGAACGTGCTCAGCCTGTTGCAGCGCTGACATGAGCCGCCCCCGGGGCACGTCGGGGGCGTCTAACCCAACTCACGTGCAACCGCTCAAGGACCTCTCCTCATGGCACAAGTCATCAACACCAACACGATGTCGTTGAATGCTCAGCGTAACCTGAGCACCAGCGGCAGCTCGCTGGCCACCACCATCCAGCGCCTGTCCTCCGGTTCGCGCATCAACAGCGCCAAGGACGACGCCGCTGGCCTGGCGATCTCCGAGCGCTTCGGCACCCAGATCCGCGGTACCGACGTCGCCATCCGCAATGCCAACGACGGTATTTCGCTCGCCCAGGTCGCCGAAGGTTCGCTGACCGAGATCGGTAACAACCTGCAGCGTATCCGTGAACTGGCTGTGCAGGCCTCCAACGCCACCAACTCGAGCAGCGATCGCAAGGCCCTGCAGGCCGAAGTGACTCAGCTGAAGTCGGAAATCGATCGCGTCGCCAAGCAGTCCGAGTTCAACGGCACCAAGCTGCTGGACGGCTCGTTCTCCAGCCAGCTGTTCCAGGTTGGCGCCAATGCCGGTCAGGCCATTGCCATCGACAAGACCGTCGACGCAACCGTTGCCAAGCTGGGCGGCTCGAGCTTCAAGAGTGCCAGCCTCACTGCACCTACCGCGGCCACGGCTGAAGCCACTCGCATTGGCGGCACCATTTCCGTGAAGGGTGCCGATGGCACCGTCAGCGCCATCAAGCTGGATAGCATCGAAGTCGCCAAGGGCGCCAGCGTTGCAGAGCAGAACAAGGCGGCCGCGACGGCCATCAACGCCAAGCTGGGCGAAACCGGCATCCTGGCCGAAGTCAGTGATGATGGCTCCGCCGTGAAGCTGACCCAGGTCAAGAATGGCGGCGATCTCACCGCCGGTGTCGACGCAACCGTCGCTGGCACCGTGGCACTGACCACGTCGGTGAAGGCCGCCGATGGTACTTGGCCGACCCCTGGCGCTGCCATGGCAACCGGTACGGTTACCACCGCCAGCGAGCACGCCATCGATCTGGACGTCAGCACCACCACCGGTGCGCAGAAAGCGCTGTCTCTGGTTGACGAAGCCCTGGGCTCGATCAACAGCACCCGTGCCGATCTGGGCGCTATCCAGAACCGCTTCACTTCGGTCGTCGCCAACCTGCAGACCTCGACGGAAAACCTGTCGGCCTCGCGTAGCCGCATCAAGGATACCGATTTCGCCAAGGAAACCGCCGAGCTGACCCGCACCCAGATCCTGCAGCAGGCCGGTACGGCCATGCTGGCCCAGGCCAACCAGGTGCCGCAGGGCGTGCTCAGCCTGCTGCGCTGATCTGCGCCTTGATCGACCACCGGGCGGCGGCTGAGCTTCCGCCCGGTTCCTGAAATACGTACCGCCTTCGCCAAAGGAAAAGCACCATGGCACAAGTCATCAACACCAACACGATGTCGTTGAACGCTCAGCGCAACCTGAGCACCAGCGGCAGCTCGTTGGCCACCACCATCCAGCGCCTGTCCTCCGGTTCGCGCATCAACAGCGCCAAGGACGACGCCGCTGGCCTGGCGATCTCCGAGCGCTTCGGCACCCAGATCCGCGGTACCGACGTTGCCATCCGCAACGCCAACGACGGCATTTCGCTGGCCCAGGTCGCCGAGGGCTCGCTGTCGGAAATCGGCAACAATCTGCAGCGCATCCGTGAGCTGTCGGTGCAGTCGTCGAATGCCACCAACTCAGCCAGTGACCGCAAGGCGCTGCAGGCCGAAGTGACCCAGCTGGTCAGCGAAATCGACCGCGTCGCCAAGCAGTCGGAGTTTAATGGCACCAAGCTGTTGGATGGTTCGTTCTCCAGCCAGCTGTTCCAAGTCGGAGCTAACGCTGGGCAGGCTATTGCTATCGACAAGGTGGTGGATGCCAAGTCAGAAGCGCTGGGCAACGCAGTGTTCGATGCTCAGACCATCACTATCGCCGCCGGGACCGACGCCCCAGCAAACAACGGCAAGACCATCAAGTTCTCAGGCCTCGAGATAGCTGGTGGCGGCCTTGCTGCGGCAGTCAAGATCGACCCCGTGGAGATCACTGCAACGGGCGTTGACGCCGATGATCGTAAGGCGCTGGTCACAGCTGTCACGACAGCCATCAATGCGAAGATCGGCGAAACTGGCGTTTACGCCAAGGCAGGGGATGCTGGCAAGATCGAACTGACCTCGGTCAAGGAGAGCATCAACAAGGATGGCGCCTGGAGCGCGATGAAAGTCACTGCCGGGACGAGCAGCGGCGTCACGGGGTACGACACCGCAGAAGTAGACGGCAGTGCCACCGCCCCAGCGACTGGCAAGAAGCTCCAGGACGTCAACATCGAAAGCGTCGCTGGCGCACAGCAGGCACTGGAAATCGTCGACAAGGCCTTGAGTTCGATCAATAACACCCGTGCTGACCTAGGTGCGATCCAGAACCGCTTCACCTCGGTCGTCGCCAACCTGCAGACCTCGACGGAAAACCTGTCGGCCTCGCGTAGCCGCATCAAGGATACCGATTTCGCCAAGGAAACCGCCGAACTGACCCGCACCCAGATCCTGCAGCAGGCCGGTACGGCCATGCTGGCCCAGGCCAACCAGGTGCCGCAGGGCGTGCTCAGCCTGCTGCGCTGATCCACGGCAAGAAGGCGCCGCTACCGTCGGTTAGTCCCGACGGTAGCGGCAACCGGGAAGCCACGATGCACGAAGGCGCGGGCCATGCCCGGCCCGGGATCACTCCCGAACCGGCTTGGCATCGCCCGCTCCTGCGGACCTCTCTTTCAGCGCTGTACCTTTGACTGTACGTACCGGGCGGCTTCGTCTCCCCCCGATTGTCAGTAGCCTGTGCCCTCCCCTGCATTGGGGGAGGGTTTTTTGCAGACTCCCGGCAGCCCGCGGTGAATCTCCCCGCACCCTGCCCCAACCCTCCTGCAACCTGCGTGCCAGAACCTGCGCCGGAGCATTGGCACGGTGCATGCATCAACGAAGTCCTCAAGACCCAGCGGCGCAGGCCGCTATTTTCGTTGACGACGGGCCAGCGCCTAGCGACCAGGCCCGATACCAGGAGAATCACATGGCAAGCTTTGGATACGGTGGCATCGGCTCGGGCCTGAACATTTCAGACATCGTCAGCCAGCTGGTGGCGGCCGACCGCAAGCCCGCCGACAACGCGCTGAACCTGCAGCAGTCCAAGGCCAAGATGCAGCTGTCGTCGATCGGCACCGTCACCTCGGCCTTCGACAAGCTGAAGACCGCCCTGACCGCGCTGAAGGCCACGACAGCCTTCGACACCCGCACAGTAACCGCCACCGGCAAGGCCGGCCCCAACAATGCCGACGACGTGCTGTCGGCGTCGGTGGCACTGTACGACCAGGGTTTGACCAAGGCCGCAGCGGCCAACGGCACGCACCAGGTGGAGGTGAAATCCCTCGCCACGGCACACAAGCTGATTGCCAACGCCTCGGTGCCCAAGACCGACACCTTCGGCGCCGGAACCTTGACGCTGACCGTTGGCGTGGGCGACAAGGCAAAGACGATGAAGGTCGAGGTGGAGGCCGGCGATACGCTGACCACCGTGCGCAACAAGATCGATGCGGCAGGCCGCAAAGAAGGCGTGCAGGCGACCCTGATCGCTTCGGGCGACAACCAGTACCTGTCGATCGCCCAGGAGAAGACCGGCGCCGCCAATGCGATCAAGCTCGAATACGGTGGCAGCGACCCGAAGTTGAGCGCACTGGTTGGCAGCCTTCAGGAGAACACCGCGGCAGCCGATGCCGAGCTGACCATCGATGGCGTCACGGTGATCAGCGACAGCAACACCGTGACCGATGCCGTACCAGGCCTGACTCTGAACCTCAAGGTCAGGGGCAAGAGCACGGTCGTGATCAGTACCGACACCACTGCGGCCACCAAGGTGATGCAGGACTTCGTCAAGGCGTACAACGATGCGATCGCCGCCATCAATACGGAGACCAAGTACGACGCCAAGACCAAGGAAGCGGCGACGCTGACGGGCGATGCGCAGATGCGCGGCGCATCCAGTCAGCTGCGTTCGATGATGGGCGCTGTACTGAAGGACCTGTCCGCGGATGGATTGGATCCGAAGAAGCTCGGCCTGCAGACCCGTGGCTATCCCAATGCCGACGGCAGCCTGGTGCTGGACGCGACAAAATTCGCAGCGGCGCTTGCCAGCCAGCCGGAGAAGATCCGCTCGGCGATCACCGGTGATACCGGCGGCGCCGGCAAGCTCTACACGATGGTAGACGGTTACGTCAGTACGACCACGGGCAAGGAAGGCGCCTTCGTCGCCCGTACCAAGGGCCTCAACACCACGCTGGACAACATCGACAAGCGACGCAAGGACCTTGACGTCCGCATGAAGAACGTCGAGGAACGCTACAAGAAGCAGTTCCTGGCGCTGGACAGCTTGATGGGCAAACTGCAGCAGAGCAACACCGCATTGCAGCAGCAGCTGGCACAGCTGAACCGCTAAAGGACTGCGTGCAACGCTCAAGTTTGGCGTGTAACGCACCGATAACGGACGCAACAGCAATCAACGCCGCACCGCCGGCAGCGGTCCCCACGACCGCCCGGCGGCACCCCGCGCAAGGAGAATCACGAATGTACGGTTCCAGCCGTCAATATGCCGAGCAGTACCGCCAGGTGGGAGTGACCAGTGCGGTCGCCGATGCCGATCCGCACAAGCTGGTGGCGATGCTGCTGGCCGGCGCGCTGGAGCGCGTGCGGCGTGCCCTGGCCAGCCTCGAGCGTGGCGACCAGGCCGGCAAGGGCAAGGCGATCGGCGAGGTCTGTGCGATCGTCGGCCACCTCAATGGCTCCCTGGACCATGAGGCCGGCGGCGAGATCGCCGGAAATCTGTCGGCGCTGTACGACTACGTGCTGCAGCGCCTGACCGAGGCCAACCTGCACAACGACCGTGCCGCGCTGGATGAGTCGCTGCAGCTGCTGGGCGAGATCGACAGCGCCTGGAATGCGATCCCGCAGGAACAGCGCCGCCCGGCCGCGGTGGCGCCATGAGCCTGCACGAACTGCACGCCCAGCTGGACGCCTTCGAGAAGGCCTTGGGCGAAGAGTCGCTCGACCAGGCCGACAGCCTGCTCGATGGCCACGACAGCACGCTGCATGCACTGCTCAGCCAGCCGCTGACCGCCGCCGACCACGCACCGCTGACCGCGCTGTTTGAACGCCAGCAGAATCTGCTCGGCCTGCTGCGCCAGCGCCGTGATGCCGTCGCCGCACTGATGAACGACGGCCAGCGCTCTCTTCGCGCGGCACATGCCTACCTGCAGGCAGAATCACTCGCATGACCCAATTGCCAACCACGTCGCTGCATCACCCGGCCGAAAGCGAGCTGTTCGACGAAACGCTCAGCTGCGAGCTGGCCCTGCCGGCCGAGTTCCAGGCAGGCAGCGCTGCCGGTCGTACCAGCAGTGCCGAAGGCCTGCTGCGCAGCCTGGCGCTGGTTGAAGATAGTCGCGTTGACGAGCACGACGACCGCAACGAAGCCAGCCTGCAACTGCAGCGACTGGAGGCCAAGCTGGATCTGGCGATGGTGCTGCTCGGCCGACTGGTGCGCCAGCAGGGCCAGGAGCTGACCCTGCGCCCGGTGCGCTGGTCGCGCCGTGGCATCCGCCTGCAGCTGGGTCCGCGCAGCGGCGCCAGTGCCGGTCAGGCCGGCCTGGTGCGCCTGCAGCCCAGCGACTGGCTGCCCGACCATATCGACCTGCCCGTGGAAGTGATCGCCGAAGCAGCGGACGGTGGCGGCGGTCACTACCTGTGGCTGCGTTTCCAGCGTCTTGGCGATGGCCTGGAAATGGCAATGGAGCGGCATCTGTTCCGCCTGCATCGCCGCCAGGTGGCCGAAGCACGCCGCGCCCGCTGAAACCTGCCACCATGGCGGCGGATGGGCAAGCCTTGGCGCGCCCGTTCAGCTAAGTTAAGGTGGACTCCCCTCACGGACCTCCAACGTGCCTGTGCGAGTTCTCATCGTCGACGATCACACCCTGGTCCGCGCCGGCCTGGCGCGGCTGCTGCAGGGGTTTGCCGACGTGCAGCTCGTCGCCGAGGCCAGCAATGCCGAGCAGGCACTGCAGCTGGCCCTGCAGCACGCCCCGGACGTGATCCTCATGGACCTGTCACTGCCCGGCCGCACCGGCCTGGAAGCCCTCAGTGACATCCGCCTGCGCGCCCCCGGCACGCGGGTGGTGATGATGACCATGCACGACGACGCCGCACACGTGCGCGATGCACTCGATCGCGGGGCGGTCGGGTTCCTGGTCAAGGATGCCGCACCGCAGGAGCTTGAACTGGCGCTGCGTGCCGCGCACGCCGGCCAGGTGTTCCTGAGCCCGCAGATCTCCGCCAAGATGCTGGCACCGATGCTCGGCCGCGAAAAACCCACCGGCATCGCCGCACTGTCGCCGCGCCAGCGCGAGATTCTGCGCCGCATCGGCAAGGGTGAGAGCAACAAGGAAATCGCCGCCGACCTCGGCATCAGCGTCAAGACGGTGGAAACCCACCGCGCACGCATGATGGAGTCGCTGGGCTGTCGCCGCGCCAACGATCTGCTGCTGCTGGCCGCGCGCCACCAGCACGAGCTGGAGTGATCCTCTGCGAAGGAGGCCAGATCCGCACTGACGACGAATTCCCGTCACCCCGACACGCCCTGACAGGAATCCGTACACGGCGCAGCCCGATCAATCCGGGACCCACACCGGAAATCAGCAACTTAGCGGCGATCATCGTCAACATTCCGCGACAATGTAGGGAATACCCCTACACCCTGTCAGGACATTCACGAAGCCCCTCAGGAACCCCCTGATTCCGCCCCCGCCGGATCAAAAGCAAGATGCGTTCCACAAGGCGCCGGGGAGCGGTGCCGGGGAACCACGATGAAGGCTGCACTCTCGGCCCAGCTGGGCCAACAACTTCACCTCACCCCGCAGTTGCTGCAGTCGATCCGGCTGCTGCAGCTCGATGGCCTGCACCTGGAACAGGAAATCCAGCGCCTGCTGGACTCCAACCCGCTGCTGGAGATCGAAGAGGCTGAAGCACCCACCGCCGAAGCCACCGAAGCGAGTGCCACCACGATGGACACCGCCGCCTTCGACGAGCTGCCCGAGTCGTCGATGTGGGACGTGGCCGGCGCCAGCTGGCAGGACGGCGACGACGACCGCATGGCGCGTATCGCTGCCGGCGAATCGACCGACCCGCAGCTGCGTGTGCTGCAGCGCCTGTCGCTGGACATGGACGACCGCGAGCTGGCCGTAGCAGCATTCTGGCTCGATCACTGCGACGAGGCCGGCTACCTGCAGGCGCCGCTGGACCAGCTGCAGCTGCTGGCCAGCGCCCAGTTCGACATCGCCGCCGACGGCGTCGAAGCCATCCGCCAGCAGCTGCTGCACGGCGAGCCCGCCGGCATGGCCGCGCAGGACCTGCGCGAAGGCCTGCAGGCGCAGCTGCGCAGCCTGCATGGCGCGGTTCCCGCCCGCCACCTGGCCACCCGCATTCTCGATGGCGCACTCGAAGCGCTGGCCGCACACGACTACCCCGCCCTCGCCCGCCTGCACGACGCCGAAATCGACGACGTGCGCGAAGCCGTGCGCCTGATCCTCTCGCTGCAGCCGCGCCCGGGTGACAGCCTGCTGCCCGAACGCAATGCCGTGGTGGTGCCGGATGTGGTTGCCTGGCACGCCGACGACCAGTGGAAGGTAGCGCTGAACCCGGCCACCAGCCGCCGCGTCTCGATCAACAGCCAGTACGAACAGGCGCTGGCCGAGACCAGCGAGGCCGCACCGGCACTGCGCGAGATGCTGCAGGAAGCGCGCTGGTTCAGCCGCGGCCTGTCGATGCGCTATGACACCCTGCTGCGCACCGCGCGGGTGATCGTCGAGCGTCAGGCTGCGTTCCTGGTACGTGGCGAAGAGGCCATGGCGCCGCTGACCCTGAAGGAAGTGGCCGAGGAAATCGGCATGCACGAGTCCACCGTCTCGCGCATCACCACCGGCAAGTTCCTGCAGACCCCGCGCGGCACCTTCGAACTGAAGCACTTCTTCGCCGTGCGCCTGGAAGGCGCCAGCGTCTCCGG
This sequence comes from Nocardiopsis yanglingensis, assembly GCF_045809185.1. Taxonomy (NCBI): domain Bacteria; kingdom Bacillati; phylum Actinomycetota; class Actinomycetes; order Streptosporangiales; family Nocardiopsidaceae; genus Nocardiopsis; species Nocardiopsis yanglingensis. Next base: position 40,687 of record NZ_JBJNRH010000003.1, on the reverse strand, counting down.
CCAGGCCGTCAAGGCCATGGTCCGCCGCCTGATCGACGCCGAACCGGCCGGCCGCCCGCTGGCCGACGAGGCCATTGCCGGCCTGCTGTCACGCCAGGGGGTGAACATTGCACGCCGAACCGTCGCAAAATACCGAGAACAACTGGATATCGCCCCGGCCCGCGAACGGCGCCGGCTGAGCGCCAGGCAACCCCAGCTGGCCCGGGTGGGCTGAAAAGGATGTTGGACATGAACAAGCTCACGGTCCTGCTGGTCGATGACCACGAGGGCTTCATCAACGCGGCGATGCGCCATTTCCGCAAGATCGACTGGCTGCAGATCGTCGGCAGCGCCGGCAACGGCCTGGAAGCGATCGAGCGCTCGGAAACGCTGCGCCCGCAGGTGGTGCTGATGGACCTGGCGATGCCGGAAATGGGCGGCCTGCAGGCCACCCGCCTGATCAAGTCGCAGGACGATGCACCGTACATCGTGATCGCCAGCCACTTCGACGACGCCGAGCACCGCGAACACGCGCTGCGCGCCGGCGCCGACAATTTCGTCAGCAAGCTGTCCTACATCCAGGAAGTCATGCCGATCCTGGAAGGCCTCAGGGAGGATCGATCGTGAGCGAATCGCGCATCCTGGTGCTGGACAACGACGCCGTGCGTGCCGAGCGCACCGTTGCCCTGCTGGAATTCATGGACTTCAACCCGCGCTGGGTCTCCGACGCGGCCGACTTCGACCTGGGCCGCCAGCGCCAGAACGACTGGATGGCCGTGATCGTCGGCAGCCTGGACGACACCGCTGCCAGCACCGCGCTGTACGACTGGCTGGGCGGCAGCAGCCTGCCGCCGCCGGTACTGCTGGCCGACGGTGATGCCGCAGCCTTTGCGCACCAGCACGGCCTGCACGAAGCCAACATCTGGCCGCTGGAAACGCCGCTGCGCCATGCGCAGATGGAAGCCCTGCTGCGCCGCGCCAGCCTCAAGCGCCTGGATGCCGAGCACCAGGCCGGCGCCGCGCAGGACCAGGGCCCGACCGGCAACGGCCCGGCGGTGACCGAACTGCGCACCATGATCGAGCAGGTTGCCGCGTTCGATACCACCGTACTGGTGCTGGGCGAATCCGGTACCGGCAAGGAAGTCGTGTCGCGTGCAATCCACCAGCGCTCGCCGCGCCGTGATGGCCCGTTCGTGGCGATCAACTGCGGCGCCATTCCGGCCGACCTGCTGGAAAGCGAACTGTTCGGCCACGAAAAGGGCGCCTTCACTGGTGCACTGACCGCGCGCAAGGGCCGTTTCGAAATGGCCGAAGGCGGCACCCTGCTGCTCGACGAAATCGGCGACATGAGCCTGCCGATGCAGGTGAAGCTGCTGCGCGTGCTGCAGGAACGCAGCTTCGAGCGTGTCGGTGGCAACCAGACCATCCGCTGCAACGTGCGCGTCGTGGCCGCGACCCACCGCGACCTGGAAACCCGTATTGCCGAAGGCAAGTTCCGCGAGGATCTGTTCTATCGCCTCAACGTGTTCCCGATCGACGTGCCCGCCCTGCGCGAGCGTCGCGAAGACCTGCCGGCGCTGGTGGAAACCATCGCTGCACAGCTGGCGCGCACCGGCCGTGGCGAAGTGCGCTTCACCCCGGAAGCGCTGCAGGCACTGGCCGGCTACGAGTGGCCGGGCAACGTGCGCGAACTGACCAACTTGGTCGAGCGCCTGGCGGTGCTGCATCCGGGCGGATCGGTGCGCGTGCAGGACCTGCCAGCCCGCTATCGTGGCGATGCGGCACTGACCGCAGTCGCCACGCCGGCACCGGCGCAGCCGGCCGCCAGCGAAGAACGCCTCGACCTGCGCAGCTTCTCGTTCCACACCCCGGGCGGCGGCAGCCAACCGGCACTGGAGCACGGCATCGCCGTCAATCGCCCGGCAGCACCGGTCGCACTGCCCGACGAGGGCATGGACCTGCGCAACCACATGGCCAACATCGAACTGGGTCTGATCAACGAAGCACTGGAGCGCACCCAGGGCGTCGTCGCCCACGCCGCCCAGCTGCTCGGCCTGCGCCGCACCACCCTGGTGGAAAAGCTGCGCAAGTACGGCATCGAACGCGAGCAGGCCGAACTGGCAAGCTGACGCGCGTCACCAGCATGAAGGGGGCGCGAACGCCTGGGCTAGCCCAGGCGTTGGTGTTTGTGGAACCGCTGTATGACGCCAGTAGATCCACGCCATGCGTGGATGAGAGATTCAACCACCGCACTGAGTTTGCAACTTCTCCTAAAGGCATCTGCGAAACATATCGGTAGCCTTGTCCGGGTGGAGAACTCAATCAGTCCGCCAACACTTGACCTCATGCCAATCAGCCAGGAAGAGATCGATCACTCTGCTCTGCTGCTCGAAGCGCAGCGGGTATCTGATCATCTTGAGCCTTATCCCAACAACAACATGATGTTCCATTCGCGCCTTCAGCGATTTGAGGCCGACGATCGCATGTTGGCAGTCTTTGGACAGGTGTTGGGCGGGCTCTTCTTCGTGGACCTCAAGGATCGCTCTGTAGGGCTCCTCCCAATCGACTGTGAAGTGTCACTCCAGTACTGCAATTCAGATCTGAGGAGCTTTGCAGCTATCCATACCGCGTTCATGGCGGCAATCCGACCTGCGCTGAACTCCAACGAAGACATAGCGGAGTCCACTCTCATGGAACTTGAGGCCTCGTTCCGCAACTGCGATGCCACATCCATGGCGGACGAGAAGAACTTCTGGCCCACATGCCTTTATGAGCTCTCAGAGGGGTTCTTTCCGCTCTCATCCGAGAAGGTGCAACTACACCGTTCACTCGGAATCGATCTTAACTATCCTTGGTAGAAATCGGCTCGAACACGTTCAGCGGTCCCAAACCGAATGGGGTCGGAGCCCTTTCCGCTGGAAAGGGATCCGTCCCCTTTGCGTTTGCAATGATTCCTACAGACAACGGTGCGCAGCTGCGGTGCATTGCAGAGACATCCCAGCGAGGTCCCACCATGCATCGCCTCACCCTGCTCGCCACCCTGCTCTGCCCCAGCCTGGCCACCGCCGCCGTCTGCACCCTGCCCGCCACGCTCGACCAGCGCCAGTTCACCAACCTCAGCGACCCGCTGTACGCACCGGACAACCCCAACGCCGGACGCATGGTGCAGATCAGCTTCGCCGGCAGCCAGTACGTGCTGGACATCCTCGGCACCGACCTCCGCATCGGTGGCAGCTACCGCTATCAGCGCCTGGCCCCGCATATCGCGGAAATCCAGATGACCGAAGCCCACCCGGCCGGCCCCGCCCACTACACGCTGCTGCTGAGCTGCCAGACCGACCACCAGGGCCATTTCATCTACACCCAGCACAACGGCCCTATCGCACCGCGCCAGCGCCAGAATTCCGGCCGTTGGACCCTGCAGCCGTAGGCCAGAAAACCGACGCCGGTTAAATGGCGCCTTCAATGGGGTAGGAGCCCGTTGCGTCGCAACGGGATCCGACCCCGTGCCGACCAACGGTCGGCACCCACCATCAGCAGCAGGTTCCAACAGATCGCGGCCAACTGTCGAAGGCGGGGGGGGGGGGGGGGGGGGGGGGGGGGGGGGGGGGGGGGGGGGGGCGGCGGCCCCCCCCCGCCGGGGGGGGGGGCGCCCCCCCCCCCCCCCCCC
>NZ_JBJNRH010000003.1:0-37028 GCF_045809185.1 Nocardiopsis yanglingensis | reverse complement strand
AGCAGCAGGTTCCAACAGATCGCGGCCAACTGTCGAAGGCGGGGTGGGTCGGTTGCGGGGGCGTGAGCGCCATGGATGGCGCGACCGAGCCTCCATGGACGGATTTACGGCGTCCCCCGCAACCGGACCCACCCCGCCACCCCACGGATAGCCCGCCGTTGACGTTGACGTTGATTTGGCGGGTGCAGGGCGCAGCCCTGCCAGCACATCCACAACCCTCACTTCACTGAATCGAAAACCGGTTTCGGCACGGCACTTGCACCTGCTCCAGCAGACAACCCCATCCCCTGTTTCTGGAACCGTTGCAGATGTCCCACTCCGTCACTTCGATCCTTTCGCAGATCCGCTCCTATCAGACCCAGATGGGACAGCCGGCGCTCAACCCGCTGGGCGAAACGCCGCGCAGCAATGCCCTCCCGGGCACGGTGCTGGATGCGCCGCAGGTGCAGCCGGCCAGCTTCACCGAAACCCTGCGTGGTGCGATTGCCGGCGTCAACGACGCGCAACAGAAGTCCGGCGCCCTCGCCAAGGCCTTCGAAATGGGCGACCCCAGCGCCGACCTGGCCAAGGTGATGGTCGCCTCGCAGCAGTCCCAGATCGCCTTCCGCGCCACCGTGGAAGTCCGCAACCGTCTCGTCCAGGCTTACCAGGACGTGATGAACATGCCGCTGTAAGGAACGTTGACGCATGGCACTGACGCTCTCCAAGGACAGCCTGAACGCCGAGAAGGCCGGGCAATGGTTCGACCGCCTGCAGAGTCTGCAGATCACCCGTCGGCTGGGCCTGATGGCGATGATCGCGGTGGCGGTGGCGGCAGGCCTGTCCGTGTTCTTCTGGTCGCAGAAGCCGGGCATGGTCCCGCTGTACACCGGCCTGGACCAGAAGGCGACCGCTGAAGCGACCGACCTGCTGCGCGCCGCGCAGATTCCGTTCGCGCTCGACCCGGCCACCGGCGGCATCACCGTGCCGGAAAAGAACCTGCATGATGCCCGCCTGAAGCTGGCCGGCTCCGGCCTGACCGACAGCGGCAAGCTCGGCTTCGAGCTGATGGAGCGTGATCCGGGCTTCGGCGTCAGCCAGTTCGTGGAAAGCGCACGCTACCAGCATGCGCTGGAAACCGAGCTGTCGCGCACCATCAACACGCTGCGCCCGGTGCGCGATTCGCGCGTGCACCTGGCCATTCCCAAGCCCAGCGCCTTCACCCGCCAGCGCGACGTGGCCAGTGCCTCGGTCACCCTGGAACTGCGTGGTGGCCAGCAGCTGGAACGCAGCCAGGTCGATGCCATCGTGCACATGGTCGCGGCCAGCATTCCGGACCTCGCTCCGGAACGGGTGACCGTGGTCGACCAGAGCGGGCGCATGCTCAGCATCACCGACCCGAACAGCGAGGCGGCGGTCAACGCTGCCCAGTTCGAGCAGGTGCGTCGCCAGGAAACCTCGTTCAACCAGCGCATCCGCGAGCTGCTGGAGCCGATGACCGGCCCCGGCCGGGTCAATCCGGAAGTGAGCGTGGACATGGATTTCTCGGTAACCGAGGAAGCTCGTGAGCTCTACAACGGTGAACCACAGAAGCTGCGCAGCGAGCAGATGAGCGAGAACACCACCAGCACCCCCGGCCCGCAGGGCGTGCCGGGCGCGACCAGCAACAGCCCGCCGGGCCAGCAGGCCGCACCCGCCACCGCACAGACGCCTACCGAAAGCAGCAAGAACGCGACCCGCAACTACGAGCTGGACCGCACCCTGCAGCACACCCGCCAGCCGGCCGGCCGCATCAAGCGCGTCTCGGTGGCGGTACTGGTGGACAACGTGCCGCGCGCCGGTGCCAACGGCAAGGTCAGCCCGCAGCCGCTGTCGGCTGCCGAACTGACCCGCGTCGAGGCACTGGTCAAGCAGGCCGTCGGTTTCAATGCCGAGCGCGGCGACACCGTGTCGGTGATGAACGCCCCGTTCGTGCGTGATACCACGCCGGTCGAAGGCCCGGCCTGGTGGGAGCTGCCGTGGGTGCACGATGCCGGCCGCATGCTGCTGGGCGCCGTGGTGGTGCTGGCATTGCTGTTCGGCGTGCTGCGCCCGGCATTGCGTGCGATCACCGGCCAGAACAAGAAGAACGACGAACAGGCACTGGAACCGCACACCGCGGACGTGCAGCTGGTCGATGACGATGGCATGCCGCTGCCGGCGCTGGGCGCCGACCGGGCCAGCCTGGGCGGGCCGGATGCACTGGCCCTGCCGGTGGATTCATATGAGGAACGACTGCGGATGGCGCGTGAAGCCGTGAAGACCGACTCCAAGCGCGTGGCCCAGGTGGTCAAGGGCTGGGTGGCCAATGACTGAGGCACAACTGACCGGCGTGCAGCGCGCGGCCGTGCTGCTGCTGTCCCTGGGTGAGCTGGATGCAGCCGAAGTGCTGCGCCACATGGAACCCAAGGAAGTGCAGAAAATCGGCATCGCCATGGCCACCATGACCGACATCACCCGCGAACAGGTGGAACGGGTGATGGACCAGTTCGGCCAGGAGCTGGGCTCGAAGACCTCGCTGGGCGTGGGCTCGGACGACTACATCCGCAACATGCTGGTGCAGGCACTGGGCAGCGAGAAGGCCGGCAACCTGATCGACCGCATCCTGCTCGGCCGCAACACTACCGGCCTGGACGCGCTGAAGTGGATGGACCCGCGTGCGGTGGCCGACCTGGTACGCAACGAGCACCCGCAGATCATCGCCATCGTGATGGCGCACCTGGAAACCGACCAGGCCGCCGACGCGCTGAAACTGCTGCCGGACCGCACCCGCGTGGACGTGCTGCTGCGCATCGCTACCCTCGACGGCATTCCGCCGAATGCGCTGAATGAACTCAACGAGATCATGGAGCGCCAGTTCGCCGGCAACCAGAACCTGAAGTCGTCCAACATCGGCGGCGTGCAGTGCGCGGCCAACATCCTGAACTTCATGGACAGCGGCCAGGACCAGGCCATCCTGGGCGAAATCGCGCGCATCGATGCGCCGTTGAGCAACCGCATCCAGGACCTGATGTTCGTGTTCGACGACCTGGTCGACCTGGATGACCGCGAAATGCAGCTGGTGCTGCGCGAAGTGAGCGGCGAGCGCCTGGGCCTGGCACTGCGCGGTGCCGACATCAAGGTGCGCGACAAGATCACCCGCAACATGTCGCAGCGCGCGGCGGAAATCCTGCTGGAAGACATGGAAGCCCGCGGCCCGGTGCGCCTGTCCGACGTGGAAGGCGCGCAGCGCGAGATCCTGGCCATCGTCAAGCGCATGGCCGATGAAGGCACGGTCACCATCGGTGGCAGCGCGGAGGCCATGCTGTGAGCAACGTCGTGCGCTGGCTTGCCCCGGACCTGCTGGCCCAGCCCGAACCGGTGCTGGATCAGGAGGATGCGTTCGAACTCACCGAGCCGGACCCGGAACACGAGCCGGAGCCGCCGCTGCAGCTGCCGACCCTGGAGGAAATCCAGGCCATCCAGGACAGCGCAGAGAAGGAAGGCTTCCAGCACGGCCATACCGAAGGCTACGGCCAGGGCCAGGCGGAGGTGCGTCGCCTCGCCGCGCAGATCGAAGGCATCCTCGACAACTTCAGCCGACCGCTGGTGCGGCTGGAGAACGAAGTGGTCGGCGCACTGGGCGAGCTGGCGGTACGCATCGCTGGTGCGTTGGTCGGTCGCGCCTATGAAGCTGACCCGGCACTGCTTGCACAGCTTGTCGGTGAAGCCATCGACGCAGTGGGTGGCAGCACCCGCGAGGTCGAAGTGCGACTGCACCCGGACGACATCGCTGCCCTCGCCCCGTTGTTGAGCCTGCCACCACAACAGCGCCTGGTGCCCGACACCAGCCTGAGCCGCGGCGATCTTCGCGTGCACGCCGAAGCCGTGCGCATCGACGGCACCCTGGAAGCCCGCCTGCGAGGCGCGCTGGACGCGGTGATCCGCCAGACCGGAGCCAATGCATGAACCCCGATCCGCAGCCGACGCCACCACCGGCCGACTGGGCCATGGCCCGCAACCTGCGCCTGGCCCGTCGGCTCGACGGCCTGCGCGTGGATACCGCCCATGGCCGTGGCCTGATCCGCGAAGGCGTGCTGCGCCGCGCGGTCGGACTCACGCTGGAAGCGGTCGGCTGCGAGGCACCGCTGGGCGCCAGCTGCAAGGTGGAAGTGGTCGATGGCGGCTGGGTCGATGCCGAAGTGGTCGGCTTCGCCGGCGAGCGCACCTACCTGATGCCCAGCGCGGAATTGCACGGGCTGCTGCCCAACGCACGGGTGGTGCCGTCCGCGCGCCGTGGCGGCGTTGAAGTGGGCGAAGGCCTGCTCGGCCGCGTCATCGACAGCGACGGCGTACCGCTGGACGGCAAGGGCCCGATCCGCGCCGAGGGCCATGTCGGCATGGCCGGCGTGTCGATCAATCCGCTGGCACGTGAGCCGATCACCCAGCCGCTGGACGTCGGCGTGCGCGCCATCAACGCCCTGCTGCCGATCGGCCGCGGGCAGCGCGTGGGCCTGTTCGCAGGTTCCGGTGTCGGCAAGTCGACGCTGCTGGGCATGATGACCCGCTACACCGCCGCCGACGTGATCGTGGTCGGCCTGATCGGTGAACGTGGCCGCGAAGTCCGCGATTTCGTCGAGACCACGCTGGGCGAAGAAGGCCTGCGCCGCGCCGTGGTGGTCGCCAGCCCCGCCGACCGTCCGCCGCTGGCACGCCTGCACGGTGCCTACCGCGCCACCGCCATTGCCGAGTGGTTCCGCGACCAAGGCCTGAACGTGCTGCTGCTGATGGACTCGCTGACCCGCTTCGCGCAGGCGCAGCGCGAGATCGGCCTGTCGGTGGGTGAACCGCCGACCACCCGCGGCTACCCGCCGTCGGTGTTCGCCAAGCTGCCAGCGCTGGTCGAACGCGCCGGTAATGGTGCCAAGGGCCGTGGCTCGATCACCGCGTTCTACACCGTGCTGACCGAAGGCGATGATCCGCAGGATCCGATCGCCGACGCCGCGCGCGCGATCCTCGATGGTCACATCCTGCTCTCGCGCCGCGTGGCCGACAGCGGCCTGTACCCGGCCATCGACGTCGAATCGTCGGTCAGCCGCGTGGTCACGGAAATCGCCGACGAGCCGTGGCGCCTGCGCATCCGCAAGCTGAAGCGGCTGGTCTCGGCCTACTCGGCCAACCGCGACCTGATCGCCATCGGTGCCTACCAGCGCGGCAACGACGCGGCCACCGACGAAGCCCTGGAACGTTGGCCGGAAATCATGGAGTTCCTCGGCCAGGACGTTGCCAAGGCCGCAGATCTCCCGCACAGCCAGGCGGCACTGCAGCGCCTGGTGGAACAAGAGAGTTAAGCCATGAACCAGTCCAAGCGCATCGATCCCCTGCTCAAGCGGGCCCAGGAACACGAGGACGCAGTCGCCCGCGATCTGGCCGAACGCCAGCGCGTGCTCGATACCCATCTATCGCGACTGGACGAACTGCGCCGCTATGCCGAGGAATACGCGAACGCGCAGATGGCGGCGACCAGCCCGGCGCAGCTGCTGAACCGGCGTGCGTTTCTCGACCGCCTGGACAGTGCGGTCGAACAGCAGCAGGCCACGGTCAATGGCAACCGCGAGAAGGTGGAAGCCGAGCGCGCCCGCCTGATCCTGGCCAGTCGTGACAAGGCCGTGCTGGAACAGCTGGCCGCCAGCTACCGCGCACAGGAGAAGGTGGTGACGGACCGCCGCGACCAGCGCGAAATGGACGACATCGGTGCCCGCCGCGCCCGCCTGGTACAGACCGAAGACCAGGACGGCGCCGAGCAGGGAGGCCGCTCGTGATGCCCGCGCCATTGGCCAGCAGCGCCAACGCGCAGCCGCAGCAATCCGGCAGCAGCGCACCCCGCGCACCACGCGGTGATGGCAGCAAGGAGTTCAGCCAACTGCTGCAGGGTGGCTCGCCGGGTGCCGATGCACCCTCGAAACCCGCGAACACGCCGACGCCGTCCACGCAGAGTCCAGCGTCCGACAGCAACGGCCAGGCCGGCGCCGAGCGCAGGCCGGACAGCGCTGCCGCCCCCGAAGAGCCAGCCGTCACGGTGCCCGCAGCACCGGCCAAGCCGGTTGCCGAAAAGGACACCCCGGCCACGAGCGATGAAGCCCCTTGGCCGCCGCTCGGCCTGGCCGGGCTGGTGCTGGCGATACCGGCGCCTGCCGATCCTGCCACCGCTCTGCCAGCCGCGGCAGTGACGGCCAGCGACGCAGGCGGCAACGCCCTGCCCGCGCCCGCTGCACCTCCGGTCGCAGCGACCCTGCCGTCCACAGCGGCGGCTGCCACATCGTCCACCGCCAGCAGCGGCGCCGACCAGGCGACCACACTGCCGTTGCCTGAGCTGGTGTTGCCCGGCAAGCGCAGCGAGCGCGGTGAAGGCAGCGACGCAACCCTCATCGGCGACCGCGCCACGGCGACGCTGCTGCATGCGCCGGGCAACGCGGCTGTGCAGGATCTGAAGGCCGCGCTCGCTACCGGCAACCCCATCTTCAATGGCGAACCAACACCGAAGCCAGTGCTCGGTGACGATGGCTTCGACCAGGCCATCGGCGCGCGCCTTGGCTGGCTGGCCGACCAGAAGATCGGCCACGCCCACATCCGCCTGAGCCCGGACGACATGGGCCCGGTTGATGTGCGCCTGCAGTTGAACGGCGACAAGGTGCATGCCAGCTTCAGCAGCCCACACGTGGATGTGCGCCAGGCACTGGAAAGCAGCCTGCCGCGCTTGCGCGAACTCCTCGGCGAGCAGGGCTTCCAGCTGGCTCATGCTGATGTTGGTCATCAGGCGCCCGGTGGTGACGGCAATGCGTCAGGCCAGGCCAGTGGCGGCGGCATCGCGGGTGACGGAGAACCGTCGCCGGGCGAGGCCAGCGTGTCGTCCGCGCAGTTGATCCGCCAGCGCGGGTTGCTGGACGCGTACGCCTGACAGGCGTGCCAACCAAGGTTGGCACCCACCAGAGCGGGGTGGTCGGCACCTGCCAGTATCGCTTTGGTGGGTGCGGAGCTTGCTCCGCACGGCCGCACCGGCACCCCACCGGCACCCCGACGGAATTCCGTCGCACCCCTCTGCCCCTACTCCGGCACACTCTTTGCATATCCCGGTGAAGCAACCCTCAGGAGCTTCACCCCGTGGCCGCAGCCGCTGACAAAACCAAGAAGACCGCCGAGAAGGACAAGGCCGCCAAGCCGCGTAGTCCGATCCTGATCACCGCATTGGTGGCCGTGCTGGCCGCCGCTGCCGCCGGTGGCGGCGTCTGGTTCTTCACCCAGTCCAAGCACGAAGACAAGGCCGCGCAGGCCCCGAAGAAGACCACGACCCCTGCGCCGGCCCAGTACTTCGCGCTGGACCCCGCGTTCGTGGTCAACCTCAACGGCCCGGTCGATGGCCCGCGCTACCTGCAGCTGGAAGTGCAGCTGATGACCCGCGACCCGGCGGCGCTGGAAGCGATCAAGACCCATGCCCCCGCCATCCGCGCACGCCTGCTGATGTTGTTCTCGCAGGTCAGCCCCGACCAGATCGCCGATGTCGCCGGCAAGCAGAAGCTGCAGGCCGCTTCGCTGGCCGAAGTGCAGAAAGTGCTCAAGGCCGAGACCGGCAGCAACGGCGCCGACGATCTGCTGTTCACCAGCTTCGTGACCCAGTAAGGGCCCACCGATGAATGACCTGCTGTCCCAGGACGAGATTGATGCCCTGCTCCACGGCGTGGACAGTGGTGCGGTCGAAACCGATCCGGAACCGCCATCAGGCGAGGCGCGTTCGTACGACTTCGCCAGCCAGGACCGCATCATCCGCGGTCGCATGCCGACCCTGGAAATGGTCCACGAGCGCTTCGCGCGGCTGTGGCGGATCGGTCTGTTCAATCTGATCCGCCGTTCGGCCGAACTGTCGGTGCGCGGCATCGAGCTGATCAAGTTCAACGACTACATGCACTCGCTGTATGTGCCGACCAACCTGAACCTGATCCGCTTCAAGCCGCTGCGCGGTACCGGCCTGATCGTGTTCGAACCGACCCTGGTGTTCGCCATCGTCGACAACTTCTTCGGTGGTGACGGGCGCTACCCCACCCGCATCGAAGGCCGCGAGTTCACCGCCACCGAAATGCGGGTGATCCACCTGCTGCTGAAGCAGACCTTCGCCGACCTTCGCGAAGCCTGGGCACCGGTGATGGATGTCGACTTCGAGTACATCAACTCGGAAATCAACCCGCACTTCGCCAACATCGTGACGCCGCGCGAGTACGTGGTGGTGTGCCGCCTGCACGTCGAGCTCGACGGCGGTGGTGGCGACATCCACGTGACCCTGCCGTACTCGATGCTGGAGCCGATCCGCGAACTGCTCGACGCCGGCATCCAGAGCGACCGCAACGATCGCGACGAGAGCTGGGGCCAGACCCTGCGCGAACAGCTCAACATCGCCGAGGTGACCCTGTCCAGCGTGCTGGCCAGCAAGCGCATGACCCTGCGCGACCTGACCCAACTGAAGGTCGGCGACATCCTGCCGATCGAGCTCAGCCCGCAGGTGCCGCTGTGCGTGGAGAACATTCCGGTGTTCACCGGCGAGTTCGGCATCGCCAACGGCATGAACGCCGTGAAGATCACCGCTACCCATCCGCCGGGCACCCGTCCGCGCGTACCCGTCATCCAGGAAGACCCGCAATGAACGATATCGACGCCCTCGAACCCACCCCGGCCCAGTTCAGCAGCCTGCAGGCCGATGAGGCGAACGGTCCGGACCTGAACCTGGACGTGATCCTTGACGTGCCGGTGACCCTGTCGCTGGAAGTCGGTCGCGCCCGCCTGCCGATCCGCAACCTGCTGCAGCTCAACCAGGGCTCGGTGGTGGAACTGGAACGCGGCGCTGGCGAGTCCCTGGATGTCTTCGTCAACGGCACCCTGATCGCCCACGGCGAGGTGGTGGTGATCAACGACCGCTTCGGCGTGCGCCTGACCGACGTGGTCAGCCCGAGCGAGCGGATCCGGAGACTGCGTTGAGCCTGCTGGCCTCCACCCTGCTGGCGGTCGGCAAGACCGCCACACCGATCGGCCCGCAGGTCGGCCAGCACGCGGCCGCCGCACCAAGCCTGTTCGGCGCGGTGCTGGCGCTGCTGGCAGTGCTGGCGCTGGTCATCGGCCTCGGCTGGCTGCTCAAGCGCCTGCCCGGCAGTGGTTTCCGCCCGGCCGAAGGCATGAAGGTGGTGGCCAGCCTGAGTGTCGGTGCCAAGGAGCGCGTGGTGGTGATCGAGGTCAACGGCCAGCAGCTGCTGCTGGGCGTTACCGCCGGCGGCATCAACACTCTGCACACCCTGCCCGAACCGCTGCCGCCACCCGCGCCGGTGCGCGTGCCGGACTTCAAGAATCTTCCGAATTTCGCCCAGCTGCTTCAACAGCGGCTGCGCAAGGACCCCTGACATGCGTGTCACCCGTACCCGTCTTGCCACCCTGATGCCGTGGCTGCTGATGCTCGCCCTGTGCCTGTTGCCGGCACTGGCATTCGCCGCGCCCGGCGCGCCGACCACCCCGCTGCCGGACATCAACGTCGGCAAGATCGGTGGTGCGCCGGTCAGCCTGCCGCTGCAGACCCTGCTGCTGATGACGGCGATCACCCTGATCCCGTCGATGCTGCTGGTGCTGACCTCGTTCACCCGCATCATCATCGTGCTGGGCCTGCTGCGCCAGGCGCTGGGTACCGGGCAGACGCCGTCCAACCAGGTCCTGCTGGGCCTGGCCCTGTTCCTCACCGCGATGGTGATGATGCCGACCTGGGACAAGGCCTGGAGCACCGGCATGGCGCCGTACCTCAATGGCGAGATCGACTTCCAGACCGCCTGGACGCTGACCACCACGCCGCTGCGCGGCTTCATGCTGGCGCAGATCCGCGAGACTGACCTGATGACCTTCGCCGGCATCGCCGGGCATGGCACCTACGCCAGCCCCGACGCGATCCCGTTCCCGGTGCTGGTCGCCTCGTTCGTCACCAGCGAACTGAAGACCGCCTTCGAGATCGGCTTCCTGATCTTCATTCCGTTCGTGATCATCGATCTGGTCGTGGCCAGCGTGCTGATGTCGATGGGCATGATGATGCTGTCGCCGATGCTGGTCTCTGCACCGTTCAAGATCCTGCTGTTCGTGCTGGTGGATGGCTGGGTGCTGACCGTGGGCACGTTGGCGGCGAGCTTCAATCCAGCCTGATATCCCCCGCAAAGCGCAGTCGAGCATGGCTCGACGCTACATAAGCAGATGGAACCCGAATGACTCCCGAACTTGCCTTGACCGAACTGCGTGGTGGCCTGATCACCGTGCTGTGGGTGGCCGGCCCACTACTGCTCACCGTGCTGGTGGTCGGCGTGGTGGTCGGTGTTGTACAGGCTGCGACCCAGCTGAACGAACCGACCATCGCCTTCGTCGCCAAGGCGGCGGCACTGACCGCGGTGCTGTTCGCGCTGGGCAGCCTGCTGATCGGCCACCTGGTTGAATTCACCACGCTGCTGTTCCAGCGCATCCCGCATCTGATCGGCTAGGACACGCGCTTCGATGGACGCCGCCACCCAGATGGCTGCTGACGGCCTGCAGGCCTTCGGCATGATCGGCACCGTGCTGTGGACCATGCTGCGCATCGGCGCAGTGGCCATGGCCATGCCGATGGTCGGTACCCGTGCCGTTCCCGCACGGGTGCGCGTCGTGCTGGCTGGGACCCTGGCCATCGCGCTGGCGCCGCTGCTGCCGCCGGTTCCGGACTGGACCGGTTTCGATGCCGCTACGGTGCTGACCATCGCCCGCGAACTGGCCATCGGCGTATCCATCGGCTTCCTGCTGCGGCTGGTGTTCGAAGCCGGCGCGATGGCCGGCGAACTGATCGCCCAGGGTACCGGCCTGGCCTTCGCGCAGATGAGTGACCCACTGCGTGGCGGCACCTCGGGCGTGATCGGCCAGTGGTTCTATCTGCTGTTCGGCCTGCTGTTCTTCACCGCCAACGGGCACCTCGCGCTGATCTCGCTGGTGGTGGACAGCTACCGGGCGCTGCCGATCGGCGCACCGCTGCCGGACCCGCACGCCTTCTTCAGCATCGCCCCGACCTTCCTGCTGACCGTGCTGCGCGGCGCACTGACCTTGGCGATCCCGCTGACCGTGGCGATGCTGGCAGTGAACCTGGCGTTCGGCGTGCTGGCCCGCGCCGCCCCGGCACTGAACCCGATCCAGCTGGGTCTGCCGGTCTCACTGCTGCTGGGCCTGTTCCTGCTAGCGTTGCTGGCCGGGGAAATGGGTCCGCCGGTACAGCGCCTGTTCGATGCCGCCTTCCAGGCTGCGGACGCGGTCACACACTGACCTGATCATCACGTTTCACTGCTTGCCATGCCTTTGTTTCTGTAGAGCCGAGCCCATGCTCGGCTGCCGCTCCTGCCGAAGGCAGCCGAGCATGGGCTCGGCTCTACAGGGGCGCAATTTCACGTTTTGCTGCTTGCCCTTCCCCCGGGTCTGCGCGTTAGAGTGAATGCGCGGCAACCGGGGGGATGCCGCACCTGGCCGCCGCCCTGCGTCGGCCTGCCTCATGCATGCCCCACCGTGGTTTCCGTCGACAGGCAGGTCCGGGAGACTGACGAATGCTGGTAGGCACGTACAACCCGTGGCTGGTGGCGATCTCGCTGCTGGTTGCCGTGATGGCTTCGTACACCGCGCTGGCGATGGCCGGGCGCACGGTCACCGCACCCGGCAAGGGCGCGGCGTGGTGGTGGCGCCTCGGTGGCGGCTTCGCCATGGGCCTGGGCATCTGGTCGATGCACTTCATCGGCATGCTCGCCTTCGACCTGCCCATTCCGCTCGGCTACGACCTGCCGATCACCCTGCTTTCCCTTGCACTGGCCATCGCCTCGTCGGTGTTCGCGCTGTGGCTGGTCTCGTTGCGCACGCTGCCGCACCCGCGGCTGGCCGGTGGCGCCCTGCTGATGGGCACCGGCATCGCCGGCATGCACTACGTCGGCATGGCCGCAATGCGCATGCAGCCGGGCATCGACTACGACCCGGGCTGGCTGCTGTTTTCGCTGATGGTCGCCGTGGCCGCCTCGTGGACCGCGCTGTACGTGGCGTTCCGCCTGCGTGCGCAGCGCACCCGTGTCGGCGACCGCTTGGCCGCGGCCGGCCTGCTCGGGCTGGCCATCGTCGGCATGCACTACACAGGCATGGCCGCCGCACGCTTTCCGGAAGGCAGCATCTGCGGCGCAGCCGTGGGCGATGGGCTGCAGAGCGAATGGCTGGCCATGCTGGTGGTGATGCTCACCGTGGCGATCCTGGCCGTGGTGCTGGTGGTGTCCTGGCTGGACCAGCGGGTGGAGGCGCAGCTGCTGCGCCTGCGCAATTCCCTGTTGAGCACCTCGCTGACCGACGCGCAGCAGGAACTGACCCAGGCCGCACTGCACGACCCGCTCACCCGCCTGCCCAACCGCCTGCTGCTGCAACGTCGGATCGTGCAGGCACTGGCCGAAGCCGAACAGGGCGGCAGCCGTTTCGCTGTGATGTTCATGGACCTGGATGGCTTCAAGCAGGTCAACGATGCCTATGGCCACCAGGCCGGTGATGCACTGCTGGTGGCGGTGGCCGAACGGACGCGCCAGCTGCTCCGGCCGAACGACATGCTGGCCCGTCTGGGCGGTGACGAATTCGTATTGGTGGTGCGCATCGAGCACGACGAGGATCTTCCGACCCTGGCCCGGCGCATCCTGCAGGCGGTCGGCAGCGGGCCCCTGCTGCCGGACAACGAACTGCAGGTGACCGCCAGTATCGGCGTGGCGATCTGTCCCGACCACGCTGCCAGCGAGCGGCAGCTGATGGCCTTTGCCGATGCAGCGATGTACCAGGCCAAGGAATCCGGACGCAACGCCTTCGTGCTGTTCGCCGACTGGATGAATGACAGCGCCGAACAACAGTTCCGGCTGCTGGCCGACCTGCGTCGGGCCATTGGCAGCGAGCAGCTGTTCCTGCACTACCAGCCGAAGATCCAGGTTGCCACGCAGAAGGTGGCCGGGGCCGAAGCGTTGATCCGCTGGCGCCATCCGGACCATGGCCTGATCCCGCCGGACCGCTTCATCCGCCTGGCCGAACGCAGCGGTGCGATCAACGACATCGGGCGCTGGGCACTGGACCAGGCCTGCCTGCAGCTGCGCCGCTGGCACGATGCCGGCCACGAGGGCTGGTCGATGTCGGTGAACCTGTCGCCGGTGCAGTTCAGCTCACCGCACCTGCTGCAGGATGTGCGCGAGGTGATCGAGCGCCATGGCATCCCCGCGCGCCACCTGGTGCTGGAGATCACCGAAAGCACGGTGATGCGCGACACCGACACCAGCCTGCGCCTGCTGCAGGCGCTGTCGGCACTGGGCGTGGGCATTTCCATCGATGATTTCGGTACCGGCTATTCCAGCCTGCTGTATCTGAAGCGGCTGCCGGCCACCGAGATCAAGATCGACCACGCCTTCGTGCGCGACCTGGAACACAGCGCCGAGGACGTGGTGATCGTCTCGGCCATCGTGGCGCTGGGCCACGCGCTGGACATGGACATCGTCGCCGAAGGCGTGGAAACCGCCGCCCAGCGCGCCTACCTGGAGCGGCTGGGCTGCGACTACCTGCAGGGCTACCTGCTGGGCCGCCCGGTGGATGCGGCGCGCTTCATGCAGCTGCATGACCTGCCCCGGCCTCGTGTGGAACTGGCGCAGAGCCCGCCGCCGGGCGACAGCGCCCCCCTGTAGCTGAGGACGCCGGCCACGGCCTGGCGCTACCATGGGTTGGCCTTCAGTAGATCCACGCCATGCGTGGATGCGCCGTTCCACTGTCATCCAAGGAAGCGTCCGTGGCCCTACGCATCACCCTTGCTGGCCTGTTGCTGGCCCTTGCTGTTGGCGACACCGCCGCCGCTGATCTGCCGTGGTCATTGCCAGCCGATGCTTCCCCGGCCCAGGTCGAGGCTGCCCTGCTGGCCCTCGGCAAGGGCGTGTTGAAGTCCCCCAGCCTGACCGATGCACAGCGCGGCCACGCGCTGCTGGCGATGGGCCAGACAGCCGAAGCGCGGAAATCGATCCAGCAGGCACGCGCATCGCTGGCAAGCGACGGTGACACCGCGGCGGTGCAGCGCTGGGTGCCGATGCTGCTGCTCGCCACCGCCGGCGAGCGGGACACAGCCGCCTATGCCCGTGCCTTCCACAGCACCTTCGCTGACCTCGACGACATTGCCGCGGTGCAGGCTGATGCCGCACTCTCGGTTGAGCCAGCCCCGTTGCGCGCCCAACTGGAGCAGGCCATCGCGGCGCAGGCGGGTGCCGCGACCATGGCCGAAGCTGTCGCCTTGGACCTGCTGCGCCTGCGGGCGGTACTGCGCGCACAGACCCTGGCCGCCGCACTGGCCCCTCCGCTGGTCGCGGCGGAAGAACAGCGCCGCTTCGCCATCGACGATACGTTGCGCATCCCCGCCGGCGATGGCGTCGTGCTGTCGGCGCAGCTGGCCCGTACTCGCGCCACATCGGTGCCTCTGCCGACAGCCATGCTGTTCACCATCTATACCGATCCACCCAAGAACCGGCAGAAGATGCTGCTGGCTGCCGCGCACGGCTACGCCGGCATCGTGGTCGATGCGCGTGGCAAGGGCCAGGGCAGCGGCACCATCGCGCCCTATGAACATGACGGCGAGGATGCCAACGCGGCAATCGAGTGGATCAGCCACCAGCCATGGAGCGATGGCCGGGTAGCCATGTATGGCGGCAGCTACGAAGGCTTCACTGCCTGGGCGGCGGCGCGCCATCACCATCCCGCATTGAAGACCATCGTGCCCTACGTTGCCGCCATCCCCGGCCAGGGCCTGCCGATGGAGAACAACGTGTTCCTGAGTGCCAACTACGGTTGGGCGTTCTACGTGGCCAATGGCCCGATGCTGGACAACGACACCTACGACCAGAACGAGCGCTGGTCGCAGCTGCCGCGCCGCTGGTATGCCTCCGGCCGCCCTTACCGGCAGATCGACCAGGTCGATGGCACGCCAAACCCATGGCTGCAGCGCTGGCTGGCCCATCCGTCCTACGATGCCTACTGGCAGGCGATGGTTCCCTATGGCGACCAGTTCAACGACATCCTCATCCCGGTGCTGACCATCACCGGGTACTACGACGATGGCCAGATCTCGGCCCTGCAGTACTTCAAGGAGCACCTCCGGCACCGTCCCGATGCCGACCATGCCCTGCTGATCGGCCCCTACGACCACCGTGGCGCGCAGTCGGCGCTCAAACCGATGCAGCTGCGCGATTACGCGGTCGACCCTGCCGCGCAGTTCGATACCCCGGCGGTAACCTTCCAGTGGCTGGACCATGTGCTGCGTGGTGCCCCGCGCCCGGCGCTGGTTTCCGACCGCGTGAACTACCAGCTGATGGGCGCCAACCGGTGGGGGCATGCAGCAACGCTGGACGCCGCTGCAGGCGATCACCGCCGCTACCACCTGTCCACCACACGGGCAGCAGCCGATGGCTATCACCGCCTGCAGGAACAATCACCGGCGCCGGGCCAACTGGGGCAGACCGTGGACATGGCCGACCGCAACGAAATGCGGCACGGCTACTATCCGTTCCCGATCGTCGCAGCACAGGATGAAGCGGACACCGCGCTGGCCTACGTCTCCGAACCCTTCACCGGCCCCATGGACCTGGTCGGCAGCTTCTCCGGCGACCTGAAGGTCCGCATCAACAAGCGCGACTTCGACTTCACCGTCACCCTGTACGAGCTGCTGGCAGATGGGCGCAGGATGCAGTTGTCTTACTACATGGGCCGGGCCAGCCATGTGCGTGACCCGAGCACGCGCCAGCTGTTGCAGCCGGGCCAATGGACCCACCTGCCCTTCGACCGGACGCGCATGGTCGCCCGCCGCCTGGCTGCAAACAGCCGACTGCTGGTGAAGGTGGACGTGCTGAAGGACGCCATGCATCAGGTGAACCACGGCACCGGCCGCGATGTCAGCGATGAATCGGCCGCCGATGCGGGCGCCCCGCTGCAGGTGGACTGGCACAGCGACAGCGTGCTGACGATCCCGCTGCAGGCGGTAGCGCCGACTGGGTGACACGGCCGCCCCGCCGTCACGGAACAGTTCTTGTGCACCCCGGCAACCCAAGCCGTATTTCCGGTGCGGCCGCATGACCTGCCGCGGCCGTGGATGGAGCTGGCCACTGGCTTCAAGGCGCCCGAAGGTGGGGGGTGATGAACCCACACGGCCGCGCGCCTGGGCCAGCCCGGCGTGAGCAAATCAATCCATCGTGACCGGGTAGGGAGGAGCGAGCCTCGAGTTGTCGGAGACCGCAAAAGCGACTGACTGCAACCGCTGGCAAAGTGTTGAAAGCAGGGCCATGAACTCAGCATTGGCTGCCTCAGACCATGCTCGACCGAATCTAAGAGTAAGGTGTATGGAGCTCACCGGGTCTCCATTCAGAGCGGACTCGAGCGAGTAGCGCTCACCATCCGAGAATGCACCTTGGACACATCCGGGGAACACCAACTCCAATGATGCGATTACGGCCTGGGGACACCCGATATCCTGCACAGCCTCAACATTGGACAGGTCTTTTTCACCGAGGTCTTCCAGCTTCAAAACGACTATGTCAAAGCTCATTGCTGCGATATCCCATCCTGCAATCCATTCAGCATCGCCCTTCTCTTCTGCGTGTCTTGCCATCATGCCTCATGTAGCTGCTAGCTGCCCCCCTGTACAGCAGCAGTTGAACGATCTTCCCCGCCAGCTAAATGCGATAGCGCGCCAGCGCATACAGCACTGCGAACGCCAGAATGAGCAGGAGCAGACACACAGTGCTCCCGTTCGCGACTGACGGCTAGCGGCACGGTTCTTGCACGCACCCCGGCATCCCCTGCCGCAGTGCCCGTGATGTCCGAGAACGAATCCGCCGGCGAAAAGACCGAACAACCTACCGAAAAGCGCCTGCGCGATGCCCGTGAACAGGGCAATCTGCCGCGCTCGCGCGAGCTCGGCACGGCCGCCGTGTTCGGCGCCGGCGTACTGGCGGTGATGGCCATGAGCGGCTCGATCGGCCGTGGTGCAAGCGCCTGGATGAAGCACGCGCTCAGCCCCGAACAGAGCCTTCGGCAGAACCCGAAGGAACTGTTCGGCCACTTCGGCGACCTGCTGCTGCAGTTCATGCTGGTCATCGCACCGCTGGTGCTGGTCTGCCTGCTGGCCAGTTTCGTCGCCCCGCTGGTGATGGGCGGCCTGCGCTGGTCGCAGAAGGCGATGATGCCCGACTTCAACCGCATGAATCCGATGAGCGGGCTCAAGCGTCTGTATGGCCCGGAGGCGATTGCCGAGTTCACCAAATCGCTGCTGCGCGTGGCCTTCGTCGGGGTCGCCGCCGGGCTGGTGGTATGGACCGGCTTCGACACCCTGCGCGGGCTGATCCACCACCCGCTGGAGACCGCCATCACCGACGGCCTGGGCTTTACCCTGCGCCTGCTGCTGGCCACCGCCGGCGCGATGCTGGTGCTGGCCGCCATCGATGCGCCGTACCAGCGCTGGAACTGGATGCGCAAGCTGAAGATGACCCGTGAAGAGCTGCGCCGGGAAATGAAGGAAAGCGAGGGCAGCCCCGAGGTGAAGGGCCGCATCCGCCAGCTGCAGCAGCAGATGGCCAACCGCCGGATGATGGAAGCGGTGCCCACCGCCGACGTGGTGGTGGTCAACCCCACCCACTATGCGGTGGCCCTGAAATACGAGGGCGGCGCCATGAACGCCCCCACCGTGGTCGCCCTGGGCGTGGACGAGACCGCCCTTCGCATCCGTGAAGTGGCCGACGGCAACAAGGTGGCGATCGTCTCTGCCCCGCCTTTGGCACGCGCCTTGTATCGGGAAGGCCAACTCGGAAAGGAAATCCCCGTGAGACTGTATTCGGCCGTCGCCCAGGTCCTGTCCTACGTCTACCAGCTGCGCGCCTGGCGCACTGGCCCGATGCCGGACGCCCCGCACATCCAGGTGGATGAATTCGGCAAGGGAGGCCGCCCGTGAGCGCCCAGCCCTCCACCGGTTTCAACACCCGCCGCGCCCTGGAAATGATCCGCCAGGGCCTTGGCGCGCCGCTGATCGTGCTGGCCCTGCTGGCCATGGTCGTGGTGCCGCTGGCCGCGCCGGTGCTCGATGCGCTGTTCACCTTCAACATCGCCATCTCACTGATGGTGCTGCTGGCGGTGGTCTACGTGAAGCGCCCGCTGGACTTCACCATCTTCCCGATCGTGCTGCTGATCACCACCATGCTGCGGCTGGCGCTGAACGTGGCCTCCACCCGCGTGATCCTGCTGAACGGCCAGAACGGCCACGACGCTGCGGGCAAGGTGATCGCCGCGTTTGGCGAATTCGTGATCGGCGGCAACTACGCGGTGGGCATCGTGGTGTTCGCGATCCTGACCATCATCAACTTCGTGGTCATCACCAAGGGCGCCGGCCGCGTCTCGGAAGTGACCGCGCGCTTCATCCTCGACGCGATGCCCGGCAAGCAGATGGCGATCGACGCCGACCTCAACGCCGGTTTGCTGACGCGTGAAGAAGCCAAGCTGCGCCGCGAGGAAGTCCGCGAGGAAGCCGACTTCTACGGCGCGATGGACGGTGCCAGCAAGTTCATCCGTGGTGATGCCATCGCCGGCATCCTGATCCTGTTCATCAACATGCTCGGCGGCTTGGCCGTGGGCGTGCTGCAGCATGGCATGCCGTTCGGCGAAGCCGCTGCCACCTACACCCTGCTGTCCATCGGTGACGGTCTGGTGGCGCAGCTGCCGGCCCTGCTGGTCTCCAGTGCGGTGGCCATGCTGGTCACCCGCGCCTCGCGTTCGCAGGACATGGCCCAGGCCATGACCGGCCAGGTGTTCGGCCAGTACCGCGCGCTGGCGATCACCGCCGGCATCATCGGCGTGGTCGGCCTGGTGCCGGGCATGCCCAACGTCGCTTTCCTGACGCTGTCCGCGATCCTCGGCTTCATCGCCTGGAAGGTCTACCGCAAGGGCAAGGCCGCGGCCACCGATCCAGCAGCCGCCGGCAATGACGCTGCCGCGCTCAACGCGCTGGGCCGCCCGGCTGCACCGGCACCGACCGCGGAACTGAGCTGGGACGAGCTGCGTCCGGTCGATCCGCTCGGCCTGGAGGTCGGCTACCGGTTGATTCCGCTGGTGGATGCCAACCAAGGGGGCGAACTGATGGCGCGGATCAAGGGTGTTCGCCGCAAGCTCACCCAGGACGTCGGTTTCCTGATTCCCTCAGTGCATATCCGCGACAACCTCGAACTGCCGGCCAACGGCTACCGCGTGCTGGTGCATGGCGTGCCGGTGGCCACCGCCGAGATCCACCCCGACCGCGAGCTGGCCCTGGACCCGGGCAGCGCCCTCGGCACGCTGGAAGGCATCGCCGGCAAGGACCCCGCGTTCGGCCTGGATGCCACATGGATCCAGCCGCACCAGCGCGCCCAGGCCGAGACGCTGGGCTACACCGTGGTCGATCCGGCCACCGTGGTCGCCACCCATCTCTCGCACCTCATCCGCGAACACGCGCCGGAACTGCTCGGCCACGAGGAAGTGCAGCATCTGCTGGCCAACCTGGCCAAGAGCGCGCCCAAGCTCGTCGAAGATCTGACGCCGAAGGCGCTGCCGCTGTCGGCAGTAGTGCGCGTGCTGCAGAACCTGCTGGTCGAGCGCATCCCGATCCGCCAGCTGCGCAAGATCGCCGAAGCACTGGTCGAACACGCTCCGAACAGTCAGGACCCGGCCGTGCTGACCGCCGCCGTGCGCACCGCACTGGGCCGCTTCATCGTGCAGGAGATCGCCGGAATGTCGGCGGAGCTGCCGGTGTTCACCCTCAACCCGCAATTGGAACGTGTCTTGCAGGAGTCCACGCAGGGCAACGGCGCCGCGCTGGAACCCGGACTCGCTGAGCGACTGCACCAGAGCCTGGCCGAATGTGTCAGCAAGCAGGAAGCCCGCAACGAGCCCGCGGTCGTGCTGGTACCTGGCCCGGTGCGCGCCGCGCTGGCCCGCCTGGTCCGCCACAGCGTTCCGTCGCTGTCGGTCCTGGCCTACAGCGAGGTGCCGGAGGACAAGCGCCTGAAGCTGGTTGGAACGATCAGCTGACGCCGCCCTCCGATGCGCCAGAAAACAGACACCACTTTCGAACCAACGCAACAGACAGATACCAAGGGGAACCCGCACCGTGCAGACCACCGACCACCCGAGTTCCCCGACCGCCACCCCGCCGTCTTCGTCCCGTGACCACAGCATGAAAATCAAACGATTCGTCGCCGCCGACATGCGCTCGGCCATGAACCTGGTGCGCAAGGAACATGGTCCTGACGCCGTGATCCTGTCCAACCGCCGGATCGAGGAAGGCATCGAGATCGTCGCCGCCGCCAACTACGATGAGAGCGCCGTGCAGCGTGCACTGGAAGCCTCGCGTCGTGACATCGCTCCGCCGCCGGCGCCGAAGCCGCGCACGGCCGCCGATGCAGTAATCGCCGCCGTCACCCGCCGCCGCAACAGCACCCCGGCACCGGAACCGGTCGCCGCCACCACCTCGGCCGTAGCCGCCCTCGCCCGCGCTGCGGTCGGCGCCACTGGTCGCACCCTGGACAGTGCCGACGAGATCGTGCCGACCCGTGGCAGCACCGGCTTCGCCGCCACCCTGGCGCGCGCCACCGTCAACGAACCGGCGCTGCCGGAACAGATCTTCGCCCCGTTCGCCGAGGCCATCGTCGCACCGGCACCCGCCAGCCCTGCACCGGCCAACCGCGCCCGCTTCCAGATCGACCCGCCGCACGAGGCGCATCACGAAAGCGCGGCCCCGGCCGTGCAGCCGCCGCCGCTGCCGACCGCTGCCGTGACCGAAGCGCAGCGCGAGATCGCCGCCAGCGAACCGGCAGCGGTCGAAGCCGCCGGCGAAGCCAGCCCGGCCCCCATGCTGGCCCCGGCCCCGGCGCTGACCCTGGTCGCCCAGGACGACGCCGAGATCCGCCAGCTGCGCCAGGAAGTGGCCGGCATGCGCCAGGTGATCGAGCGCGAGATGAACCGCTTCACCGACGAGCGCCTGCGCGGCTGCCCGGTGCGCGCCACCGCGCTGGACCTGATGGACGAGTATGGCTTCGATGCCGGCCTTGCCCGCGACGTGGCCATGCAGATCCCGCTGGAAACCGAAGCCCACCGTGGCCGTGGCCTGATGCTGGGGCTGATCTCGCGCAAGCTGCCGATCGCCCCGGTCGACCCGCTGGAAGAAGGTGGTGTGATTGCCCTGGTCGGCCCGACCGGCGCCGGCAAGACCACCACCATCGCCAAGCTGGCCTCCCGCTTCGCCGAGAAGCACGCGCCGCGCGACGTCGCCCTGGTCACCACCGACACCACCCGCATCGGCGCCCGTGAGCAGCTGTATGGCTACGGCCGCCAGCTCGGCATCGCCGTGCACGAGGCCAACAGCGGCACCGACCTGGACCAGCTGCTGGAGCGCCTGAAGGACTACAAGCTGGTGCTGATCGACACCGCCGGCCTGGGTCCGCGCGACCGTGCGCTGGCCGCCCAGCTGCAGTGGCTGCGCGCCGCCCGCCAGGTCCGCACCCTGCTGGTGCTGCCGGCCAACACCAGCTTCGGCGACATGGACGAGGTGGTGCGCCGCTTCGGCGCGGCCAACCTGCAGGGCCTGGTGCTGAGCAAGCTGGACGAGACCGGCCGCTTCGGCAACGCCCTGTCGGTGGCCGTGGACCACGCCCTGCCGATCACCTGG
This sequence comes from Nocardiopsis yanglingensis, assembly GCF_045809185.1. Lineage (NCBI taxonomy): Bacteria > Bacillati > Actinomycetota > Actinomycetes > Streptosporangiales > Nocardiopsidaceae > Nocardiopsis > Nocardiopsis yanglingensis. Next base: position 15,229 of record NZ_JBJNRH010000003.1, on the reverse strand, counting down.
GTGACCGATGGCCAGGACGTCCCGGAGGACCTGCACCGGGCCAGTGCAGCCAATCTTGTACTTCGCCTTGAAGATTTGCGCCGAGCGGCCGATATGCCCTGCAACCCGGAGTTGAACCATGCCGTCGCGTGAGTACGCCAAGCTGACCAAGACCTTCCCGCTGTCGGCCACCCGCAGCGAGCCGCTCGGCCCTGTGCGCACCATTGCCGTGACCGGCGGCAAGGGCGGCGTGGGCAAGACCAACGTGTCGGCCAACCTGGCCGTGGCGCTGGCCGGCATGGGCAAGCGCACGCTGCTGCTGGACGCCGACCTTGGCCTGGCCAACATCGACGTGATCCTGGGGCTGAACCCCACCTTTACGCTGGCCGACCTGGTCGCCGGCCGCTGCTCGCTGGATGACGTCATCGTCGAAGGCCCGAACGGCGTGCTGGTGGTGCCGGCCGCATCCGGCCGCCGCCACATGGCCGAACTGGCCCCGGCCGAGCACGTGGGTCTGGTGAACGTGTTCTCCGAGCTGGAACGCGAGCTGGACATCATGGTGGTCGATACCGCCGCCGGCATCACCGACGGCGTGCTGACCTTCTGCCAGGCCGCGCAGGACACCGTGGTGGTGGTCTGTGACGAGCCGGCCTCGATCACCGACGCCTATGCGCTGATCAAGGTGCTGTCGCGCGAACGTGGCGTGGACCGCATCCAGGTGGTGGCAAACATGGTGCGCGACCCGAACGAGGGCCGCGTGCTGTACGAGAAGCTGACCCGCGTCTGCGAGAAGTTCCTCGCCGATGTCTCGCTGAACTACCTGGGCTGTGTGCCGCAGGATGACTGGCTGCGCCTGTCGGTGCAGCGCCAGCAGCCGGTGGTGAAGGCCTATCCGTCCAGCCCGGCAGCGCTTGCGATCACCGAGATCGCGCGCCGTACCGCCCGCTGGCAGGCGCCGACCGAACCGCGCGGCGGCGTTGAATTCTTCCTCGAACGCATCCTCAAGCAGCGAGGGGTGGCCGCATGAAAGGCGCAGCCCAGTACAGGGAAGTCCAGCGCTCGGCGGCCAACGAGGTCATCGCCCAGCACTCGGACCTGGTGCGGCGCATCGCCCACCACCTGGCCGCACGCCTGCCGGCCAGCGTCGAGGTCGACGACCTGATCCAGGCCGGCATGATGGGACTGATTGAAGCCTCGCGCAGCTATGACGCCGACCAGGGGGCTTCGTTCGAGACCTACGCCTCGATCCGCATCCGCGGTTCGATGATCGATGAGATCCGCCGTGGCGACTGGGTGCCGCGCTCGGTGCACCGCCGTGCACGTGATGCCGCCGCCACCATCCGCCGCCTGGAACAGAGCAGTGGCCGTGCCGCCAGCGCCACCGAAGTGGCCGCCGCGATGGAGATGCCATTGCCCGAGTACCTGCGGCTGATGGAAGACGCTGCCCGTGGCCAGGTGCTGAGCCTTGAATCGCGCATCGAGGACCAGGGCGAGCTGGACACCGTGGCCCAGGGCGGCCCGACCCCGCAGCAGGTGCTGGAGCGCGGCGAGTTCGGCCGCGAGCTGGGCAAGGCCATCGGCCACCTGCCCGAGCGCGAACAGCTGGTGCTGTCGCTGTACTACGAGCAGGAACTGAACCTGAAGGAGATCGGCGCGGTGCTCGGCGTGAGCGAGTCGCGGGTCTGCCAGATCCACGGCCAGGCGGTACTGCGCCTGCGTGGCCGGCTGAAGCTGTTCGAGGCTGCCGACGCTGGCCTCGAAGAATGAACATCCCCGAGGCGGCTGCCCCCGGCCGTCCGGAATGAACAACAAAGGAATTCTGCTTTGAACAAGAACATGCGCATCCTGATCGTCGACGACTTCTCGACCATGCGTCGAATCGTCAAGAACCTGCTGGGCGATCTGGGCTTCACCAACACCGCCGAAGCCGAGGACGGGCATGCTGCGCTGTCGCTGCTGCAGAGCCAGCCGTTCGATTTCGTGGTCACCGACTGGAACATGCCGGTGATGACCGGCATCGAGCTGCTCAAGGCGATCCGTGCCGATGCCAAGCTGAAGACCCTGCCGGTGCTGATGGTCACGGCAGAAGCCAAGCGCGAGCAGATCATCGAAGCCGCCCAGAGCGGCGTGAACGGCTACATCATCAAGCCGTTCACCGCGCAGACGCTGGAAGAGAAGCTCGGCAAGATCTTCGAACGCCTGGCGGCCAGCGCCTGATGGATACCACGGTCGACAAGAACGCCCTCGCCCTGCGCCTGCAGGAAGCCCTGGACGCACTGGAGTCCGGTGACGAGGCCGCCTGGCGGCAGCGCATCGACGGACTGGTCGCGCTGCGCACGCAGCCGATGATGAGCGGCCTCTCGCGGCTGGCCCGCGAGCTGGGACAGGCGCTGGGTGAACTGCCGACCGTGCCGAGCGAAGCCGGTGAACTGGACGATGCCTGCGCGCGCCTGGACCACGTGGTGGCGATGACCGAACAGGCCACGCACCGCACCCTGGACCTGGCCGAGGAATGCCGCAGCCTGACCGAGCAGCTGCGCGCCGAAGGCCTGCAGCCTGGCCAGGACGCGCAGCTCGAGCGCATCCGCCACAACCTGACCGAGATCGCCCTGACCCAGAGCTACCAGGACCTGACCGGGCAGATCATCCGTCGCGTGGTCGGCATCGTCCGCCGCGTGCACGAAGGCTTCGGCGCGCTCGGCCTGCCACCGGAACAGCATCGCACCGACCCGGAACTGGCCGGGCCGGCACTGAAAGGACTGGACCGCCACGCGGTCTCGCAGAACGACGCCGACGATCTGTTGTCGGATCTGGGGCTGTAAGCATGAGCGCGGTTTCCGACGACATCACTGCCGATTTCATCATCGAGGCGCAGGAGATCCTGGATCGCCTCGGCGAACAGCTGGTGTCGCTGGAGCAGGCACCGCAGGACAGCGATCAGCTCAACGCGGTGTTCCGCGGCTACCACACGCTCAAGGGCGGTGCCGGCTTCCTCGGCGTCACCGCCATGGTCGAGCTGTGCCACGCCGCTGAAGAAGCGCTGGGCGCCGCCCGTGCCGGCCAGGCGGTGCTGCAGGCCCACCACTTCGACGCGGCCCAGCAATCGCTGGATTACCTGCAGTCGATGCTGGATGCCGTGTCTTCCGGCACCGAGCCCGGCTATGCGCCGCCGGACCTGATCGCCCAGTTCGACGTACATGGCAGCGCCGTGGCTGCACCCGCCGCCGCAGCAGCACCCTCTGCGGGTGCCAGTGACCTGATCACCGACGACGAATTCGAGGCCCTGCTCGACCAGCTGCACGGCGGCAACGCACCGACCGCGGTCACGCCGGCGAAGAAGGCCGACGACGGACTGATCAGCGAAGACGAATTCGAATCCCTGCTGGACCAGCTGCACGGTGGCGCCGCACCGGGTGCCAAGCCGGTTGCCGCCGCGCCGCCAGCCCCGGCACCTGCCTCACGGCCGACCGCACCCGCCCCTGCTGCCAAGCCTGCCGCAAAGCCGCTGGCCGAAGCCGAACACACCGTGCGCGTGGACACCAAGCGCCTGGACGCGATCGTCAACCTGATCGGCGAACTGGTGCTGTCGCGCAATCGGCTCAAGACCCTGCGTGCGCGCCTGCGCGACGAGGAACTGGACCGCGCCGTGTCCACCCTGGACATCGCCACCGCGCGCCTGCAGTCGGCGGTGATGCGTACCCGCATGCAGCCGGTGGGCAAGGTGTTCTCGCGCTTCCCCAAGGTCGCCCGCGACGTCGCCCGCTCGCTGAAGAAGGAAGTGGACCTGGAGCTGATCGGCGCCGAGACCGAGCTCGACCGCAACCTGGTCGAAGCGCTGGCCGACCCGCTGGTGCACCTGGTCCGCAACGCCATCGACCATGGCGTGGAAATGCCCGATCTGCGCGAAGCACAAGGCAAGCCGCGGATGGGCCATGTACGCCTGTCGGCGCAGCAGGAAGGCGACTACGTCAGCATCGAGGTGCAGGACGATGGCGCCGGCATCGACCCGGAAAAGCTGCGCGCGAAGGCGCGCGAGAAGGGCCTGATCGATCCGGAAGCGGCTGCCCGCCTGAGCAGCGAGGAGTGCCTGCACCTGGTGTTCCTGCCCGGCTTCTCGACCAAGCAGCAGGTCACCGACATCTCCGGCCGTGGCGTCGGCATGGACGTGGTGCAGTCACGCATCCGCGAACTGAGCGGCCAGATCCAGATCCAGTCGGAGCTGGGTCGTGGCAGCCGCTTCATGATCCGCGTGCCGCTGACCCTGGCGATCCTGCCGACCCTGCTGGTGCAGGCCGGTGACGATGTGTATGCACTGCCGCTGGCGCGCGTGATGGAAGTGCTGCACGCGCCGCGCACCTCGCTGGGCTGGTTCGATGGACGCGCCGTGCTTGACCGCCGCTCGCACACGCTGCCACTGGTCGATCTGCGCCAGTGGCTGGATGTGACGCCCGCCGCATCGACCCTGCTGACGATCGTGGTGCTGCAGGCCGGTGAAGCCCGGTTCGGCCTGGTCGTGGACCAGGTGCGCGGGCGTGAGGAAGTGGTCATCAAGCCGCTGCCGAAAGCCCTGCGCGGCCTGCGCGGTTACGCCGGTGCAACCTTGATCGGCGATGGTCGCATGGCCTTGATCCTGGATGTGGACGGCCTGCGCTGAAGCCCGCCGGGCATGGCCCGGCGCTACCGGAAACGGCCCTGCAGGCTAGCGCCGGGCCGTGCCCGGCGACCCGAAAACTGTGACTACCGTCTGTACACAACCTCCCGGTGTCTCAAGTCCCATTCACACAAGCCGATACCGGACCCATGGATAGACTCAGCCTCATTGGACTCTTTCTCGCCCTGGCCTCGCTGGTCGGCGGCAGCATCCTCAAGGGCGCCGGCCTGGCGTCGTTGTGGTCGCCTGCGGCATTCGTGATCGTCATCGTCGGCACCATCGCCGCGATCCTGCTGCACACCTCGCCGGCAGTGTTCAAGCACGCGTTCAAGATCGTGCGCTGGGTCGTGCGCCCGCCGCACAGCGACCGCCGCGAACTGATCCAGCAGATCGTCGAGTGGAGCAACATCGCCCGCCGCCAGGGCCTGCTGGGCCTGGAATCGCAGGTGGAAGCACAGCAGGACCCGTTCCTGCGCAAAGGCCTGCAGCTGCTGGTGGACGGCGTCGAACCGGAGTCGATGCGGCACATGCTGGAAATCGAACTGGGCAGCCAAGAACACCAGGACCAGGCCGGCGCCAAGGTCTTCGAGGCGATGGGCATCTACGCGCCGACGCTCGGCATCATCGGTGCCGTGCTGGGCCTGATCGCGGTGATGAAGAACCTGGCCGATCCGAGCAAGCTCGGCCACGGCATCGCCGCCGCGTTCACCGCCACCATCTACGGCATCGCCTCGGCCAACCTGCTGTTCCTGCCGATCGCCGCCAAGCTCAAGAGTGTGATCTCGCACAACACCCGCGATCGCGAAATGGTCATCGAAGGCCTGATCTCCATTGCGCAGGGCGAGAACCCGCGCAACATCGAAACCAACCTCTCCGGCTTCCTGCACTGACATGGCCCGCCGCAAGCACCACGAAGAGCACGCCAACCATGAAGCATGGGCGATCCCCTATGCCGACCTGATGACGCTGCTGCTCGCCTTCTTCGTGGTCATGTATGCAATTTCCTCGGTGAACGAAGGCAAGTACCGGATCATGGCCGACGCGCTGACCGATGCCTTCGGGGGCGCGCCGCGCACCATCAATCCGGTACAGGTCGGCAACAAGCAGGTGCAGGGCGGCGGCTGGGACAGCCCGTCGGTGATCAAGTCCGGCACCAAGATCGGGCCCTCGGCGCCGGCACCGTCGCACGACCCGACCCTGCTGCCGTCGATGGCCTCGCAGATGCGCATGCCTGTTTCGGTGCACAACCAGGAACAGATCGCGCGCGCCGAGCGCCAGCTCAACAGCATTGCCGACCGCCTGACCGCCGCACTCGCACCGCTGATCGACCGCGGCATGATCAGCGTGCGCCGTACCGAGCTGTGGATCGAAGTCGAGATCAACAGCGACATCCTGTTCCCGACCGGCTCGGCCGCGCTGGACGTGCACGCGCGGCAGACCCTGGCCAGCCTGGCCGACGTGCTGCGCGATGTACCCAACAGCGTGCGCGTGGAAGGCCACACCGACAACGTACCGATCGCCACTTCCACCTTCCCGTCGAACTGGGAACTGTCGGCCGGGCGCGCCGCCAGCGTAGTGCACCTGTTCGCCGACCAGGGCGTGCAGCCGTCGCGGCTGGCGATGGTCGGCTACGGCCAGTTCCGCCCGCGCGAAGAGAACGACAGCGCGCAGGGGCGCAACCGCAACCGCCGGGTGATGGTCATCATCCTGGCCGACACCTCGCATTCGGTGGACCCGATCGGCCAGCGCCTGAACGCAGCCACCGGAGCCACCGACAGCACCGCTACCGAACAGGCCGCCGCAACTCCGGCCAGCGCCCCCACCTCCCCCATCGCACCGGTGAAGTTGCCGCCGGTGCCGGCTGGCAGCCGCGTCGGCGCCGCCGTTCCCCCGGCAATGAAGGAGTAATCCGATGCGCATCTGGGCAGTCGCCAACCAGAAGGGCGGAGTCGGCAAGACCACCACCACCCTCGCCCTCGGCCGCGGCCTGGCCGCGCTCGGTCATCGCGTGCTGCTGATCGATCTCGATCCGCATGCCTCGCTCAGCCGCGCCTTCGGCGTGCCGGTGGATCCGCCGCCGGCCGGCGTGCTGGAACTGTTCGGCGCACCGCCGGCCGATCTTTCCAGCCTGTGCCATGCCAGCAACATCCACGGCCTGGACTACGTCTGTGCACAGTCCGCACTGGCCACACTGGAGCGCCGCAGCGCCAACCAGCCCGGTCTCGGCCTGGCCCTGCAGAATGCACTCGCGCGCCACCAGGGCCAGCACGACTACATCCTGCTGGACTGCGCGCCGACCCTCGGCCTGCTGATGATCAATGCGCTGGCGGCTGCCGATCGCCTCATCATCCCGACCCAGGCCGAACCGCTGGCCCTGCACGGCCTGGATGGCATGGTCCGCACCGGTGAGATGGTCGAACGTTCGCGCCGCCGCCCGCTGCCGATCTCGATCCTGCCGACCCTGTTCGACCGCCGCACGCGCGCAGGCAACGAGTCGCTGCGCACGATGCAGGATCGTCACGGCAGCCGCGTGTGGGAAGACGCGATTCCGATTGATACCCGCATCAGCAACGCCGCCGGCCTGACCCTGCCGAGCGTCGGCGAGGACTACCCGGGCCGCGGCCTGGCTGCCTACCGCCGTGCCCTGAACTGGATTCTCGGCGAGGACGCCCGTGCCCTGGAGCAGGCCGCATGAACAGCACCGGCGCACTGGACGACTATCTGGACGAACTGCTGGGCGAAGCGATCGCCCCGGCAGCCGTCGTACTGCCAACGCCGGACAGCGCCGCCCCGGTTTCGGCCAGTGCGTCGGAACCGGAACGCGAGCCGACCTGGGATGACCTGCCGGCCGAGGTGATCTACGAAACCGAGACCGTCGCCGCGGCGCCTGCAGTGGACAACGTCGCGCTCGAAGCCGCTTTCGAGGCGGCCGCAACCACCGAGCGCGAGCCGACCTGGGACGATCTGCCCGCCGAAGTGATCTACGAAACGGAGACTGTTGCTGCTGCCGCGACAGAGAACGACGCAGCACTGGAGGCCGCCTTCGAGGCCGCCGCAATGCCTGTCGCCGCCCCCGAGCGCGAGCCGACCTGGGATGACCTGCCTGACGAGGTGATCCACGAGACGGCCCCTGCTCCCGCCACCACCAAGGCGGGCCCGGAACCCACCTGGGACGACCTGCCGGACGAAGTGATCTACGAGACCGATACGGCCGACAGCCATCGACTCGCCCACACCGACAGCCCCGGCCTGCAGGCAGCGTTCGAAGCCGCTGCCGGTGGCGAGGACGTTGCCACGCCGCCGCCGGCGGTGGTCGCAGCACCGGTTGCAGCGCAGGCGCAACGCCCTGCCCCGGCCGCCGCGCCGCCACCGCGCGTGGCCGTGGATGCCCCCGCCAGCAGCCGTCCCAGCAACTGGCAGGAACTGCAGGCCCAGGCCCACCAGCCGGCCCGCAGCCCACACCCACAGAACCGCCGTGCCGGCGAGCGCACCTCACGTTGGCTGCGCCTGCGCTGCGGCACCCAGGCCTACGCACTGGAACTGCTGAAAGTACAGGAAGTGGTGCTGCCAGTGCCGCTACTGCCGTTGCGCGGCACTGCGCCGGCCATGCTGGGCATCATGAACCTGCGAGGCCAGGTGGTGCCGGTGATGGACCTTGGCCTGCACCTCGGCGCCGCAGCCGCCGAGGACGATTCGCAGACCCGTATCGTGGTGCTGGAAGAAGACGGCGAAACCATCGGCCTGCGCGTGTCGGCAGTGGAAGACGTTGCCAACCTCACCGACTCGCAGATCGAACCGCCCGATACCGCACGCATCTGCCAGATCTCCAACGACCTGTTCCGTGGCGTGGCCCGCGTCAGCCAGCGCCCGATGATCCTGCTGGATGCCACGCGGCTGTTGAGCTGAGCGGAAAAAAGGGGACGGAGGGGATTAAGTCGCAAGTGGCTCGGCGCTTTGCGCCGACGCGGTGCCTGTCGGGGACGCAAGGCGTTGATCCGCTGGATCAACACCTTACGTCCCCACTGCGCGGTCGCCGTTGCCGAGGGCGGCTGCAGTAAAGCCAGGTCGATTGCGACTCAATCCCCTCCGTCCCCTTTTCAACAGCGACCGCATCGACGCACCGCGTCGATTCCCCTAAAGAACCCTGCCGGGGTGCCGTTATGGATCACGGAACCGTTTGTCCGGAGCAACGATGAGCACTGTCGAACTGGGTGAGGATCTCGGCATCGAGAGCAGCACCGAGCTCAAGAACCGCCTCGCCCCGCTGGTGGCGCAGGCAGGCGAGCTGACCCTGGATGCAAGCCAGGTCGCCCGCATACACACGGCCGCCGTACAGGTGCTGTGTGCGTTCGTGCAGGCCCGCCGCGAGGCAGGCCTGGGCACCGGCTTCCACGGTTGCACCGCAACCTTCCGTGACGCCGCGCGCCTGCTGGGCGTCACCCAGGCCCTGGGCCTGGACGTAACCCATGACAACCTGAAATCTGTGGAGAACGCTGCATGAGCGCACGTATCTTGGTGGTGGACGATTCGGCGTCAATGCGCCAGATGGTGTCCTTCGCCCTCACCTCGGCCGGTTTTGCCGTCGAAGAAGCTGAAGACGGCGCGGTCGCGCTCGGTCGCGCCAAGGGCCAGCGCTTCAATGCGGTGGTCACCGACGTCAACATGCCGAACATGGACGGCATCGCGCTGATCCGTGAACTGCGCCAGCTGCCGGACTACAAGTTCACCCCGCTGCTGATGCTGACCACCGAATCGGCCGCCGACAAGAAGTCCGAAGGCAAGGCCGCCGGCGCCACCGGTTGGCTGGTCAAGCCGTTCAATCCGGAACAGCTGGTCGCCACCGTGCAGAAAGTGCTGGGCTGATCGCCCGCCACCGCTCCCCCTCTTCGCTTCCGGACCACCACTGCCATGAGCATGGACCTGCAACGCTTCCACGCCACCTTCTTCGAGGAGAGCCGCGAAGGCCTCGACGCGATGGAGGCTGGCCTGCTGGCCCTGGAATCGGGGCAGCAGGACGCGGAGATCATCAATTCGGTGTTCCGCGCCGCCCACTCGATCAAGGGCGGCGCCGGCACCTTCGGCTTCGATGCCATCGCCGGCTTGACCCATGTACTGGAAACGCTGCTCGATGAGCTGCGTGCCGGCAAGCGGGCACTGGAAGGCCACGCCGTCGACGCCATGCTGTCTTCGGTGGACGTGCTGCGCGCCCTGCTGCGCGAAGCCGAACACGGCCAGGCCGCCGATCCCGCTGCGGTTGCTGCGGTGAAGGCACGCCTGGAAGCGGTGCTTTCCGGCCAGGCCGCACCCAGCGCCCCCGCTGCCGTCGCGGCCAAGGTGGACGACACGCCGGAAGCCTGGCAGATCGGCTTCACCCCAGCACCGTCGCTGTTCATGAGCGGCAACGACCCGCTGCGCATCATCCGCGAACTGGAACACCTGGGTTCGCTGCAGGTCGCCGCGCGCATGGAACGCCTGCCGGGCTTCGCCCAGCTCGATCCGCTCGAGGCCCACCTGGCGTGGGACCTGGGCCTGGTCGGCAAGGTGCCGCGCAGCAAGATCGAAGACACTTTCGCCTGGGTGCTGGACGACTGCGAACTGGACATCCGTCCGGCCGCGCCGCCGAGCCTGGCTACCGAGGCACCTGCTACACCCGCCCCTTCCACACCGGGTGCCGTTGTACCGGCGGCACCTGCCGCCGCTGCCAGCAGCGGTGGCGGCCAGGAAGCCGAAACCTCGATCCGCGTCAGCGTCGACAAGGTCGATGCGCTGATCAACCTCGTCGGCGAACTGGTCATCACCCAGGCCATGCTCAAGCAGGTCTCGCATGCACTGGACCCGGTCCACGCCGAGAGCCTGTTTGCCGGCCTGGACCAGCTTGAACGCAACACCCGCGACCTGCAGGAAGCAGTGATCGGCGTGCGCATGCTGCCGGTCGATGCGGTGTTCCGCCGCTTCCCGCGCCTGGTCCGCGACCTGTCCAGCCGCCTCGGCAAGCAGGTCCGCCTGCGCACCGTCGGCGAAGGCACCGAACTGGACAAGGGCCTGATCGAGAAGATCGCCGATCCGCTGGTGCACCTGGTGCGCAACTCGATCGACCATGGTCTGGAAATGCCGGACGTGCGTCGCGGCGCGGGCAAGGATGAGACCGGCACGATCACCCTGGCGGCTTCGCACCAGGGTGGCCACATCGTCATCGAAGTCAGTGACGACGGTCGCGGCCTGGACCGCGCCAAGATCCTGGCCAAGGCCCAGGAACGCGGCCTTGCCGTGCCGGACAACCCGACCGATTCGCAGGTCTGGGACCTGATCTTCCAGCCTGGCTTCTCCACCGCCGATGCGGTCACCGACCTGTCCGGCCGCGGCGTCGGCATGGACGTGGTCCGCCGCAACATCCAGGCGCTGGGTGGCGAAGTGCAGATCGAAAGCAGCCTTGGTACTGGCACGCGCACGCTGATCCGTCTGCCGCTGACCCTGGCCATCCTCGATGGCATGACCGTGGCGGTGGCCGGTGAAACCCTGATCCTGCCGCTGGCTTATGTGCTTGAAGCGTTGCAGCCGCAGGCCGAGGACATCCGCAGCATGGCCGGCGAAGGCCGCGTACTGCGCGTGCGCGGCGAATACCTGCCGATCCTGTCGCTGAGCGAGTACTACGGCTACGGCAACCGTGCACCCGGCAGCGAATCGCTGGTGGTGGTGGTCGAAGGTGATGGCCAGAAGATCGCGCTGGAAGTGGACGAGCTGGTCGGCCAGCAGCAGGTGGTGGTGAAGAACATCGAGAACAACTACCGCCGCATCGGCGGGGTATCCGGTGCCACCATCCTCGGCGACGGCCGCGTGGCCCTGATCGTCGACATCGGCGGGCTGGTGCGTTCACTGCGGATGCCGCAGGCCGCCTGACCCATACTGCATGCGTGTACTGAACCGCCGCCCTTCGGGGCGGCGGTTTTTGTTTGCGCGCGCCATTCCACCCCGGGTCAGATCCCTTTTCAGGGAAAAGGGATCTGACCCCCACCCCATCCGTGAACTCCGTCGGCACCGTGCTTGCGCATGCAACCACCTCATGCAAGCGAAAGCCCCGCCACTGCAGCACTTTCGCGTCGTCATCCCTACGCAACCGAATGTGATCTGCGTCCATAAAGTCCGCCCGCAGCACGCCGCTATCTCGCTTTGACGGCCGTCACCGAACCCCCACCGGGCACCCCCGTTCGCTCTGCAACCACCCCCAGCCGACGCACCGACGCCGGCACCCTGCCCACCTGGAGCACCCTGCATGAAGTGGTTCCAAGATCTGCCCATCGCCCGCAAGCTGGCCGTGGGGTTCACCCTCACCACGTTGATGACCCTGGTCCTCGGCGCCTTCGCCCTGTTGCGCCTGAGCGAGGCCAACAATCAGCTGGGCGAGATGGCCAGCAACGATATTCCGTCGGTCCAGCACCTGGGCGAAGCACGCTCGCAGCTGGGCGAGTTCCGCACCTACGAACTGGCCCTGCTGAGCATGCTCGACCAGCCGGAGAAGGTTGCCGACTACAACAAGCGCATGGACGACACCGCCAAGGCCGTGCATGACGAACTGGCCGCGTACTCGGCGCTGCCCGCACTGGAAAAGGAACGCGAACTCTATCGCGCGGCCAACGTGCAGCTGGAGCGCTATTTCGCCGCCAACAAGGCGATGCGCGAGGCCGTGGCCGCCGGCGATGGTGCCTTGGCGCAACAGATCTCCGACGAACAGTCGCGCCCGGCCCGTCGTGACCTGTTCGCCGCGATGAAGACCCTCGGCACCCACATCGCCGGCCTGATGGACGGCAAGATTGCCGCTGCCAATACCACCCACCGCACCAGCATGATCGCCATCATCGGCTGCATCGTGCTGCTTTCGCTGGTCGCAGCCGCGCTGGCCACGGTCATCTCGCGCGCCGTCACTGGCCCGCTGGGCAAGGCCGTGCATGCCATCCAGGCGGTTGCCCGCGGCGACCTCAGCGTCAGCACCCAGGCCACCAGCAAGGACGAAGCCGGCAAGATGCTGGCCGCCACGGCCGAGATGACCGCGATGCTTCGCCGTTTCAGCGAACAGACCCAGCTGATGGCACAGATGCACGCTGGCCCGGACATCAGCCACCGCATCCCGGAAGACTTCCCGGGCGTGTATGGCCAGCTGGCCGGGGGCATCAATACCGTGATCTTCGAGCACCTCGATGCGATCCGCGATGCCATCGACGTGCTCAACCAGTACGCCACCGGCAACCTCACCCCGGACGCACGTCGCCTGCCGGGCAGCCGCGCGATCCTGCACGAGTCGATGGATGCAGCCAAGGCCAGCCTGCTGGCCATCAACACGCAGATCCAGCAGCTGGCCTCGGCCGCCGCCGCCGGTGACTTCAGCCAGCGCGGTGATGCACAGCGTTTCGATCACGATTTCCGTGTGATGATCGAGCAGCTCAACAGCATGATGCAGGTGGCCGACGGCAACCTCGGCCAGCTCTCGCAGCTGCTGCAGTCGATCGCCGCTGGCGACCTGACCGCACGCATGGACGGCCAGTTCAACGGCGTGTTCGCACGCATGCGTGATGATGCCAACACCACCGTTGCACAGCTGACCCAGATCGTCGGCCAGATCCAGGCCAGCGCCGGCAGCATCACCCTGGCTGCCGGCGAGATCGCGTCGGGCAACAGCGACCTGTCGCGCCGTACCGAACAGCAGGCCGCCAACCTGGAAGAAACCGCCGCGTCGATGGAGGAACTGACCTCCACCGTGCGCCAGAACGCCGAACACGCCCGCCAGGCCAACCAGCTCGCCATCGGCGCGCATGGCGTCGCCTCGCAGGGCGGAGAGGTCGTCGGCCAGGTGGTCACCACCATGTCGGCCATCGAAGCCTCGTCGAAGAAGATCGCCGAGATCATCAGCGTCATCGACGGCATCGCCTTCCAGACCAACATCCTGGCACTGAATGCCGCGGTTGAGGCCGCGCGTGCCGGTGAACAGGGCCGCGGCTTCGCCGTGGTCGCCAGCGAAGTGCGTACCCTCGCCCAGCGCTCGGCTGCGGCCGCGAAGGAGATCAAGGGCCTGATCGACGACTCCGTCGGCAAGGTCGCCGAAGGCTCCAGCCTGGTGCACCAAGCCGGCAGCACCATGGGCGAGATCGTCGCCTCGGTGCAGCGCGTGACCGACATCATGGCCGAGATCTCCGCAGCCTCGCAGGAACAGTCGGCCGGCATCGAGCAGGTCAACCAGACCGTGGTGCAGATGGACGAAACCACCCAGCAGAACGCCGCGCTGGTGGAGGAAGCCACCGCCGCCGCGCGTGCAATGGAAGACCAGGCCGTGCAGCTGGGGGAAGCCGTGGCCCGCTTCCGGCTGGCATCACAGGGCGCCACCGTCGCGCCGACACGCCTGACCACCGCACCGCTGCCACGCCAGGTGGCGGCCGCCGCGCCGGTTGCCAGGCCCGCCCCTGCTCGTCCGCTGCGTGGGTCGGCGGCGCAGCCAGCACTGGCTGCGGACGGCGATTGGCAGGAGTTCTGACCTACGCGGAGGCATCCACGCAGAACCACGGGGTCAGATCCCTTTCCCGCGGGAAAGGGGTCTGACCCTTACGCGACCCTACACTCATGGAAAGTGATGCAATTCTCACTTCATAATCCGGCACAGTGGCCGATATCCCCATCGAGCCTCGCGCCAACGCGTGCTGGCGCCCGCCCCTGACCGTAGATTCCATGTCCGACGGCAACGACACTGCAGTGCATGATGTCCACGCGGCTGATGCCGCTGACGAACGTTTCCTGGTCCGCAATCCGCGCCAGCTGCGGCAGCTGCTGCGATCGCTGATCGACCAGCGATCACTGATCAATGCGCATATCGACGGCCGCGACCGCTCGTTCCCGACCGCGCTGCTTGAACTCGACGAGGACGACGACACCCTGCTGCTCGATGGCAGCCCGCAGGAGGCGTCCAACCGCGCCGCCGAACAGGCCGACCATCTGCTGTGCTTTGCCCAGCTCGAACGCGTGCTGGTGCGGTTCCGCCTGCAGGCACTGCAGCGCGTGGACAACGACGGCCACGTCGCCTTCCGTGCCCCTCTGCCGGACGAACTGGTCCATCTGCAACGACGTGAGATGTACCGGCTGGAGACGCCCGTCACCGATTCGCCCCAGTTGCTGATCCCCGCCGGCGAGAGCCGTGCCGAAGCGCTGTCGATGCGGGTGGTGGACATCAGCGGCGGCGGCCTGGCGGTAGCCGTGCCTACCGACTGCGCAGTGTTCAGCCTGCAGAAGCGCTACCCGGCGGTGCTGTCGCTGCCCGACGGCCCGGACCTGGAGATCGAGCTGGTCGTCTGCAACCTGCTGCCGCAGCGCCAACCCAACGGCATCGAGATCAAGCGCGTGGGCATGCGCTTCGACATCCTGCCCCGCGGCGCCGACAGCGCCATCCAGCGCTACATCTTCCGCATCGACCGCCAGCGCAAGGCGCGCCGCAACGGCGAGCGCCTGCGCAGCCCGCTGGTCTGGCAGGTGGTGGCTGATTTCCTGGGTGGCCAGCGCCATCCGCTTTCGCTGGTCCGGGAGGTCGCATGAGCACTCCGCGCGTGATGGTGGGCGTCTCCG
>NZ_JBJNRH010000002.1:549748-552008 GCF_045809185.1 Nocardiopsis yanglingensis | reverse complement strand
CTTTAATCTGTCGAAGGGGGGGTGGGTCCGGTTGCGGGGGCGTGAGCCGCATGGATGCGGCGACCGAGCCTCCATGGACGGATTCACGGCGCCCCCCGCAACCGGACCCACCCCGCCATCCCTCAATGGCCCCGCTTTTGACGTTGACGTTGACGTTGACGTTGATTCTGCAGGTGCAGGGCTGCAAGCCCTGCAGAACAGAACCCCACCCCCTACCAAGGTAGGGCGGCCCGCGCGGCAGCGCCGGACTATCCTCGAACCCATGACTTTGTCTGGGAGGGCTGCGTCATGAACTACGAGGAAACCTACCGTCGCTCGATCGACGAGCCGGAAGCCTTCTGGGGCGAGGAAGCCAAGCGCATCCATTGGCATAAACCGCCACAGCAGGTGCTCGACTACAGCAACCCGCCGTTCCGGCGCTGGTTCGTCGGCGGGGAAACCAATCTCTGCTACAACGCCGTCGACCGCCACCTGGCCGAGCGCGCCGACCAGCTCGCGCTGGTCGCCATCTCCACCGAAACCAACAGTACGCGCGAGATCACCTATCGCCAGCTGTATCGCGAAGTGAACGACTTCGCCGGCGTGCTCAAGCACCTCGGTGTCGGTCACGGTGACCGCGTGGTGATCTACATGCCGAACATGGCCGAAGCCGTGTTCGCGATGCTGGCCTGCGCGCGCATCGGTGCGGTGCACTCGGTGGTGTTCGGGGGCTTTGCCGCGCACAACCTGGC
Source organism: Nocardiopsis yanglingensis (assembly GCF_045809185.1). Taxonomy (NCBI): domain Bacteria; kingdom Bacillati; phylum Actinomycetota; class Actinomycetes; order Streptosporangiales; family Nocardiopsidaceae; genus Nocardiopsis; species Nocardiopsis yanglingensis. Next base: position 551,277 of record NZ_JBJNRH010000002.1, on the reverse strand, counting down.
GCTGCGCATCGACGATGCGAAGCCCAAGCTGCTGATCGCCGCCGATGCCGGCATGCGCGGTGGCAAGCTGATTCCGTACAAGCCGATGGTCGACGCTGCCTGCGCCGAAGCCACGTCACCGCCACCGCATGTGCTGATCGTGTCGCGTGGACTGGATGCAGCCGAACCACGCGTGCCGGGCCGTGATGTGGACTACGCCACGCTGCGTGCGCAGATCGGTGAAGTCGATGTGCCGGTGCAGTGGCTGGAAGCGAGCGAGCCGAGCTATCTGCTGTATACCTCCGGCACTACCGGCAAGCCGAAGGGCGTGCAGCGCGATGTGGGCGGCTATGCGGTGGCGATGGCACAGTCGATGGAGACCGTGTTCGACTGCAAGCCGGGCCAGGTGATGTTCTCCACCTCCGATGTCGGCTGGGCGGTGGGCCATTCCTACAATGTGTACGGCCCGCTGATCGGTGGCTGCACCTCGCTGCTGTACGAAGGGCTGCCGACGAATCCGGATCCGGGCATCTGGTGGGCGCTGTGCGAGCAGTACAACGTGCGCACGATGTTCTCATCGCCCACCGCCATCCGCGTGCTGAAGAAGCACGACGCGGACTTCATCCATCGCCACGATCTGGGCGCGCTGAAATACCTGTTCCTGGCCGGCGAGCCGCTGGACGAACCGACCGCGCACTGGATCAGTGAAGCGCTCGGCAAGCCGATCATCGACAACTACTGGCAGACGGAAACCGGCTGGCCGGCGCTGACCCTGCTGCCGGGCCTGGAGATGAAGCCAGTGCGCTTCGGTTCGCCAGGCTTCCCCAATCTCGGTTACCGGATGAAGGTGATCGACGAGAACACCGGCGAGGAAGTCGCACCGGGGCAGAAGGGCGTGCTGGTGGTGTCGCCGCCGTTGCCCCCGGGCTGCATGAGCACGGTGTGGAACGACGACAGCCGTTTCCTGCAGAGCTACTTCAGCCACTTCAAGGAACTGCTGTACAGCTCGCTGGACTGGGCAATCCGCGACGATGATGGCTACACCTTCATCCTCGGTCGCACCGATGATGTGATCAACGTGGCCGGGCACCGCCTGGGCACGCGCGAGATCGAGGAGGCCATTTCCAGCCATCCGCGCGTGGCCGAGGCTGCCGTGATCGGGGTCAAGGACGAACTGAAGGGGCAGGTGCCGCTGGTGTTCGTCACCCTCAAGCAGGGGCTCGATGGCGAGGATCCGGCACCGGTGGTGGCCGAGATGATGGCGACGGTGACGACGTCGCTTGGCGCGGTTGCGCGCCCGGCGCATGTGCACGTGGTCAATGCACTGCCCAAGACCCGTTCGGGCAAGCTGCTGCGGCGCTCGTTGCAGGCGCTGGCCGAACAGCGCGACCCGGGTGACCTGTCGACGCTGGATGATCCCAGTGCGCTGGAGGAGATCCGCCGCGCGCTGGGCCGTTGACCTGGTAGTGGCGGGGGCGGGGGGGCGCCCCCCCCCCCCCCCCGGGGGGGGGGGGGGCGGGGCCCCCCCCCCCCCCCCCCCGGACCGGACC